>JAFAID010000512.1 GCA_019236925.1 Mycobacterium sp. | reverse complement strand
GGCGAGAAGGTTGTCGTCGAGGTCACCGTCGACGTGGTGGGCGAGGCCGCATCCGGCACCTTGGTCACCCAGGACACCAACACCATCGAGATCGAGGCCGAGGCGCTGTCGATTCCCGAGTCGTTGACCGTGTCGGTCGAAGGCGCCGAGGCCGGTACCCAGTTCACCGCCGGGCAGATCGCCCTGCCCGCGGGTGTCACGCTGATCGACGACCCCGACCTGCTGGTCGTCAACGTGGTGATCGCGCCGACCGCCGAGGAACTCGAAGCCGAGGGCGCCGGCGAGGTGGCCGAAGGCGAGGAGCCGGAAGCCGAGGCTGCCGCCGAAGAAGAGGCGCCCGAAGCCGAGTCCGAATCCGAATAACCGGTGGCCGACCCACAACTGGTGGTGGGCCTGGGCAACCCCGGATCCAACTATGCCCAGACCCGGCACAATCTGGGGTTCATGGTTGCAGACCGGCTTGCTGCCCGGCTGGGTTCAAACTTCAAGGTGCACAAGCGGTCCGGCGCTGAGATCGTTACCGGTCGGCTCGGTGGACGGCCAGTGGTACTGGCCAAGCCGCGTTGCTACATGAATGAGTCCGGCCGCCAAGTGGGCCCGCTGGCCAAGTTCTATTCGGTGCCGCCCGCGGACATCCTCGTCATCCATGACGAACTCGACATCGACTTCGGTCAGATCCGGCTAAAGATCGGCGGCGGCGAGGGCGGGCACAACGGGCTGCGCTCGGTGGCGGCGGCGTTGGGCACCAAGGACTTTCAGCGCGTACGGATCGGGATCGGCCGACCACCGGGACGGAAGGACCCGGCGGCGTTCGTGCTGGAGAACTTCACCGCCGCCGAACGCCCGGAGGTGCCGACGATCTGCGAGCAAGCCGCTGACGCCACCGAGCTACTTATCGAATTGGGGCTGGAGCCGGCTCAAAACCAGGTCCACGCCTGGTAATTCGGCCTCTGGCGGGCCCCGGTGGGCGCTGGCGGGTTAGGTCACCAAGGTGACGGAGTTGGCCCGCTGCAGCTTGCCCGACGGCGTCTTCGGGATCGTCCCGGGACCCAGCACCACGACGTTGCGCGGCCGCACGTCGACCTCACTCACGACCTCGTGTGCGACCTGATGCTCGATGCGGCGCACTTCGGCAGGATCCTGGTAAGCGTTGGACTCGACCGCGACGGCGAAGGTCTCCCGGGCGTGCCCGGCGTCAAGCCGCACAGCCACCGCGCAGCCCGGGCGGACGCCCTCGACCCGGCATGCGGCCCGCTCGATGTCGGTGGGATAGATGTTGCGGCCGGCCATGATGATGACGTCCTTGACCCGACCACACACCACAATGTGGCCGTTCTCCATCAGGTAGCCAAGGTCGCCGGTGTCGTACCAGCCGTGCTCGTCCTGCGCCGGGATGAAGCCACCCATCGTGGTGTAACCCGGCGTCACCGGTTCACCACGCAACTCGATCACGCCAACACCGCGGGTCGGTAGTACGGCGCCGTCCTCGTCGACGATGCGCGCCTCGATGCCGGTCAGCAACGGCCCCAGTGATGCCAGCCGACGAGTGTTGCCCTTGGTGGCCGGCACCGCACGTCGCAGCGCGGCCAGCAGATCAGCGTCCACCTCGTCGACCACCAGCCCGTCGCCGAGTTCGGAGAACGACACCGCCAGGGTCGTCTCGGCCATGCCGTAGGCGGGCATCACCGCCTCGGGCCGCAGCCCGAACGGCTTGCCGGCGTCGATCAGATCCTCGACGTCGGCGGGGTCCACCGGCTCGGCACCCGACAACGCAAAGCGCAGCGTGGACAAGTCGAATTGACCAGGAGTGGCCTGTTTGCGCAGCCGCTTGGCGAACAGCGCGTAGGCGAAGTTGGGGGCGGCCGTCATGGTGCCGCCGTATTTGTCGATCAGCTTGGCCCACAGCAGCGTGTCGCGCAGGAAGTCCATCGGGGTGACCTTGACCAGCTCGATACCGAAGTACATCGGCACGGTCAAAAAGCCCACCATGCCCATGTCGTGGAAGCACGGCAGCCAGCTGAGCATCACGTCGTTGCCGCTGGGATCCATCTTGGCGCCGATGAACATCGCCTCGGCGTTGGAGTAGATGTTGCGGTGCGTGATGTGCACCGCCTTCGGTGAACCGGTGGAACCGGACGTCAGCTGCATCAACGCCAAGTCGTCCTCGTCGGTGTCGATGGGGTCGATCGGGTCGGAAGCCAGCAGCTGCTCGACCGTCAGCACCTTCAGGCCGCGTTCCTCGAGCACCGGCGCCGCCGCCATGAACGGGTCGGAGACGATCACCGCCTTCGCCTCGATCATGTCAACGACGGTGGTCGTGTCCTTTGCCCACAACCCGAGGTCGGTGCGCGGCGTGGGCTGATGCAGCATGGTCAGGCTGGCGCCGCGCATCCACAGCCCCTGGGCCGTCGGCGCGATTTCCACCGGTGCGCCGGCCAGCACGCCGACCCCGTCACCGTGGCCGATGCCGGTCGCCGCCAAGCCGCCAGCCACTCGGCGGGCACGCTGGTGGACCTCAAGCCAGGTGTGCCGAACCGGCTGGTGCGGTTCGCCGGTCACCATGCCCTTCGCGCTCTCGTGAGCGTTGCGGAACATGTTCTCGGTAAACCTGCTCACGGTAGCCTCCTCGGTTCCGTCGGCAACGCCCAGCGTCTAATGCTGCCCCTGCTCAACCACACTTTGGTGCAGCCGCACGCCCACAATTGGGGAGCGATTTCGTCTCGAATCGGTGATGAAGCGGTTGCGGCAAGGACACGGCGGCCGATGGAGTTCACAGAACGCCCGCCGACATGATCGGCAGGCGGAAGAACCAGGCGCATTTCTCGACCGGTATTCGTCACCGTCGAACATCTTAAACTCCTCTTAAGTAACTGCCAAACTCGCGGGTGGAATCGGGTTTGGCTCAGGCACCCGCGGCGGGTGCCGGCACCACCCGCGCGCCGTGCACAGGCCCGCTGGCGACGCGCACGGTGCGGCAGACACCGGCTCCGGAAAGCTCGGTGCCGACGTCCACCGCTGAGGGTGCCGACCGGCACAGGAACGTACATGTCGGCCCGGAACCCGACACGATGCCGGCCAGCGCGCCCGCTTCGACGCCGGCACGCAAGACGCGGCGCAAGCCCGGATCCACGCTCAGCGCGGCCGCCTGCAGTTCGTTGCCCAGCAGCGGCGCCAACTGCTCCGGGTCACCGGCCGCCAACGCCGCGAGGACCGGACCGGCTTCGTCGAGCGTCGGCGGCGTCCCGACGTCTCTGAGTCGGTCCAGCTCGGCGAACACCGCGGCGGTGGACAACCCGCCATCGGCGAACGCCAGCACCCAATGGAAGGTGTTTCGGGCCAGCACCGTGGCCAGCTCCTCACCGCGACCGGTGCCCAGCGCGGTGCCCCCGTGCAGTGCGAACGGCACGTCGCTGCCCAACTTGGCAGCAAGCATGTGCAGGTCGCGGCGTGGTACCCCGAGTTCCCAGAGTGAGTTGATCGCGACCAGCACGGCCGCCGCGTCGGCACTGCCACCACCCATCCCGCCGGCCACCGGGATGGATTTGTCGATGGCGATCGAGACGTCGGGCGCCCGGCCCACGTGATCGGCCATCAGTTCGGCGGCCTGCCAGGCCAGATTGCGCTCGTCGACGGGTAACAGGTCGGCACCCTCCCCGCTGACCTCGAGCGAGAGCACATCGGCGTTGCGGACCGTGATCTCGTCGACCAGGGAGACAGCATGAAACACCGTCGTCAGGTCGTGATAGCCGTTATCGCGGCGCTCGCCGACGGCCAGGTAAAGGTTGATTTTGCCCGGCGCCCGAACGGTAACCGACCCAGTGGGCACCCACTGAGCAGCGGTGTTTGGGTCCATCGGCATCGCACGAGACTTTATCGCCCGCGCGCAAACCCCTACCCGTGGCCCGTCAGCTCGCCGAGACGTGCCGTTGGTGCAGGCCCGCGGGATTGTCGCCGCCGGCTTCACCCGAGCGCTGATACAGCCGCACGAATTCGTCGATGGTCAGCGTCTCACCGCGGCGCGCCGGGTCGATACTGGCGGCGAGCAAGCGGCTCGCCGATTCGTTGCCCGAACCCGCCCACTCGACGAACGCATTGCGAGATGTCTTGCGCCGCTGAGCAAATGCGATATCAATAAGTTTGAACACGTTTTGACGGAAAGCCTTGTCGGTCGGCCAGGGCGGATTTGCACGCCGGTCGATGCGCACCAGCCCGGAATAGACGCGCGGAATAGGCCAGAAGACGGTCGGCGACACCATGCCATGGCGGCGGACCTGTCCGTAGAAGCGGACCTTGACGCTGGGTACGCCGTACTCCTTACCACCCGGTTCGGCGGCCAGCCGTTCGGCGACCTCGGCCTGCACCATCACCATCACAGTGCGCAGCGACGGGAATTCGGCGAGCAGGTGCAGCAGCGCCGGAACGGCGACGTTATAGGGCAGATTCGCCACCACCGCCGTGGGCTCGGCAGAGAGATCGGCGGGCCCGATGGACAACACATCGCGGTTCAGCACGGTCAGCCGGTGGATTTCGCTGTGCGAATGCTCGGCAATGGTCTTCGGCAGCCTGCCGGCCAGCACCGGGTCGATCTCGACGGCGCTGACCGTGGCCCCGCGGTCCAGCAACCCCAGCGTCAGCGATCCCAGACCGGGACCGACCTCAAGGACATGATCCTGCCGGTTGACTCCGGAGGACGACACGATGCGGCGCACAGTGTTGGCGTCGTGAACGAAGTTCTGGCCCAACGATTTGCGGGGCCGGAATTCGAGTTCTTTGGCCAGCCGACGGATCTCGGTGCGCCCCAGCAACCGGATGGTCAGCGTGCACCCGTTCTTCCGCTGCACGCCGGCCACGCTCCCCAGCCCTGGCGGGCCTGCGTGACCTGGGCAATGGCGATCTGCTCTTCCCGGGTCGCCAGGTCGGCGCGGGGCGCGAACCGCAGGCCGCCGTTACGCTCCCAGGTGCCCTGGTCGAACTGGACGCCGCCGTAGTAGCCGTTTCCGGTGTTGATCGCCCAGTTTCCGCCGGCCTCGCAGCGCGAAATGGCGTCCCAGATCTCTCCATTGACAACGTCCGGCACGTCGGTGCCGGGTTTGGTGCCGACCCGCACCACCGCCTCGCGGGCGGGGGTGATCACGTGGCTGGCGACCGGCAGCCGGCCGGTCTCGACGCCGTTGACCTTCGAGACCGAGAACGTCACGTCCTGGGTGCCCGGTGCGCCCGTGTCTTCGACGACCTCGCGGTCCTTGTTCATATCCGGGTCCTCGATCCGGCGCTTCGGCGGAATCAGCGGCACCCGCTCGGTGATCTTCTCGATGCGGTTGCGGATCACCTGGATGTGCATGCCGTCGATCACCGGCGCCGCCGCGCCGGGAGTGACCTGGTCACTTTGCAGCAGCGGCGCCCCGACGCCGGCCAGCAGGTCGCCGACCCTGGCCGCGGCCAGGTGCACGTTGCGCACCGCGCCGGCGTCGTCGAGTTCGACCGTCTTGGCGCTGACGACCGGCAAAGCCATCCCCGCGAGCGGGACGCGGCTGCCTCGCGAGGCTGCGGCCGGAGCCGTGTCGGTCATCGCCAGCTGGGCCAGCGCCTCGTCGACCGTGGACGCGGTCGTCCACACCTCCTTGGCGTTCTGGCCGTCCAGTGAGATCTGTAGCGGCCGGCTGCGCCGCAGCACGATGTCTTCCGCGTTGCGGACTCGCTCGCCGGCGGCGGGATAGAGGTCATCACGCTCGCTGACGTTGAACCCGTTCTCCCTGATGATGTCGATCACCCGCGACTTCATGGTCGTCACGGTCATAGCGGTCCCGTCGACACTCAGCGTCACCGTCTTGTAGTCGGAGACGGCATAGCCGCCGGCAAAGGCCAAGACCAGCAGCAGACCCGCGACCAGGAGCCGCAGAGCCGGTGAGGGAGCCTGATGGAGTTTCGTAAGTACGTTCAACGCGCGTATATCCCCGACCTCAACAACCACTTCAGTAACAGTTCGTAAGCAAAGCAAAAGGCCCACCAGGGGCCTCACCGTTCGATCACAAGACGGTAACGAACCGGCCTAGATAGAGCAACTCCGGGGTAACCGCTTTAACGGGCTATTAACTGCGTGCGGCCAATCCGTAGGCCCGCCCGGCATTGCCGGTGGTGACCTCGGCCAGTTCGCCGGCCGGCCGATCGACGAGCTCGGCCAGCGCCCGAACAGTGTAGGGCAGGCAGTACGGCTCGTTCGGCGCCCCACGGTAGGGATGGGGAGCCAGAAACGGTGCGTCGGTCTCCACCAGCAGCTGCGCCGCGGGGATCAGCGGGACGGCTTCCCGCAGCTCACGCGCGTTACGGAAACTCACCGTGCCGGACAGGCTGACCAGCCATCCGGCGTCGACGCAGGCCCGTGCCATATCGTGGCCCGAGGAGAAGCAGTGAAAGATCACGGTGTCCGGCGCACCTTCGGCGCGCAGCACGTCGAGCACCTCGAAGTCGGCATCGCGGTTGTGGATCATCAGCGGTTTGCCGGTCCGTTTGGCGAGGTCGATGTGCCACGCGAAGGCCTCGCGCTGCACAGCAGGCTCCGCACAGCCCTCCAGCCGGCCCGGCCAGTACAGATCCATGCCGGTCTCACCGACCGCCACTACGCGCGGGTGGGCGACCAATTGCTCGATCTCGGCGCGGGCCGCATCGGTGAGCGCGGCGGCGCGGGTCGGGTGCAGCGCCACCGCGGCGTAGACGCGCGGGTCCCACTCGGCGGCCCGTGTCACCCAGCGCGCCGAGGCCAGGTCGTCGGCAATGGTGACCACCGCGACCACGCCGACCGCTGCGGCGCGGTCGACGATGGCGCGCACGTCCTCACCGTCCTCGGCGCCGCACGCATCGAGGTGGGTGTGCGCGTCGATCAGCGGACTCAACGGCTCGGGAACCGGTGGCGGCGGACGTTTGGAACCCACGCGCACACAATAGGGTGAGAGACGATGACGCCCTACTACATCACCACGGCGATCACGTACCCCAACGCCGCGCCGCACTTGGGGAACGCGTATGAGTACATCGCCACCGACGCCATCGCGCGATTCAAGCGGCTGGACGGCTTCGACGTGCGCTTCCTGACCGGAACCGACGAGCACGGCCTCAAGATGGCCCAGGCCGCGGAAGCCGAAGGGCTGCCCACTGCCGAGCTGGCTCGGCGCAATTCCGATGTGTTCCAGCGGCTGCAGGAGACGTTGAACATCTCCTTCGACCGGTTCATCCGTACCACCGACGCCGACCACCACGAGGCGTCCAAGGAGATCTGGCGACGGATTGAGGCCGCCGGCGACTTCTACCTGGACACTTATTCCGGGTGGTACTCGGTCCGTGATGAACGATTCGTCGCCGAACCGGAGACTCAGCTTGTGGACGGGACCCGGATCGCCGTCGAAACCGGTGCCCCCGTGACCTGGACCGAGGAGCAGACCTATTTCTTCCGGCTATCCGCCTATGCCGACAAGCTGCTGGCCCACTACGAGGCCAACCCGGACTTCATCGCTCCCGAGGTGCGGCGCAACGAAGTGGTCAGCTTCGTGTCGGGCGGGCTGCGTGATCTGTCCATCTCGCGCACCTCGTTCGACTGGGGGGTGCAGGTGCCCGGGCATCCCGATCACGTGATGTACGTCTGGATCGATGCGCTGACCAACTACCTGACCGGGGTCGGCTACCCCGACACCGACTCGGAGTTGTTCCGCCGCTACTGGCCGGCCGACTTGCACATGATCGGCAAGGACATCATCAGATTTCATGCCGTCTACTGGCCGGCGTTTTTGATGTCGGCCGGAATCGAGCTGCCGCGAAAGGTTTTCGCGCACGGTTTTCTGCTAAACCGCGGCGAGAAGATGAGCAAGTCGGTAGGCAACATCGTCGACCCGTTGACCCTGGTCGATACGTTCGGCGTTGATCAGGTGCGCTACTTCCTGCTACGTGAGATCCCGTTCGGCCAGGACGGCAGCTACAGCGACGAGGCGATCATCACCCGGATCAACGCCGACCTGGCCAACGAATTGGGCAACCTGGCGCAACGATCGCTGTCGATGGTGGCCAAGAATCTCGACGGGATCGTCCCGACGCCGGGCGATTTCACCACCGACGACACCGAGCTGCTAGCCGCCGCCGATGGCCTGCTCGAGCGCGTGCGCGCCGAATTCAACAGTCAAGCAATGCATTTAGCGCTGGAAGCGATCTGGCTGATGCTCGGCGCCGCGAACAGGTACTTCTCGGCGCAGGAGCCGTGGGTGCTGCGCAAAAGTGACTCGGAGACAGACCAGACCCGTTTCGCCACCGTGCTTTACACCACGTGCGAAGTGGTGCGAATTGCCGCGCTGTTGATCCAGCCGGTGATGCCCGAGTCGGCGGGCAAGCTATTGGACTTGCTCAGTCAGCCGCAAAACCAGCGGACGTTTGCCGCCATCGCTACCCGCCTGACACCCGGCACGGAATTGCCCTCGCCCACCGGCGTGTTCCCGCGCTACCAAGTCGACTAAGTCGTGCTAGCGAGGCGAACACGGACGGTTACGCGCCCTTTGTCGTCTTGGTGAGCTACCGCATGTCCGGTCCGCTCGGCTCCGTCCAGCGTCAGCGAAATTGGAGCGCCATCGCCGACGAAGTTGCGCCACCACGTCTTGGCGTCAGGCATGTTTGGGACGATCTCGATCTCGTCACCGCGGCGGCTGTACGCCACCGGAATACTGAACGTCCGTCCGGAACGTCGCCCGGTGTAGGTGATCAGCGTGACGCTGCGCCGCAGTCTCGCTCCGAGGAGAGGTGAGCTCGCTATCGCCGCTACCGGCACGTTGAGCAGCGGAGCCGCGCGGAAGATCAATCGCTTGTAATTCCTTGACTTGAACATGGTTTCGATACCCTTTCGGTTAGTTTCAGACCAGCAGTTCAGACCAGCAGCGCGAAGCACAATGCCGCAACCGCCAGACCCTGCAGCGTGGCCCTGATTGTGATCACTTTATCCCAGTTACGTTGCAGCGCACGGGCATCCGTCGGCAGCTCGAGATGATCGGCCCCGGCGGTGAGCTGCTGGTTGATCGGCTTGCTCACTGTCAGGTACAGCACCAGCCAAATCAGCAGCAGCCCCAAGGCAACACCGGCGGCAACCGCTTGCACCCAATGGCCGGACGCCGCGGCGACTGCCACACTGATCGCCGCGGCCACCATGCCGAGCACACCGGGTACCGGCATCCGGCGGTCGCCGTAGCGATGGACGTTGCCCATCACCGCGAGCAGGGCTGAGTCGTCGATACGGGCCAGCGCGGGCCGTTGCACCATCGCGCAGAACACGTCGGTGCCATAGACCACAGCGGTGCCCAACACCGCGATCAAGGCGAACAAGTTGGCAAGTTGCGTCATGACGAACTCCTCTTCTGTAGTAGGTGTTAGCAACGCTAACCCCTCGCTCGGATTTTGGCAATAGCGCCGCTAGATTTTGTGTCGGTGCTAACATTCCTCTATGGCCATCGAAGACCGTCGAGCCCGGGAGCGGGCCGCGCGACGTCAACTCATCACCACCACGGCACGCAAGCTGGCCGAACAGGAGGGGTGGGACGCCGTCACCACCCGCCGGCTTTCCACCGAGATCGAGTACAGCCAGCCGGTGTTGTACAAGCACTTCTCGAGCATGGAGGGAGTCGTCGCGTCCGTCGCCGTGCAGGGATTCTGCGAGCTCGCCGAGGCGCTCGCCGCGGCCCGCGGCGGTGCCACCGACGGTCAGGATGCCCTGGCGCGAGTCGCCCACGCGTACATCCGGTTTGCCGACGACAATCCCACTCTGTACGACGCGATGTTCATCCGCCCCACGACACTGCACTTCGCCGCCGCGGACACTCCGCCTGAGTTGCACGCGGCTTTCGCCGAACTGCGGGCGGCGGTCGACCTGGTCGCAGGCACTCGGGATGCCGACACGCTCACCGAGGTGCTCTGGGCGGCGCTGCACGGGTTGGTCACCCTCGACCGCACCAGCCGGTTACGTCCGGAGTATCAAGCCGCGCGGGTGGATCTGCTGGTCTCCGAGTTTTCGCAGCCGACGTGACCCTGGTCACAGCTGCGGCAACGCTGTCACATCCGCGCGCCGGGCGGTGTCTCAAGGGCAGCACATCCCGCGAGAACAGGAGACAGCAATGACCGACCAGCGCACTCACATCGTCGTGATCGGTGGCGGATACGCCGGAACGCTGGCCGCCAACCACCTGCGGCTGCGCGCCGACGTCGACATCACTTTGGTGAACCCACGTCCGGTCTTCGTCGAGCGAATCCGGTTGCATCAGTTAGCCGCCGGCAGCGGCACCGCCGCCGTCGACTACGGCACGATGCTCGGCGAGGGCATCCAGCTGATCGTCGACAGCGCCGAGCGGATCAACAGCACCGACCGCACGATCGAACTGACTTCCGGTGCGGTGCTGGACTACGACTACCTGATCTACGCCGTCGGCAGCACTGGCGTGGTGCCCGCCGCGGTGCCCGGTGCGGTCGAATTCGCTTACCCGGTCGCTGAACTCGAGCATGCCGAGCGGCTGCGTGACGCACTGGACGAGCTGCATCCCGACGCGCCCGTCGTCGTGGTCGGCGCGGGATTGACCGGCATCGAAACGGCCTCCGAGCTGGCCGGGCAGCGCCGCGTGACCCTGGTCTGCGGCGGCGTGCTGGGGCCGTCGCTGAGCCGGGCGGGTCGGCGTTCGGTGGCAAAATGGCTACGTCGCCTCGGCGTCGACGTGCTGGAGACGCCGGCGGTCAGCGAAGTTCGCGCGGACGCCGTCGTCCTGTCCGACGGCGCGATCCTGCCCAGCGCAGTGACGGTATGGACGGCGGGCTTCGGCGTGCCGGAACTGGCCGCCCGCAGCGGCTTTCGCACCGACCCGCTGGGCCGGCTGCTCACCGATGAAACACTGACCAGCGTGGACGACCCGCGCATCGTGGCGGCCGGTGACGCCGCCGCGCCGTCCGGTCAACCGCTACGGATGAGCTGCCAGGCGGCCGGGCCGTTGGGGGCGCAGGCCGCCAACACGGTGCTCAGCCGCATCGCCGGGACCGACCCGGCGGCGCTGAGCCAGGCGTTCGTCGGACAGTGCGTCAGCCTCGGCCGCTCGTACGCCACCTTCCAAATCGCCCGCACCGACGACACTCCGGTGAACGCCGTCGTTGGTGGCCGGTTCGCCGCATCGCTCAAAGAGGCGATCTGCAAGGCGACGGTGTGGTCGATTCGCCGTGAGGCCGCCAAGCCCGGCTCGTACTTCTGGCTCAAGGGCGGCAAGCGGCCCGAGCAACCAGCGAACGACGCGGTCGCGGTGCGGTGACCACCTCCGACGAACATGCCGAACGGTTCGTGTTGCTCCGGCCGTTGCTGTTCACCATCGCCTACGAAATCCTCGGCTCGGCAACCGAATCCGATGATGTGCTGCAGGACAGCTACCTGCGCTGGGCGGAGGTAGACCTGGCAGGCGTGCACGACACGAAGTCCTACCTGGCCAGGCTGGTCACCCGTCAGGCGCTCAATGCACTGCGGGCCGGGGCCCGGCGTCGGGAGGACTACGTCGGGCCGTGGCTGCCCGAGCCGCTGCTGCTGGAGGAGCAAGACCCGTCGGCCGATGTCGTACTCGCCGAATCGGTTTCGATGGCGATGCTGGTGCTGCTGGAGACCTTAGGCCCCGACGAACGCGCGGTGTTCGTGCTGCGCGAGGTGTTCGGATTCGATTACGACGAAATCGCCTCCGCGGTAGGCAAATCGGTGGCGGCGGTGCGGCAGGTCGCGCATCGGGCCCGCGAACACGTGCAGGCCCGACGCCGGCGCTTCGCCCCGGTAGACCCTGAGCAAAACGCGCGCATCACGGCGGAATTCATGGCAGCGGCGGCCAGCGGCGACGTGCAGACGGTGATGTCGATGCTGGCTCCAGACGTGGCTTGGACCGCCGACAGCGGCGGCAAGGCCAGCGCGGCACGTCGGCCGGTGATCGGTGCCGAGAAAGTCGCAAGGGCGGTCGTCGGGCTGGTCGGCCGAGCCTTGCAATTGCCGGACGTCCGGGCGGAAATGGTGATCTGCAACGCCGCGCCGGCGATGCTGATCTATGCCGCCGGCCGCCTGGAGGGCGTTTTTACCGTCGAGATCATCGACGGCAAGATCACCAACTTCTACGCGATGCGCAACCCCGACAAGCTGGCGGCCGCAACGACCGTGCGCCACATCAGCCGCAGCTGAGATCTGCCAAGCTGGTGTGGTGAGAATCGACCGGCTCGGCGATCTTGGCGGAGTACCCGAGGTGCTGCGCGCGATCGGCGACGCCACCAACCGGCTGGACTTGCCGCCGCCGGCCGCGCTGACCGGTGACTGGTTCGGCGCGCTGGCGGTGATCGCGCCGAGCGTGTCGATTCGACCCGTCGACCCCGCCGAAGCGTTCGCCGTGCGACCGGGTGCGTATGGCATCGGGGTCGGCGGCGGCTGGATCGGCTATCTGTCCTACCCGGATGCGGGCGCCGACGAGCGGCCCGCCCGAATACCCGAGGCCGCGGGCGGCTGGACCGACTGTGTGTTGCGCTGCGGCCGTGACCGGCAATGGTGGTACGAGAGCCTGTCCGGCGCCCCGATGGCGGCCTGGCTCGCGGAGGCCGTGGCGGCGCCGGTACCGGCACGGCCGTACCGGATCGACTGGGATGCGGCCGACCGTCGCGCGCACCGCGGCGGGGTGCTGGCCTGCTTGGAGGCCATCCGCGCCGGCGAGGTCTACCAGGCCTGCGTGTGCACCCAGTTCGCCGGCACGATCGCCGGGCAACCGCTGGACTTCTTCATCGACGGCGTCGCGCGCACCGCGCCGGCGCGGGCCGCCTATGTCGCCGGACCCTGGGGCGCGGTGGCGTCGCTGTCGCCGGAGCTCTTTTTGCGCCGTCGCGGTGACGTCGTCACATCGAGCCCGATCAAGGGCACGCTGCCGCTGGCTGCACCCCCGTCGGCGCTGCGAGCCTCGGTCAAGGACGTCGCCGAGAACATCATGATCGTCGACCTGGTCCGCAACGACCTCGGCCGGGTCGCGGTGACCGGATCGGTCACCGTGCCAGAGCTGCTGGTGGTGCGGCCCGCGCCGGGTGTGTGGCACCTGGTGTCGACGGTGTCGGCGCTGCTGCCGGCCGAGCTGCCGACATCGGCACTACTCGACGCCGCGTTCCCGCCCGCCTCGGTTACCGGCACTCCCAAACTACGCGCGCGACAACTGATTTCACAATGGGAGCAGTCCAGACGTGGAGTGTATTGCGGCACAGTCGGTTTGGCGTCGCCGGTGGCCGGCTGTGAGCTCAACGTCGCGATCCGCACCGTGGAATTCGACACGGCGGGCAACGCGGTGCTGGGGTCCGGCGGCGGGATCACCGCCGACTCCGACGCCGACGCCGAGTGGGACGAATGCCTGCACAAGGCGGCACCGATCCTCGGGGCGGGAGCCGCCTCAACCGCGCGATCGCAGCACCGCGTCGTAGAGCTCACGCCGTGACGGCGCGCCCGGTGTCGCGGCAATCACCTGTGCGCACGCGTCTTTGACGCCCATCCCCGCGTCGACCAAAGCGCTCACCTCGTCCACCAGCGCGGGCAGGTCAGCGCGCACAATGGCACCGGCCAAAACCACGGTGATCTCACCGAGCACGCCGTCGGCCGCCCACGCCGCCAACTCGTCCAGCGATCCGCGGACCACTTCTTCGTGGACCTTGGTCAGCTCGCGGCACACCGCCGCCCGGCGATCCCCGCCAAGCTGTTCGACCGCATCACGCAGACATGCGGACAGCCGACGCGGCGATTCGAAGAACACGGCGGTGCGCCGCTCCCCCGCCAGCGACGCCAACCAGGTTCTGCGCGCCGCCTGTTTCCGGGGGGCAAAACCCTCAAAGCAGAACTTGTCCGATGGCAGCCCCGATACCGCCAGCGCGGTCGTCACCGCCGACGGGCCGGGCAGGCAGTGCACCGGCAGGCCGGCGTCCACGCAGGCCACCACCAGCCGATGGCCCGGGTCGTTGATCAACGGCATCCCGGCGTCGCTGACCACCAGCACCGTGGCGCCCGCGCTGATCTCGTCGACCAGCTCGGGCACCCGGGACGCCTCGACGTGATCGAAGAAGCTCACGATCTTCCCGCCGATCGCGACATCGAGCGCCTTGGCCAGTGTCCGCACCCGGCGGGTGTCCTCAGCGGCCACAATGTCGGCCGACGACACGGCGGCGATCAGCCGCGGTGACGCATCGGACGGCTGGCCCAACGGCGTCGCACCCAGCAACAGTCGACCACCGGTCATGCCCGACAGCTTACGATCGCGTGTGATGACCAGCGCCGACGACGATGCAGACCGAAGCGATGAGGAGGAGCGGCGGCTGTGACGATTGCCCCGCCCGATGAACTCGTCGCTACCGAGCGGGCAGTACCCGTTATCAGCCCCGGGCCGATCATGCCGGTGCCCGATTTCGGGCCCGTCGACCGGTTAGAGGGCTGGGTTGTGACGGCCGTGATCACCGGTCTTGCCGCGGTGAGCCGGACCGTGAACCTGGGTTCGCCGACCGACGCCGGTACACCGATTTTCGACGAGAAGCATTACGCGCCGCAGGCCTGGCAGATGCTGCACAACCACGGCGTGGAGGACAACCCCGGGTACGGCCTCGTCGTTCATCCGCCGATGGGCAAGCAACTGATCGCGATCGGCGAAGCCATCTTCGGCTATAACGGGCTGGGCTGGCGATTCACCGGCGCGGTACTCGGTATTTTGCTGGTGGCACTGGTCGTGCGGATCGTGCGACGGATCAGCCGTTCGACGTTGGTCGGCGCAATCGCCGGACTACTGCTCATCGGCGACGGGGTCAGTTTTGTCGTGGCGCGCACCGCACTGCTCGACGGCTTCCTGGCTTTCTTCGTCGTCGCGGCGTTCGGTGCGCTGATCGTCGACCGGGATCAGGTGCGCGAGCGCATGCACATCGCGCTGACCGAGGGCCGCAGCAACGAGACGGTGTGGGGACCTCGGCTGGGTGTGCGGTGGTGGCGGTTCGGCGCCGGGGTGCTGCTCGGTTTGGCTTGTGCGACAAAGTGGTCCGGACTGTACTTCGTGGCGTTTTTCGGGTTGATGTCATTGGCGTTCGACGTTGCGGCACGCCGCCAATACCGGGTGCTGCGACCGTGGCTGGGTGTGATCCGCCGCGATGTGGCTCCCACCGCCTACGCGTTTCTGCTCATCCCACTTGCGGTGTACCTGGCCAGCTACGCGCCATGGTTCGCCTCCGAGACCGCCATCGATCGACACGAGGTCGGTCAATCCATCGGACCGCATTCGAATTTCCCGCTGCCCGATGCCATCCGCTCGCTCTGGCACTACACCGCCAAGGCCTACCAGTTCCATGCCGGCCTGACGAATTCAGCGGGCAACTACCATCCGTGGGAATCCAAACCATGGGCATGGCCGATGTCGCTGCGGCCGGTGCTCTACGCCATCGACCAGCAGAACGTTCCGGGCTGCGGCGCGCAGTCGTGCGTCAAAGCGGTGATGCTGGTCGGCACCCCCGCGATGTGGTGGCTTTCGGTGCCCGTGCTCGGCTATGCCTGTTGGCGGATGACCGTGCGCCGCGACTGGCGCTACGCCGTGGTGCTGGTCGGCTACTGCGCAGGCTGGCTGCCGTGGTTCGCCGACATCGACCGGCAGATGTACTTCTTCTATGCGGCCACCATGGCGCCGTTTCTGGTCATGGCGATCGCGTTGGTCCTCGGGGACATTCTCTACAAACCCGGTCAGGGCGCCGAGCGCCGCACGCTCGGACTGATCGTAGTGTCCTGTTACGTCGCGCTGGTCCTGACGAACTTCGTGTGGCTGTTCCCGGTGCTTACCGGTCAGCCGATTTCACAGACCACCTGGGACATGGAGATCTGGCTGCCCAGTTGGCGTTAGGGCTTGGCGTCCCCGTCTAGAGTGCCCCGCCTCGACCGTTGAGCAAGGTGCACAAATCAGTGAGCGCCGGCTCGTAGGTGACGTCGCCGCATTCGCATTCCCATGTGGTGTGCCGACCGCAGGAACACGGCATGCTTCCGACGATCATGTGTCCCGGCAGCAGCCAGTGACCCCGCGTGCATCGGTGCGGTCGCCTGTCCATCTGTGTTCGCTCGATGAAGCGGACGAGGTCGTCGTCAACATCAATAGTCACAACCACCACACTGGCAGCCTTTGCGTCACGACGGCAAATCGGTTGCCGGATCGTTATGGTTTGGTGTCCTGGCATGGGCGTGTCGTTGATCTAGCGTGCGCGACTACACCGGGTCGCGAGCGGCGGGGCAGGACATGCACCGGGGGCCGCCCCGACCGGTGCCCAATTCGGAAGCGGCGATCGTCAGCACCTCGATCCCGGCGTCCTCCAGACGAACATTGGTTCGTGCATTGCGCTCGTAGGCGACGATGATCCCGGGCGCCAGCGCCAACGTGTTGTTGCCGTCGTCCCACTGTTCACGTTCGGCGACAACGGGATCCAGCCCGGTGTCGATGACGCGCAACTTGTCGATGCCCATCGCAGCGGCTGCGGCCTCGACGAACGGTGCTTCGTCGGAGATCCGCACACCATCGGGTGTTCGCGCGAACATGAAAGCGGACAATGTGTCGACGATGTTGGCATACATCACCACAGCATCGGTGTCGACCATTGTGCACACGGTGTCGAGGTGCATCTGCGCACGCTCCTGGGCCAGCGGCACGGCCAACACGGTGTTGGCCAGATCGTCGTCGAACAGGCTGCGCGCCAAAGCTTCCGCACCCGCCGGTGTGGTCCGTTCACCGACCCCGACCGCGACGACGCCCGGTGCCAGCAGCAATACGTCACCGCCTTCCACTGGCGCAGTGCGCGATTCGTAGGCGCGCCGCACACCGGTGAATCGCGGATGATGGGCATAGATCAGGTCGGTCAACGAAGCCTCGCGTACCCGCGCCGGCAGCGCCAGCGACGGGATGACGATCCGGGGCCCCACCCAAATCGACGAGTCGCGGGTGAACACCAGGTTCGGCAATGGCTCGATGAGGTAGTCGGTGCCCTGATGCATCCGGCGCACCAGCGAGTCGTCCCGGGCGTCCGACGGCAGCTCCGCGAACGTCATACCCGCCATCAGGACATGTGCCAAGCTGGTGGGATTCAGGCCGCGCAGGTATGACGAAAGCTCTTGCGCCAGAGGCAATCCGAGCCGGGTTGCATCCACGGCGGCGGCGATGCCCTGCATCCTGGCAGCGCCACTTTTAAGAGCCTCGGTCAGCAGATCAGACAGCAGCAGTACCTCGATGCCGCGAGATCTGAGCAGCCCGGAAAACGCATCGTGTTCCTCCTGCGCCCTTGCGACCCCGGGCAATCCATCGAACAGCAGATCATCGTTGTTACGCGGTGTGAGTCGGCGCAGTTCGGCGCCCGGTCGGTGCAGGATTGCCACCCGCAGTTGGCC
>JAFAID010000488.1 GCA_019236925.1 Mycobacterium sp. | reverse complement strand
GATGTCGGTGAACAGCACCGTGGCCAAGACGCGGTCGACCGCGTGCTCGTGACGCTGACCGGTGAGGAACTCCTCCACCTCACCGGTGATCGCCTTGATGTCCCCGGCCCCCGGCCAGTGGTCGACGCCGTCGAGTTCGACCAGCCGTGCCTCCGGGATCTTCGCGGCCAACTCGCGCCCGAACTCAACCGGGACGACGTCGTCTTTACGCTGCAAAACTAGGGTGGGAACACGCACGCTTGTCAAGATGTCGCGGACATCGACCTGAGTAATACCCGCCTGCCATGCAATAAGCGCCATTCTGGGGCTCATGCCAGCTCTTTCCAGGGCGCCCACGGCCCTACGGTAAAGGGCGCTGCGACTAACGCTGGGCGCCGCCCAATCGACCGTGCGCCCCTCCCCCCAGTGGTCGATTGAAGCCCGGAGCGCGTTCACATGCTCGATCCATTGAGCCCGACCAGGCGAACCATCGTCGTCGACGGACCCGACCGCGAACGCTCCGTATAGGACGAGCGCACGGACACGCTGGGGATAACTCGCGGCGAAGAGCACACTGATCGCGCCGCCTTCAGAAAACCCAAACAACGCCGCGCGGTCGCTGCCAGCCGCATCCAGGACGGCGCACAAATCGTCGGCGCGGCTTTCCAGGGTCGGCACTGCATTGACGGGGTCCGAGAGACCGGTGCCGAGCTTGTCGTACAAAATCACTCGCGCGAACGATGCCAGTTCGCCGACGAACGACACCCAACCCGGATCGCCCCACAGCATGTCGACGTGCGAAAACCAGCCCGGAACGACGACCAAGTCCGTTGGACCGTCCCCGACGACCTGATAGGCGAGGTTTCCTTCCGGGCCTTTTGCGTAGCGCGTCTCCGGCTGACGGACCACGCTCGAAATTATCGCACCTCCTTTGGCTGGCAACGACCTTTCCCCGAGCTCATCCCACCGTGCGCCGGGCTTGACCTTGGTCGGCTGGCCGCGCGGGGAATCGCGCCCCTGCGCTTCCACCCCTTCAGCAGCGCAGGTGCATCCGTGTCAGGTGAACAGGTGCCTTTTATCTGCCTATTAGTCGATATAAGCGTCGGGGTGAACACCGCGTCGAGGTCGTCAAAGCGGCGCGAATCGATCGCGGTGGAGTAGTCCACCAACAGCTGTTGGATTTCCAACCGGTCAGAGATTTCGGCCTGGCTCAGCACGAGTCGATTCAACACCGCGATCCCACGATGGGCGGCGCGGGCCAGTAAGCCGCCCGGCGACAATGCGGGCCGCGAAGCGACCCGAGGAGGGCAGGGCCGGTAGGCTCACCGGCCATGCGGACGCTTCTCACCGCGGTCGCGGCTGTTCTCGCCCTGATTGGCTGCGCCACACCGGCGCGGGCCGACGCTGGAGTGCAGCCTGTCGGCTCGGTACCCATCCCCGACGGCCCGGCGCAGACCTGGCTGGTCGCCGATCTCGATTCCGGTCAGGTGCTGGCCGAGCGCGACGAGAACGTCGCCCACCCACCCGCTAGCACCATCAAAGTGCTGTTGGCGCTGGTCGCATTGGATGAACTCAGCCTGGACTCCACCGTGGTCGCCGACGAGGCCGACAGCCACGTCGAATGTGCCTGTGCGGGCGTTAAAGCCGGCCGCACCTACACGGCACGCCAACTGCTCGACGGCGTGCTGCTGGTGTCGGGTAACGACGCCGCCAACACGCTGGCGCACATGTTGGGCGGCCCGGAGGCGGCCGTCGCCAAGATGGACGCCAAGGCTGCGTCGCTGGGCGCGGTGAACACCCACGCATCGACCCCGTCCGGCCTGGATGGGCCCGGGGGCTCGGGCTGGTCCACGGCGCACGACTTGGCCGTCATCTTCCGGGCGGCCATGGCCAATCCGGTGTTCGCCGCAATCACCGCCGAGCCCGCGGCGATGTTCCCCGGCGATAAAGGCGATCACCCGATGACCAACCAGGACGAGCTGCTGCAGCGCTACCCGGGCGCCATCGGCGGCAAGTCCGGCTTCACCAACGCCGCGCGCAAGACATTCGTCGGCGCCGCTGCCCGCGGGGGCCGGCGCCTGGTGGTCGCCATGATGTACGGGCTGGTGCACGAGGGTGGACCAACCTACTGGGATCAGGCCGGCAGCCTGCTTGACTGGGGTTTCGCGCTTAACCCGCAGTCGACGGTCGGCGTTCTGTAGGCCGCTGACGACACGTGCCCCGTTTTGCTAGTCTGCCTATGCCGTTGCACCCTATTTTGCAGTTGCCCAATATAAGCTTTCACGGCATCGTGTCGGCTCGCGTCGACGCGGTCCAAGGGTTGAGTCGCCAGCCATCGCCAACTAGGTCTGCAGCACACGCAGCACACGCAGGGCCCGCAAGGAGTGAAGATCGATGATGGCCGAAAACCAACCCGCCGCATCTGGCTCGCCTCCCCAATCTGACAAGGATGACTTCAACGCCCACGAGTCGCAGGTCGATGGTCTGGTCGTGGTATCGGTCAGCGGTAGCATCGACATGCTCACTGCCCCGGGATTGGCCGAGTCAATCGATTCCGCGCTTGCCAAAAAGCCGAACGGCTTGATTGTCGACTTGTCCAAAGTCGAATTTCTCGGCTCAGCCGGGATCAGCGTGCTGATGAAAACCCGCGAAAGCCTTGGTGACTCGACCCCGTTCTGCGTGGTTGCCGACGGACCCGCCACGCACCGGCCGCTCACCTTACTGGGGATCAACGAGATGATGTGCCTGTGTCGAACGTTGGACGACGCCGTCAGCAAACTCACTGACCGGTGAGACGTTCAGGCCGGTAGGCCAACTCCGCTCAGCAGCGACAACAACAGCTGGATTCGTCGCTGCTCGATATCCGGTTGCGGTAACACCGCTCCCACCAACGCAGCTCCGTCGAAGGTGTTGGTCAACAGCGCCACCAGGGCCGGGAAGCTTTCCTGCGGGTAGCTTTCGGCACCTGGCAGTGCGCGCGCCGCATCGCAGATCTTCGTGCCGTACTGCTCGAGGACGTTTTGCAAAGTGGCGTTGAGCTTTTCGTCGGTGCGCGCGGCGATCATCAGTTCGTACAGCACGGCGTTGGTGGGGCTGCTGGTGATGTCCCGCAGGATTGTCAGCGCCGCCTCCAGCGCCGGCCGGTCGGACGGTATCGCGGCGACCTGCTTGCTGAACGAGTCGAGCTGACGCCGGAGCACCTCATACGCCGTGGCCGCCATGAAGTCGCCCATCGTGTCGAAGTGACGGAACAAGGCACCGACCGATACCCCGGCGCGCTTGGTGACCACGGCCGCAGACGCCCGGGCGTATCCGACTTCGATGATCGTCGCGATGCTGGCCTCGAGCAGGCGCGCTACCGTCTCTTCCCGGCGCTGCTGCTGGGTCGCCATTTCAGACCCGCGCGCTCGAGCCGGCCGGCTGTAGATGACCCGCAGCGGCCCGCAGATACCGGCCCGACTTCACCGTCTTTCCATAGCCGTCGCGGAATTGCCCGTCGCGGAACACGATCGCACCGTTGACGCCGGTGGCCACCACGGCCGCGTCGTTGCGATTGACCATGCGGCTCAGGCCGCCGTAGAACGGGACCGTCTCCTCGTGGTAGGCGTCGACCGAGTCGTCCAGGCCGGCCGGATCGATCACCACAAAGTCGGCGCGGTCGCCCTTGCGCAGCGTGCCGGCGTCCAGGCCGAACCATTCGGCCACCTCGCCGGTCAACCGATGCACCGCGCGCTCAATGGTGAGGAATGGCTTGCCGTCCCGTTGAGCGTCCAACGTGCGCTTGAGCAGCCGCAGCGCGAAGTTGTAGAAGGCCATGTTACGCAGGTGTGCCCCAGCATCGGAGAAGCCCATATGGATGGTCGGCTCGTTGGCCAACTTGTTGAGTTGCTTGGGCCGATGGTTGGCGACGACGGTGGTCCAGCGGACGTTGCGCTCGCCGTTCTCCACCAGTACGTCGAGGAACGCGTCCAGCGGATGTAGCCCTCGCTCGTCGGCGATCAACCCGAAGCTCTTGCCGATCAACGACTTATCAGGGCATTCGACGATCACGGCGTCGTGGAAGTCTCGGTGCCACAACGAGGGTCCGAGTTTGATGCGGTCGAACTGACGGCGGAACCTGCGCCGGTATTCCTTGTCGGCCAGCAACGTGTTGCGCTCCAACTGATCGCGCAGGTGCAGCGCCGCGGTGCCCGCACCGAACTCTTCGAAGACCGGCAAGTCGATTCCGTCGGAGTACAACTCGAACGGGACCGGCAGATGCTGGAAGCGTATCTGGGCGCCCAGCAAGAAGTTGAGCAGCCGCGTGCCGAGCCCGAACATGTGCACCGCCAACGGCATCGACTTGGCATCGGCGGATACCAGCAGGCTCATCCGAACCGCCTTGCGCAGACCGAACATTGGGCTGCTGGACAAGAAGAACAGTAGCCCCGACTCCGCTTTGGCCACGTTGGGTGCGCTTTGCAGGATCCGGCCGCGCTTGCGCAACACCTTGATCAGCTTGCGTCGCTCACGCCAGGTCGCGAAAGTGGACGGCAGCGCGCGGGACCGGAAGCGGTCGCCGTCGAGCTTGTCGATGGCCGCGTCCATACCGGACATGCCGAGCATCCCGGCGTCGAGTGCGTCGTCGAGCAGCGCCGCCATCTTGTCGAGTTCGGCGTCAGTGGGTTGCACGTTGCGGTCGGTGGCGCGATCGAGCCCCAACACGGCGGTCCGCAGATCCGAATGACCCAGCAGCGAGCCGACATTCGGGCCGAGCGGCAGACTGTCGATCGCCTCAACGTATTCCGCGGCCGTCGACCAGGTCTTGTTGGACTCCAGCGCGCCCATGACGAACTTGCGCGGCACCGCCTCCACGCGGCTGAACAGATCCGCGGCGTCGTCGGAGTTGGCGTAAACCGTCGACAGCGAGCACATGCCCAGTAACACCGTGGTGACACCGTGGCGCACTGACTCCTGCAATCCGGGATCGAGTAACACCTCGGCGTCGTAATGGGTGTGCACGTCGACGAAGCCGGGGACGATCCATTTGCCCTTCGCGTCGATCACCTCGGGGCAACCGGCCTCATCCAGCGGCACGGCGGACACCTCGCACACGACGCCGTCACGGATGCCCAGCGTGCGGGTCTGCGGCGCGCTGCCAGTGCCGTCGAACCACGAACCGTCGCGAATGATCACGTCGTACGTCACTGTCTTCCTCCGCATCGTCGAGGTCAGAGCGAACCTAACATAGATAGCGAGTGCTCGCAATCTTTATTTTCTAATCGAGCCCTTCTTCACGCCCGGGTACCGAGGCGTCGAACGCGTTGAGGGTGACACCGACCATCGAGAAGCATCCGACCAGGAACACGATCTCGGCGAGGGCCACCTCTCCAAAGGTGCTGAGCACCGCACGATAGGTGGTCTCGGGTAGCGGTCCGCCCCGATTGAGTGCGGCCGCCATGTCATAGGCGACGCCCTCGTCATGGGTGAGGTCGGCCGGACGCTCACCGGCGACGATGGTGGCAATCTTCTGCTCGGCCAGCCCGGCCCGTTGAGCGAAATACTCATGGCCATATATCTCGTAGCGGGCACCGAACTTAGCCGCAGTCACCAGGATGACGAGCTGATGGATCGCGGCGGGCAGCACGCTGTGCTCCCACATTGCTCTGTTGAAGGCCCACGCGGGCTTGCCGAACTGCGGAAAGTGCAGCCAGCCGTTGAACGGCCCAATCAATGCACCGTCTTTCCGGCGGGCGACCAGTTCACCGAAGTTCTTCTCGATCACAGCGACCATGTCGTCATAGAGGTCCGCCTGGTCCGAGCTCAGGCTGGTTGGTGGCAGCAACGGCAGACGCATCCTTACTCCTCAGATTTCGTGGTTGTCGCTGGCGCGAAGTCGATCGGTTGTGCTGTCACAACCGCCCCCGTGATCGCGGACGCTGCGGCTGCGGATCCACCGCGCCGAGCAGCCCGGCGAGCTCGGCGACCGAAATCTCGTCCAGACGCTGCACGGCGTCGATGATCTTGGCGCGCAGAGTCGCGTCGGCGAATGGTTCGCCCAGCCAATGGAGCTTCTGCACGACACGGTCCCACGACATGGGTCGCGTCGGTGATCCTTCGAAGTCGGATTGTTCGCGGTGCAATTCGCGGCCGTCGTTGCAAGCAATGTGGACGCGAGCCTCCGTCCGCTCGGGGTAGGCGGCGGTCAGGTCGGGTGCGGCCTCGACATGGACGCGCGCCAGCAGGTCGTGGACGTCGTCGCGGCGCACGCGTTCGGTCTCGAGCTGCTCGGGGCCCACCTGACCGTCCAGCAGAGCGACGGCCACCAGGTATTTGAGGTTGTAGTCCGCCTGCTCCTTCGTCGACGGACGGTCCTTGTTGCCGTAATGGCCTCCGCCGGCAAAATCGAACGCGCCTTGGAAGACCTCGAGTGTCACCGTCGCGACATCGGCACCGGTAATGCCGTGCTCGTCGCGAAGCGCCAGTGTCGCGTCGATGATGACCTGCCCGTGAATCAGCGAGCAGTACTGCTTGAGGTAGGTCTGCTCGACGGCGGTCAGCGATCGGTCGGATGTGCGCAAGTCGATCGGCTGGTCGAACAACCGGTCAAGACCGTTGGGACCTTCGAAAAGTGCTCGGGGGCCGGTGATTCCACGGCTCGCGAGCATGGTGTTGTAAACCGCGCGCATCCCGGTGATGGCCGGCGAGATGCCTTTCCACGTCGAGACGGGCTCCGCGTGCACCGCGGCGAGTGACACGTTGTCCGCGGCAGAGGCAGCGATGGCGTCAGCAGTGTGCGCGACGTCGAGCGCGAGTAACTTCGCCGAGCCGGCCGCCGCTGACATAGCAAGCTGCAGCGCGTGGTTGAGGCCACGTCCCATCACGGGAACCGTTCCGCTGAAGCGGCATTGGATCTCGTAGGCAACCCCCAGAGCCAACAGGAAGTCTGCTCCGCGCGCGTCGACGTGCTCGGCGACGGCGAAAACAGCACCGAAGTTGTCCGCCGGGTGGCACAGACCCCCGGGAGTTAAATACGTGTCGAGCAGATCGGGGTAGCGCACCAGCACCGCATTGAAGAAGGCCGCCTGATCAACGGATGCACGTCCACCGCCGACGAACGTCGCCGTCGGGCGGCTGCTGAACTGTTCGGCGTGGGCACGGATGGCCGGGATGAGTTCGCCGTCGAGGGCGCCCAGCGCGCAGGCGATGCTGTCGAGCACGTTTCGTTTCAGCGTCGGCATGACCTGCCCGCCCAGATCAGACTGGTCGGCGCTGACGACGAAGTCGGCCAGCTCGTCGACAGCGTATGCGGGACTCTTTCGTGTCATCGCCGGTCCACTTCTCGGCGGGTGTCGAAAACCGTCGGGGCACTTAGGTTATCGTCACTCGCCAACTCGATCCGCCGACGCATGTCAGCAGACATATCCGGCATCTCCGCGAAAGCAAACCAGCGAGCGTCGAGGCTTTCATCGTCTGCCGGGAACGGTTCTCCGCTAGCCCAGTCCATGCGGAACACGAGATCCAGGTATTGAGCGTGATCGCCGTTGGCATGAACTATCGGGCGAGATACCTGCACCGAGGCCAATCGCCGAGCAACCACGTGAATACCGGTCTCTTCAAACACTTCTCGGACGGCACAGTCGGCCGGGTTCTCGCCGGGTTCGACAATCCCCGTGACCGGCGTCCAGGCCAAGTTATCGGAGCGTTTTACCAGAAGCACCTGCTGATCGCGGATGACCACAGCCGTCGCACCCGGCAACCACAGTGGGGCTTGTCCGATGTGCTGGCGAAGCTCGACGACGAATTTGGGGATCGGCATAATCAAGTGTTTAACAGAGACCGCGAGGGCGCTGTCGTCCGCGGCGGCAAAAAAATCGTGAGCTGCAGCGCAAGGTTTCGGCAAGGGCCATGTCAGATTCTCTTTATCGACCCACGACCCCCCCTGGGCGGCGTGGGTGAAAAGGAGCAAGAAAGGAGAATCGCCATGACCCTGAAGAGAATCGTCGGCATGGCTGCCATCGCCGGCGCGCTTGGCTTTTCGGTGATCGGACTGGACGGTGTCGCCAACGCCGCTCCGCCACCACCGGCGGCTCCGGGCGTGGTCCAGCATGCGCAGCTAGCCGGCTGGGGTGGACCCGGCTGGCACGGCCCCGGCGGACCCGGTTGGCACGGACCTGGTTGGGGCGGACCGGGTTGGCAACCCGGTTGGGGCGGACCCGGCTGGGGCGGCGGCCTCGGCTGGCGCGGACCCGGTTGGGGCGGACCCGGTTGGGGCGGCCCACCGCCTCCGTGTGCTTTCGGACTCTGCATCTGACTAGGCGGCAGTCCGGCATCGGTTGCCCGACGAACCGGCAAAACGCTGCAATTGAATAAAGACAGTCGCCTTGCCGATCATTTCGGCAAGGCGACTGTCGTGTACGCACTCTTCGATCAGAACGATTGTCCGCGCAGGACCACCAGGTCGGGCTGATTCAGCACAGCCGGACCCTGGCGCGGATCCTCGTTGTAGCACAACAGGTCTGCCGAAGCGCCGTGCTCTAACCCCGGTCTGCCCAACCAGCGACGAGCGTCCCAGCAGCCCGCGCCCAACGCCTCGCTCGGGCTCATCCCGATGCCCTTGAGCGCCTCGACCTCGTCGGCGATCCGCCCGTGGGCGATCATGGTGCCGGCGTCGGTGCCGGCGTACACCGGTATACCGGCGTCTCGGGCTGCGGCCATCCGCGGGTAGCACTTGGCGTAAAGGTCGCGCATATGCGCGGCGTAGGTCGGGTAGCGGGTCGCGGAATCGGCTATGCCGGGGAAGTTTTCGATGTTGATCAGCGTCGGGACCAAGGCGGTTCCGTGCTCGACCATCAACTCGATGGTGTCGTCGGTCAGCCCGGTGCCATGTTCGATGCAATCGATCCCCGCGTTGATCAGTCCGGGCAGCGTGTCCTCGCTGAAGACATGGGCGGTGACCCGTGCTCCGTTGTCATGGGCAACCTCGATCGCGGTCTTGAGCACTTCGTCGGACCACAGCGGGGTCAAGTCGCCGACTTCGCGGTCGATCCAGTCGCCGACCAGCTTCACCCAGCCGTCACCGTGGCGCGCCTGCTCGGCCACCAAGTCCGGTAGCTGCGACTCGTCTTCGAACTCGATCGCCAAACCCGGCGAATACCGCTTGGGTTTGGCCAGATGGCGTCCGGCGCGGATGATGCGCGGCAGATCGTCGCGGTCGTCGAGGCTGCGGGTATCGGTCGGCGAGCCGCAGTCGCGCAACAGCAACGCGCCGACGTCGCGTTCGGTCTCGGCCTGCGCGATCGCTTCGTCGAGCTCGATGGCGCCGCCGTGTGCGCCCAGCCCGACATGGCAGTGCGCGTCGACCAGCCCGGGCAGGATCCATCCGCCGTCGAAAACCGTGTCAGCGCCGGCGACCGGCTCACGGCTGATCCGGCCGTCGACGATCCACAGCTCGACGGGTTCCTGATCAGGTAAGCCAAACCCCTTGAGATGCAGTGGCGCGTGCAGACGCACGGGTGCGGCTACTTCTTGCCCGGAAAGTTCAGCTTGGACAGATCGAAGTCAGCCAGGCCGGGCGGCAGCTCGTCGAGACCCTCCGGCATGTTCGACAGATCGGGGAATCCTGCCGGCATGCCCGGCATCCCGGCACCCAGCGGTCCGCGGACCCGGGGCGGCGTCGGGCCGCGCTTCTTGCCCTTCTTGCCCTTGGCTTTTGCGCTCTTTCGGGTTGCCGACTTTCGTCCCAAACCCGGTATGCCCATGTTGCCGACCATTGAGGACATCATCTTGCGGGCCTCGAAGAACCGGTCGACAAGGTTATTGATCTCCGACACCGTTACGCCGGAGCCGTTGGCGATGCGCAGCCGCCGCGAGGCATTGATGATCTTCGGATCGGCGCGCTCTTGCGGCGTCATTCCGCGGATGATGGCCTGCAACCGGTCGAGTTGACGGTCGTCGACGGAGGCCAAAGCCTCCTTCATCTGGCCTGCGCCGGGCAGCATTCCCAGCAGATTGCCGATCGGGCCCATCTTGCGGATGGCCAGCATCTGCTCGAGGAAGTCCTCCAGCGTCAGCTCGCCGGACCCGATCTTGGCGGCGGCGGCTTCGGCCTGCTGCGCATCGAAGACCTGCTCGGCCTGCTCGATGAGGCTCAGCACATCGCCCATGCCCAGGATGCGGCTAGCCATCCGGTCCGGATGGAAGACGTCGAAGTCCTCCAGCTTCTCGCCGGCCGACGCGAAAAGAATTGGCACACCAGTGACTTCGCGGACGGACAACGCGGCGCCGCCGCGGGCGTCGCCATCCAGCTTGGTCAGCACCACGCCGGTGAAGCCCACACCCCCGCGGAACGCTTCAGCGGTGGCGACCGCGTCCTGACCGATCATCGCGTCCAGGACGAACAGCACCTCGTCCGGGTCGATGGCATTACGGATGGCCGTGGCCTGCGACATCAGCTCCTCGTCGATGCCCAGCCGTCCGGCGGTGTCGACGATCACCACGTCGAAATGCTTGGCCCGAGCCTCCGCGAGTCCGGCCGCGGCGACGGCGACCGGATCACCGGGACCGGCCTCCTGCGCGGCATCGGCCGACGTGCCGGGGTGTGGCGCGAACACCGTGACACCGGCGCGCTCCCCCACGATGCGCAGCTGGTCGACCGCGCCCGGCCGCTGCAGGTCGCAGGCCACTAACAGCGGGGTGTGCCCTTGGCCCTTCAGCCAGACCGCCAGCTTGCCGGCCAGCGTGGTCTTTCCGGAGCCTTGCAGGCCGGCCAGCATCACCACGGTCGGCGGCGTCTTCGCGAACGCCAGCCGGCGGGTCTGCCCGCCCAGGATGCCGATGAGCTCCTCGTTGACGATCTTGACGACCTGCTGCGCCGGATTGAGAGCACCGGACACCTCGGCGCCCTTGGCGCGTTCTTTGATCCGGCCGACGAATTCCCGTACCACCGGCAGCGAGACGTCGGCTTCGAGCAGCGCTAGCCGGATTTCGCGGGTGGTGGTGTCGATGTCGGCGTCGGTCAGCCGGCCCTTGCCGCGCAGCCCCTCCAGGGCACCGGTGAGGCGGTCGGACAGCGATTCAAACACGCCGCCCAGCCTAGCCGGATGACGATGCGCGCCGCGGAAGCGGCGGGCTGAGGAGTTCGGCAATCGGGTCGAGCCGGGCGACGATAGGTGCATGCTCGAGGTGATCGACAAGGGCTCGTGCGGCGAAGCGCATCCGGTGCCGCTGCTGTTCGTGCACGGCGGCTGGCATTCCGCGTCGTGTTGGGGCAACTTCCTGGACTTCTTCGCCGATGCCGGCTATCGGGCGGTCGCGCTGAGCCTGCGCGGGCACGGCGCCAGCCCCACCACGAAGCGATTTCGCGCATGCTCCATCGCCGACTACGTCGACGATGTCCGCGCCACGGCCGATGACCTGGGCGGACGGCCGGTGCTCGTCGCGCATTCCCTGGGCGGCTTCGTCGTGCAGCGATACCTGGAAAACCGCGATGCCCCGGCAGCTGTCCTGGTCGCTTCGGTACCGCCGCAGGGCGTGCTGGGACTGGCGATGCGCATCTGGAGCCGTCACCCGTGGATCTCGTTGCGGTCGCTGCCCGTCGGCAATCTGACCGGGTTCATCGGTACCCCGCCGCTGGTGCGCGAGCACCTTTTCAGCGCGCACACGCCAGACGACATCGTCGAATCCTGCGCGGCCAGCGTGCAATCCGAGGCCGTGCGCGCCTCCCTGGTCGACCCGCTGATCCGCCGTGTCAGAGCCAGGCGGGTGACCACCCCCATGTTGGTCCTCGGCGCCGGGGAAGACGGCATGGTGACCAAGGCTGAAGTCCGCGCCACGGCGCGGGCCTACCGGACCGAAGCCGAATTCTTTCCCGGCATGGGCCACAACATGATGCTCGAACCCGAATGGGCCGACGTGGCCGAACGCATTCACGCATGGCTGCAATCTCGCGACCTTGGCTAGACCGCCGCGGCGTCCCCCGGGGCACCCAGCACGGCCAACAGGTGTTGCTCCACCGCAGTTCGCGTGTGCTCATCGTCAGGCAGGCTGACGCAGAACACGTCGTCCACCATCGACCCCAGCGTGGTCACTTTGGCCCAATCGATGTTCGCGCCGGCACGCTCCAGTGCGGCGGTGAGCAACGCGAGCAGACCGACGCGGTCGGACGCGCGGATTTCGACAACCAGTCGGCCAGGCGCGCCGTCTAACCAGAGAATCCGCGGCGGGGCGGTTGACCGGTGAACCGGAACCGCCGTCGGCGCCTCACCGACGGGCTTGGGATTCTCAGTGCTGTTTCGCTGCTCCAGCTTGGCCAAAACGTTAACCTCGCCGTCCAGTGCGCCGATGAGCTGTTGACGCAGCAATCCGGCGGCGGGCGGTGAACCAAAGTGTGGCGAGACCACGAATTCACTGATCGCCGAACCCTCGTGAATGTTCACCGACGCAGAATGCACGCGTAACGAGTTCAGGGCCAGCACGCCGGCCGCTTTGGACAGCAGCCCACGCTGGTCCGGGGCAATCACCACCACGTGGTAGAGGCGCTGGCTGCTGCCGGGCCGCAGCTCCACATGCACCTTGTGATCGGCTGCCAGCGAAAGATATTCGGGATCAAGCGGATCGGCATGCGGCAACGGCTCACCGGCCATCGCCAATCGGCTGTGGCGCACCAGGTCGCCGACCAGCGATGCTTTCCAGTCGCTCCACACCCCAGGCCCGGTGCCGAGCGAATCGGCTTCGGTCAGCGCATGCAGCACATCGAGCAATACCGGATCGCCGTCCAACGCCTCACATACCGTGGCGATCGTCTGCGGGTCGTTGAGGTCTTGGCGGGTGGCGGTTATCGACAACAGCAAGTGGTGGCGCACCAGCTTGCCAAGCATCTCGACGTCGGAAGGCCACATACCCAGCCTGGTACCGATCTTGGTAATCAACTCGGCCCCGACCATGCTGTGGTCGACACCCCGTCCTTTCCCCAGGTCGTGCAGCAGTGCAGCGAGGAGCAGCAAGTCGGGACGTGACACCCGGGTGGTGAAAATCCTTGCCCGGGAGACGACCTCGGCGGAATGACGATCGACTGTCCAGATGTGGATGACGTCACGGGGCGGCAGGTCGCGGATGGCGGCCCATTCCGGGAAAAGACGGCACCACAACCCGGTACGGTCGAGCGTTTCGATGACCGCAATGGTGTCCGGGCCTTCGGCCAGCAGGACCAGCAGGAGGTCCAACGCCTCCCGCGGCCACGGCGTCGGAAGGTCAGGCGCGGTGTCGGCCAGCCGGCTCAGCGTGGACACCGCGATGGGCAGACCGGTGACCGCCGACGCCGCCGCCACTCGCAGTACCAGGATGGGGTCGCTTTCCGGCCGGGCGTCGCGGGCCAGCACGACCTCCCCGGCGTACTCGACCACTCCCTCGTCCAACGGTCGACGCGGCCGTCGCCGGATTGCCGAAATCCCGCGCCGGGGCAGCGCATTGGCGGCCGTCCGAAGCCCGGCGTCAACGCGGTAGCTGATGGTGCGACCCGCGCTGGACAGCGTCCGCGAAAGGTCGAATCTGTCGCCGATGTGCAGGGCGGCGCTGATCTCGTCGGCAAACTGGGCCAGCAGCAGGTCATGTCCGCGACCGGAAACCCGGTGCAGCTCGGTGCGGACGTTGAGCAGGGTGAGGTGGGCATCGGTCAACGAACCCAGTGGGTTGTCCGGTCGACCCACGGCGGGGCGGTCGGCGAGGTGGGCGATGGCCAGCGCGTCGAGCAACTGAAGATCACGCAGGCCGCCGCGGCCCAATTTCAGGTCGGGTTCGGCTCGGTGTGCGATCTCCCCGATGCGCCGCCAGCGGGCATGGGTCTCCTCGACGAGTTCGCCGAACAGGGATTGGATTCCGCTGCGCCATTGTCGCCGCACTCCCTCGGTCACCCGGGACGACAGCTCCTCGTCGCCGGCGATATGCCGCGCATCCAGCATGGCCAGGCCGGCGGACACGTCCGCACCGGCGACTCGCACTGTCTCGTTAACGGTACGCACGCTGTGGTCAAGACGAATGTTCGCGTCCCACAACGGATACCACAGCGAGTCCGCTACCTCCCGCACAGTGTCGGCGGGCATGCCGTCGTGCAACAGCAGGAGGTCCAGGTCGGAGTAGGGCACCAGCTCGCGACGGCCCAACGAGCCGGTCGCGATGATCGAAAAGCCGCTGCCGGCCGTGATACCGATCTCGGTGGCCTTCGCGATCAGCCAGGATTCGTGCAGCTCTTCCCACGCTTCGCGCAAGGCGGCCGAATCAAGTTCATCCGGTCCGCGGGCGAGCAGGGCTTCCCGGGCAGCCGGTAGATCGGTTACCGCCCCGACGCTCTTGCCGGCCTCGGCCGCCGGCCAAATCGGATCGGGTGGATCTGTTCCGCGCTGCGTCATTCCCGTCCAGGTCGGATCGGCTACTCGAGGGGAGTCTTCATACGGCGTGCATTAGATTGCGTCGGCTCCACGTTCGCCGGTGCGCACCCGCACCACCGTTTCCACGGCGCTGACCCACACTTTGCCGTCGCCGATCTTACCGGTACGTGCGGCCCGCACGATGCTGTCCAGCACTTTGTCCGCGTCGTAGTCTTCGACTAAGACCTCGATGCGCACCTTCGGCACGAAGTCGACGGAGTACTCAGCACCCCGGTAAACCTCGGTGTGCCCCTTCTGGCGTCCGTACCCCTGAACCTCGCTCACCGTCATCCCCAGGACGCCCACCTGTTCAAGGCCGGCCTTGATGTCCTCGAGCGTGAACGGCTTCACGATCGCGGTGATCAGCTTCATTTCCTTTTCCCTCTTCAGCCGAATGGACAAGAACCGAACTGGGGGTGCCGACAACCGCGAGGTCGTAGCCGCTCTCTGCGTGCTCAGCCTCGTCGATACCCGTGACCTCGTCCTCTGCATTCAGACGGAGCCCAATGGTGTATTTCAGCAATAGTGCAATAACAAGTGTGCCAATAGCCGAAAACGCCAGAACACTCGACGCCCCGATGGTCTGTCGAATCAGTTGGGCGAAGCCACCGCCATAGAACAACCCCGCCGTTGTGTTGCCGCCGCCCAGCGCGATGGCGGGCGCTTGCGGTGCTGCAAGCAGACCTACCAGCAGTGTGCCCAGCAGCCCTCCGACCAGGTGGACTCCGACCACATCCAAGGAGTCGTCGAATCCCAGCTTGAACTTCAAACCGACTGCCAGCGCGCATACGCTCCCGGCGAGCACACCGATGATCAGTGCGCCGAGCACATTGACCGACGAACACGAGGGTGTGATCGCGACCAGGCCGGCCACGATGCCCGACGCCGCGCCCAGCGTTGTGGCGTGCCCGTCGCGGATGCGCTCGGTGAGCAGCCAGCCCAGCATCGCCGCGGCGGTGGCCACGGTCGTGGTGATGAACGTCGTACCAGCGACACCGTTTGCACTGGTAGCCGAACCGGCGTTGAACCCGTACCAACCGAACCACAGCAGGCCCGCGCCGAGCATCACGAAGGGCACATTGTGCGGACGTGCCGACGTCGTCGGCCAGCCCGTGCGCTTACCCAACACGATCGCCAACACCAAGCCCGCCACACCGGCGTTGATATGGACCGCGGTGCCCCCGGCGAAGTCAATCGCGTGCAGCTTGTTGTTGATCCAGCCGCCGTGGGCTCCGGTGACACCGTCGGCGCAGAACACCCAGTGCGCGACCGGGAAGTAGACGACGGTCGCCCAGAGTGCGGCGAAGATCGTCCAGCTGCCGAACCGCAGCCGGTCGGCCACAGCCCCGGAGATCAGCGCCACCGTGATGATGGCGAACATCAGCTGGAAGGCGACAAAGACTATCTGCGGCAGTGTGCCGGCCAGCGCGATGTGGGTCGCCGGCGTGCTGCCACTGGCGGCAGCACCGTTGACCCCGATAAGACCTTTCAGGCCAAAGTATTGGGTCGGGTTGCCGGCGATGTTGCCGACGTCGTTACCGAAGGCGACGGAGTAACCGAAGGTCACCCACAGCACGGTCACGACGCCCATGGCGATGATGCTCATCATGATCATGTTGAGCACGCTTCGGACGCGAACCATCCCGCCGTAGAAGAACGCCAGTCCCGGCGTCATCAACAGCACCAACGCGGAGCTCGCCAGCATCCAGGCGGTATCGCCGGTGTCTGGCACTCCCATCGTGGGGAATTGGTCCACGGCCCCTATCCTCCTTCGGCAAGGCCGCGTCCAGCGTGGGTGCGACCGATGACCCGTGGTCAAGACAATGCAAAGTGGTTGTTTCGAAACGGGACGCTGGCAGGTTTCGCCAGTGTTACATCATGCTCACAGCTGCGTCAGCCCACGGCATCGACGCTCGTGCATTCCAACGCGGCAAGTTTTGCTGCAGACACCCTCGGCGACACCGGTAGGCGCAGCGGTCTATCGCTTCGGCCGCCGTCCGAGGAGTCTTCAGGACATTAAAGCCTCGGACCCTTCGCTCAACCGAGCAGGGCGTCGACGAAGGCGGCGGGTTCGAACGGCGCAAGATCGTCGGGCCCCTCTCCGAGCCCGACCAGCTTCACCGGCACCCCCAGTTCCTGCTGGACCCGGAAGACGATGCCGCCTTTGGCGGTGCCGTCCAGCTTGGTCAGCACCGCCCCGGTGATGTCGACGACGTCGGCGAACACCCGCGCCTGAGCCAGCCCGTTCTGACCGATGGTGGCGTCGAGCACCAGCAGCACCTCGTCGACCGCCGCGCGCCGCATCACCACACGTTTGACCTTTCCGAGCTCGTCCATCAACCCGGTTTTGGTGTGGAGCCGGCCCGCGGTGTCGATCACGACGACATCGGCGCCCGCGGCGATGCCCTTGTCGACGGCGTCGAACGCCACCGAGGCCGGGTCGGCGCCCTCGGCGCCGCGCACCACCTCCGCGCCCACCCGCGAAGCCCAGATCTGCAACTGGTCCGCGGCGGCGGCCCGGAACGTGTCGGCGGCGCCCAGCACCACCCGCCGGCCGTCGGCGACCAACACCCGGGCCAGTTTGCCGACGGTGGTGGTTTTACCGGTCCCGTTGACACCGACCACCAGCAGCACCGAAGGGTGGTCGTCGTGCGGCAACGCGCGGACGGAGCGGTCCAGGCCGGGTTGCAGCTCGCTGATCAGCACCTCCCGCAGCACCGCGCGGGCATCGGCCTCGGTGCGCACGTCTTGGCTGGCGAGCCGGCTGCGCAGCCGCGTCACCACCGACGTGGTAACGGTCGGGCCCAAGTCGGCGACCAGCAGGGTGTCCTCGACTTCCTCCCAGGAGGCTTCGTCGAGATCGCCGCCGCCGAGCAGCCCTAACAGGCTGCGTCCCAACGCATTCTGCGACCTCGCCAGCCGGCCGCGCAGTCGCTCCAACCGCCCTTCCGGCGGCGCGATGGCCTCGACTTCCGCGGCCTCCGGGGCTACCGGCTCCGTTACCGGCGCAGGCGCCGGCGCCTCCGGGGCAGGTGCCTCTGGGGCGGATGGAGCGGGCGGCGCGGTATCGGCTTCGGGCAGTTGAACATCGGCAATCGGA
>JAFAID010000476.1 GCA_019236925.1 Mycobacterium sp. | reverse complement strand
CAGGGGCGTGTTCGTGCAGGTCATCAGATACACAGCAAACCTCAGTATCAGTGGCGGGGCGCCAGTGATTCGCGCTTTCCCTGGGGCGGACCTCCACACTAAGACAGGCCTGGTATGACACTCCCGTTGCTCGGGCCGATGACGCTGTCCGGCTTCGCCCACGCATGGTTTTTTCTGTTCCTGCTGGTCGTTCTGGCACTGGTCGCGCTCTACATCATCGTGCAGGTGGCCCGGCACCGGCGGATGCTGCGGTTCGCCAACATGGAGTTGCTCGAAAGCGTTGCCCCCAAACGGCCTAGCCGGTGGCGCCACCTGTCGGCGATCCTGCTGGTGTCGTCGCTGGTGCTGTTCACGATCGCGATGGCCGGGCCGACCCACGATGTCCGGATTCCGCGTAATCGCGCGGTCGTGATGCTGGTCATCGACGTCTCGCAGTCCATGCGGGCCACCGACGTCGAACCCAACCGGATGGCCGCGGCCGAAGCCGCCGCCAAGGAGTTCGCCGGTGAGCTCACCCCCGGCATCAACCTCGGGTTGATCGCCTATGCCGGGACCGCCACGGTTCTGGTGCAACCGACGACGAACCGGGACGCGACCAAAGCCGCGCTGGACAAGTTGCAATTCGCCGACCGCACCGCCACCGGCGAGGGCATCTTCACCGCGCTGCAGGCCATCGCCACCGTGGGTGCGGTGATCGGCGGCGGCGACACACCGCCGCCGGCACGCATTGTGTTGTTCTCCGACGGCAAGGAGACGATGCCGACCAACCCGGACAACCCCAAGGGTGCCTTCACCGCGGCGCGCACCGCCAAGGACCAGGGCGTGCCGATCTCGACGATTTCGTTCGGCACGCCGTATGGCTTCGTCGAGATCAACGGCCAACGCCAGCCGGTTCCGGTTGATGACAGCACGATGAAAAAAGTCGCCGAGCTGTCCGGCGGCAACCATTACGGCGCTTCTAATCTGCAGGAGCTCAAGGAGGTCTACGCGTCGCTGCAGCAGCAGATCGGCTACGAGACGATCCGCGGCGACGCCAGCGTCGGGTGGCTGCGGCTGGGTTCGCTGGTGCTCGCGCTGGCCGGGCTTGCCGCCCTGCTGATCAACCGTCGGCTGCCGAACTAACCTGCGCCACGCAGGAGGTCTAGGCGATTTCGGCGTTGCCGCGGTGAGGCGTTAGGTTGTCGGGGTGACTGACGTTGCTACCGAGAAAGCCGCTCAGGCCTCGACGGACACCGCCGGAGAAGCCGACGCGGTCAAGCCCGCGTTCGTTTCCCGGTCGGTGCTCGTCACCGGAGGTAACCGGGGGATCGGGCTGGCGGTGGCGCGTCGGCTGGCAGCCGATGGCCACAAGGTGGCCGTCACGCACCGCGGGTCGGGCGCACCGGAGGGCCTGTTCGGCGTGCAGTGCGACGTCACCGACAACGAGGCCGTCGATCGCGCGTTCAAAGAGGTCGAGGAGCACCAGGGTCCGGTCGAGGTGGTGGTGTCCAACGCCGGCGTTTCCGCGGACGCCTTTCTCATCCGGATGACAGAAGAGAGATTCGAAAAGGTCATCGACGCCAACCTCACCGGGGCGTTTCGGGTGGTCCAGCGCGCATCCCGCAGCATGCAGCGAAAGCGGTTCGGCAGGTTGATCTTCATCGGTTCGGTGTCCGGCACATGGGGCATCGGCAACCAGACCAATTACGCGGCCTCCAAGGCCGGTCTGATCGGCATGGCCCGCTCGATCGCCAGGGAGCTCTCCAAGGTCAACGTCACTGCGAACTTGGTGGCCCCCGGCTACATCGACACCGAGATGACTCGCGCGCTGGACGAGCGGATTCAGGCGGGCGCGCTGGAATTCATCCCGGCGAAGCGGGTCGGCACAGCCGAGGAGGTCGCCGGGGTGGTCAGCTTCCTGGCGTCCGAAGACGCGAGTTACATCTCTGGTGCGGTGATCCCGGTCGACGGCGGCATGGGCATGGGCCACTAGGACATAAGGACGGACATGGCGGGACTGCTTGACGGCAAACGGATTCTGATCAGCGGGATCATCACCGACGCGTCGATTGCGTTCCACATCGCGCGGGTGGCCCAGGAACAGGGCGCCCAGCTGGTGCTGACCGGGTTCGACCGGCTGCGGCTGATCCAGCGCATCGCCGACCGGCTGCCGGAGAAGGCCCCGCTGATCGAGCTCGACGTGCAGGACGAGAAGCACCTCGACAGCCTGGCCGAGCGGGTGACGGCCGAGATCGGCGAGGGCAACAAGCTCGACGGTGTGGTGCATTCGATCGGCTTCATGCCCCAAAGCGGGATGGGCATCAACCCGTTCTTCGACGCGCCCTACGAGGATGTCTCCAAGGGCATCCACATCTCGGCGTACTCGTATGCCTCGCTCGCCAAGGCACTGCTGCCGATCATGAATCCCGGCGGTTCGATTGTCGGCATGGATTTCGACCCGAGCCGGGCAATGCCGGCCTACAACTGGATGACGGTCGCCAAGAGCGCGCTGGAGTCGGTCAACCGTTTCGTGGCGCGCGAAGCCGGCAAGTTCGGTGTCCGCTCGAATCTCGTTGCTGCAGGCCCTATCCGGACGCTGGCGATGAGCGCGATCGTCGGCGGTGCGCTCGGCGACGAGGCGGGCGCGCAGATACTTCTGCTGGAAGAGGGCTGGGACCAGCGCGCTCCGGTCGGTTGGAACATGAAAGACCCCACGCCGGTTGCCAAGACGGTGTGCGCGCTGCTGTCCGAATGGCTGCCGGCTACCACCGGGACGATCATTTACGCCGACGGCGGCGCCAGCACACAGTTGCTCTAAAAGCAGATTGCTCTGGGCGCTAATGGATTTCGACGCGGTCCTGCTGCTGTCGTTCGGCGGGCCGGAGGGGCCCGAGCAGGTGAGGCCGTTCCTGGAGAACGTCACTCGCGGCCGTAATGTGCCGCCGGAACGCCTTGACCACGTCGCCGAGCACTATATGCACTTCGGCGGGGTGTCGCCGATCAACCAGATCAACCGGGCGCTGATCACCCAAATGCGCGCAGAACTCGTCGAGCGCGGTTTAGACCTCCCGGTCTATTTCGGCAATCGCAACTGGGAGCCCTATGTCGAAGACATCGTCGGGACCATGCGAGACAACGGAATCCAGCGTGCGGCGGTTTTCACCACGTCCGCGTGGAGCGGTTATTCCAGCTGCACGCAGTATGTCGAGGACATCGCCCGAGCACGCCGGGCGGCCGGGCCGGATGCGCCCGAATTGGTCAAACTGCGAACCTATTTCGACCACCCGAGTTTCGTGCAGATCTTTGCCGACACCATCGGTGCGGCCTCCGGCGCCCTGCCCGCCGAGCTGTCCGCCGATGCGCGGCTGGTTTTCACCGCACATTCGATCCCGGTGGCCGCCGACCGGCGCTGCGGTCCGCAGCTTTACAGCCGCCAAGTCGCTTACGCCGCAAGGCTCGTCGCGGCGGCAGCCGGATATCACGATTTCGACCTGGCCTGGCAGTCGCGATCGGGCCCACCGCAAGTTCCCTGGCTGGAGCCCGATGTCGCCGACCATCTTTCGGCGTTGGCCGTGACCGGGACCAAAGCCGTGATCGTCTGCCCGATAGGTTTTGTCGCCGACCATATCGAGGTGGTGTGGGATCTCGACCAGGAGTTGAGATCCGAGGCCGAGGCGGTAGGCGTGGCGTTGGCGCGGGCTGCTACGCCGAATGCCCACCCCCGATTCGCGCAGATGGCGGTGGACTTGATCGACGAACTGCGTTATGGCCGTGCGCCTGCCCGGCTGACCGGACCCGATCCCATACCAGGCTGCGCGGCCAGCATCAACGGCCAGCCGTGCGGGCCGCCGCACTGCGTCGCTGAGGAATGCGCGGACTGACCGGCGGCTAGGACTGCCAGGCGGCCTGCAGAATCGCGCTGAGCGCAGCCATTCTCGCCGATCGCACCACAGCCGCCAGCGGGCGCAGCGCGTCGGTGGCGATCTGGGCTTCTGACAACGACTGCGTTCCAATCCGGCTAAGCCCGGCGCTGACGGTGATGATCGCGTCCACGTGGGCGGCGTTTTCCAGCACCCGCAAGGCGCGCTTCGGCGCAGGGTCGGGAACTTGGTGCTGCCGCCCCGATTCCAGCAGCTGCTCGACGAGCCCCCGCGGATCGTCGACGTCGACGCCGGTCGAACCCAGCCCGATTGTGGTCAGGGCGTCGGCGGCTGAGCGCACTGCCAGCCGGAGGGCGTATTCGGCCTCGCCCAACCCGGTATGGTCGACGACCGGGGCGCCGGGAAGTGAATAGACCGTCCAGGACAGCGCACACAATTCGGGTACGACGAGTTCGTCGTCAGATTCGTCATATCCGAACTCAGGTACCAGGCCGACGGCCATCCCGGGGTCGTCGGGATTGGTGACGATCACCGCTTCTCCCGCGATCAAGGCATCCCGCTCGAACTGAGTGCCTGCGGCTAACCCCCGGACGTCGCCGGGAACCGGCAGCGCCACGATGATCGAAGGTACGCCCGTCCTCGGCCGTCCGGCCGCGGTGCGCAGCGTCTGTAGCAGCGACACCGCACCCGCGTCGTTCACATCCGGCCACGGCAGCCCGGTGTGGCCCGCCGCGACCGCATCGTAAGCGGTGACTGATTGTGTTGGCGCCCAACAAGATAACGCGTCGAGGACATCGTCGGGCGCGGCCTTGCCGGCAAGCCAGGCGTTGGCCCAGACCGAGAGCGTTGCGCTGGGGCACCACATGGTTTCGCAGTCTAGTTGTTCGCCGTGACCAAGGCCGATCACAGGATATCCTGGCGGCATGTCTGCGGCTGTGATCTGGCTGATCGCGGCGTTGGGGCTGGCCGGTGCCGAGGCGCTGACCGGCGACATGTTCATGCTGATGCTCGGTGGCGGTGCGCTGGCGGCGGCGGGATCCAGCTGGCTGCTGCACCTACCGATCTGGACCGACGGGGCCGTCTTCCTGGTAGTTTCGCTGCTTCTGCTGGTGCTGGTCCGACCCGCGTTGCGGCGGCGGCTGACGCCGGCGAAGGGCTTGCCGACGGGTGTCAAGGCGCTGGAGGGGAAAAGTGCGCTGGTCCTCGACCGCGTCGCCAGCGACGAAGGTCAGGTGAAATTGGATGGCCAGGTGTGGACGGCGCGGCCGATGAACGAGGGCGATGTCTTCGAACCGGGCGAGCGGGTGACCGTGATGCATATCGACGGGGCCACCGCGGTGGTGTGGAAAAACGCGTAACCCCTCTGGAGCAACAGGAGGAACTGTGATTGCTGGTCTGGTATTGCTGGCTGTTCTGGTGGGCTTCGCCGCCATCGTGGTGGCGAAGTCCGTTGCGTTGATCCCGCAGGCCGAGGCGGCGGTGATCGAGCGGCTGGGCCGATACAGCCGCACCGTCAGCGGGCAGCTGACCTTGCTGGTGCCGTTCATCGACCGCGTCCGTGCCCGGATCGACCTGCGCGAGCGGGTGGTGTCGTTCCCCCCGCAGCCGGTGATCACCGAGGACAACCTGACGCTGAACATCGACACCGTGGTCTATTTTCAGGTCACCATCCCGCAGGCCGCGGTCTACGAGATCAGCAACTACATCGTCGGTGTGGAGCAGCTGACCACCACCACGCTGCGCAACGTGGTCGGCGGCATGACGCTGGAGCAGACGCTGACGTCGCGCGACCAGATCAACGGTCAGCTGCGCGGTGTGCTCGACGAGGCCACTGGTCGCTGGGGACTGCGGGTGGCTCGCGTCGAACTGCGCAGCATCGATCCGCCGCCATCGATCCAGGCTTCGATGGAAAAGCAGATGAAGGCCGACCGGGAGAAGCGGGCGATGATCTTGACCGCCGAAGGTACCCGGGAGGCGGCGATCAAGCAGGCCGAGGGGGAGAAGCAGGCGCAGATCCTCGCCGCCGAAGGCGCCAAGCAGGCGGCGATCCTGGCCGCCGAAGCCGACCGGCAATCCCGGATGTTGCGGGCGCAAGGTGAACGGGCCGCGGCCTATTTCCAGGCGCAAGGCCAGGCCAAAGCGATCGAGAAGACGTTCGCCGCGATCAAGGCCGGCCGGCCCACCCCGGAAATGCTGGCTTACCAGTACTTGCAGGTCCTGCCGCAGATGGCGCGGGGCGACGCCAATAAGGTGTGGGTGGTACCCAGCGACTTCAGCGCGGCGTTACAAGGGTTCGCCAAGTCGCTGGGCGCTCCCGGTGCGGACGGGGTGTTCCGGTATCAGCCATCGCCGGTCGACGACAGCTTGGCAAAGCCCGAAGACGACGACGACATGGCCGGCTGGTTCTCCACCGAGACCGACCCGGCCATCGTCGAGGCGGTGGCCAAAGCGGAGGCCGACGCGCGCAAGCCGGTCGAGGGCACCTTCCCGCCGCCGCGGCATCAGTTGGGGCAGTGACATGAGCGCTATGACTCCGCCGAAAACCTATGCGGCGCTTGCGGTGTTTCAGGCCGCTGATGCGGTCGCATGCGCGATCCCACTGTCGCCGATCGCGAAAACCCTTGACAATCTGGGCATTCCACAAGACATCCGGTGGCTCCTGCCGGCCTCCAAGGCTGCGTCCGTGATCGGATTGCTCTCTGCCGGCAGGATCCCGGCGTTGGCCCGCCTGACAACGGCGATGCTGACGGTGTACTTCGTGCTCGCGGTGGGTGCGCATCTCCGTGCACGCGACCGCATCGTGAATGCCCTTCCGGCGGCGTCGTTTTTGGCCACCTACGCGGTGCTGACTCTGAAGGGGCCAGATCGGCGTTAGCCGCGTCTGCGTTCGCTCATTCGCTCCAGCGCGGGTCAGCTCGGCGGCGAGGCTGGGGGGCACGGCGGCGGGTATACCGGCACCCCTCCGCCGCCCTTAGCGCCTCCCGGCCCTTGGCGCGGTAACGACCAGCATTTTTTGGCTGGAGTGCCCTGTGGAGGACTCGGACTCGGATTCGGATTCGGTTCGCAGGTCGGGCATGGCGGGGGCGGGTCCAGCGGGGACGGGGCAGCGTTGACGAGCCCTGCGCCGCCTGTCAGGGTCGCTATGCCAACGCCGACGGCGACCCGCGCCGCGGCGGCCAAGCGTTTAGTGTCCATTTTGCCTGCCTCCCAGACTTCCGTCATGCTGACTACCGACCGCCCGGGGCCGCTCGGCGCAGAGACCGCAGCAACCGCGATGACAAACAGCGACGCCATCGCGCCTTTGCGAACTACTACGAAACCCAAAGTCTATCGGTTCAAACGCACCTTTCGCGCGGGATGCGCGCAGCGAACTGCGGCGGCCGTCAGCCGTGCAGAGCCGGCTCGGCGGGAGCGTCGATTTCCGTGGTCGCTGTCCGCTTATGCCTATGCCGCCGATGGTGGCTGATTTCGTAAGCCAACAGCCCGAGCCCTAGGAAGCCTGTGCACAGCGACACCAGGAGCAGCAGCGGGCTGACGTCACCGGTGAGCGCGTCGCCCAGGATCACCACGGCCGCGGTCCCGGGAAGCACACCGGCCAGCGTCGCCAACGTGTAGGGCAGCACCCGCACCGCCGACGCGCCGACGGCATAGTTCAGCACCGAAAACGGCACCACCGGGATCAACCGCAGCGACATGACCGCAATCCAGCCCGGGTCGCGCAGACGGGCATCGACCGTTTCGACGGCCTGGTGCCGTACCAGGCGACTAAGTTCCCAGCCGGCCGCGCGAACCAACACCAGCGCGATCACCGCGCTGGCCGTACTGGCCACCACCGCCAGCGTTACCCCGAGGAGGGGCCCGAACAGCAGACCGGCGGCTAGCGTGAATGCGGTACGGGGAAAAGGCAATACCGTCACCACGATGTGGGCGGCCAGAAAAGCCAGCGGGAACCACGGGCCCACCGAGGTCGCCCAGTCCCGCATCTGCACCGCGGTGGGCAGCGGAACCAGCAGCGCCACGGCGATCAAGGCGGCGATCACCGCACCCGTAATGACCATCCGTCGCCGGGACACCTGACGTGCCGTCGCAACCACTGCGGCGGTCAGGCCGCGCAGGGCATCGCTGATTTTGCTGGTGGCGTTCGCCGTCACGGGCTTTAAGAGTACGGCCCGCCGGTGAACAACTCGTTGCTCGCGCCAGGTGTTCCGGCGCCGAGTAGACAAGCAGATATCTCAGCGGACGATCAACGACAGCAGCCTGCGTCCCAATGGCACTGCAGCCGAATCATTTTCCGTGCACACCCTGATCTGTTGACCTGTCCGTCGGCGCAGTTCTCGCTGCAGGTTGTCGTGCAGCGTCGACTCCGCCGCCGGGCAGCCGTGGCACGCGCCCGAAGTCCGAACAGTCACGGTGTGGCCGACCACGGAAACCAATTCGATGGACCCGCCGTGCGATTCGGCGAGCGCGCCGATCGGACCGGCGAGCAGCTCCGCGGTCAACGCCGCCAGGTCGGCGGTGTTATCTGAGGCCTCGATTCGCCATCCGGCCGGTTCCACCAGCGCGTCGCTGAGCGCCTCGCGGACGTCGTCGCCCAGCTCCCGCCAACGGTTGCCGGCGCTGAGGGTGATGAGCACTTCGCCCTTTCCGAAGGCGGTGCGCACCACCATCTCATCGACCACTCCGCCGTCCAGCAAGGCGCCGAGGCGGCCAGGGGCCCGGCGGACGGTGCCGGCGGGCGGCAACCGGTCGGCGGCGACCACCCAGCGCAGCTGTTGCGGGTCTGCGGTGGCCGTGGCGTGAATCGGGATCATGCGCCCAGGCCTACCGCAATCGTCCGGGCCGCAAACGCCATAACCCATGCCAGAGCAAACATGTAAGAGAACGCGAAGGCCGGCCATCGCCACGAGTTGGTCTCGCGGCGCATCACGGCGATGGTCGACATGCACTGCAACGCGAACATGAAATACGTCATTAGCGCAATGACGGTGGGCGCGGTGAACACCCGGTGGCCGTGATCGTCAGTCATCGTGGCCAACGCTTGACGAGGGTTGGCAGGGTCTGTCGCCGCCGACACCTGGCCGAGGGTGGAGACGAACACTTCGCGCGCCGAAAGCGAACCAACCAGGGCGACATCGGTACGCCAGTCGAAGCCCAGCGGTTGGAACACCGGCGCGATAGCTCTGCCGACATCGGCGGCGTAGCTGTGATTCATGACATAGGCGCCTGCATCGGTCGGGGACATCCCCCGGGTTTCCGCCTCGCGGATCGGCAAGTTCAGCAGTGCCCACAGGACCAAAGATGTGCCCAAGATGATGGTTCCCGCTTTGCGCATGAACACCTTGGCCGCACTCCACATCGCGGCCAGCAGGACGGTCGGGGACGGGAACCGGTAGGGCGGAAGTTCCATGGTGAACGGCAGCAGGTCGCCGCGCAGGATCGTCGACTTCACCACCGACGCGGCGATCAGGGACGAAGTGCCGCCGCCCAGGTACAGCAGGAACATCGTGACACCCTGTGCGCTCAGCCCCCACCACTGCTTTTGCGGTGCCACCAGCAGACCGACCAACAACGTGTACACCGGCAGCCGGGCCGAGCAGGTCATCAACGGCGCGGTGACGATGGTGGCGATCCGGTCGCGCGACGACGGCAGTGTCCGGGTGGCCATGATGCCGGGGATCGCGCAGGCGAACGACGAGAGCATCGCGACGAAGGCGCGGCCCTCCAGCCCCGTCTTTGCCATTACCCGATCCATCAAGAACGCTGCCCGCGACATGTAGCCGACGTTCTCCAGCAGCGCGATCAGCAAGAACAGCAACACGATCTGCGGGAGGAACTGCAGCACCGTGCCGACCCCGCCGATAATCCCCTGACCGAGCAGGCCACGGACGACGGGAATGCCGATGTGCGCGCCAACCTGGCCGCCCAGCCAGGTCAGCCCATCGCTGATCCCGTCTCGCAGCGGCGCGGCGATGCTGAACAAGAGCTGGAAGAAGCAGAACATCACCGCGAAGAACGTGACAGTGCCCCACAGCGGGTGAAGCAGCACGCGGTCGATGCGGGCGGTGCGCCGATCCGGTTGCGGCGCAACGTAGTCGGCCGCGGCGAGCACCGACCGTCCCCAGGCGTCGATGGCGTCTTGGTCGGACGGCGGAAGCACCGGCGGGCGTTGCCATTCGTCGAACGACGCCAGCTGTGACCGCAGGGCGTCGATGCCCGACCCGCGGTGCGCGACGACCGCGGTGACTGGGATACCCAACGCCGTCGACAACGCCTCGACGTCGATCCTGCCGCCGCGCGACGTCAATTCGTCGCCCATGGTCAGCGCGAGTAAGCACGGCAGGTCGAGCCGTAATACCTGACCCACTAACATGATTGACCGGCGCAGCGTGGTGACGTCGGCGACCAGCACCACCGCGTCGGGCCGGTCGATGTCGGGATACTCGCCGGCCAGCAGGTCGGTGACCACCTGCTCGTCCGGGCTGATCGGGTCGAGGCTGTAGGTGCCGGGCAGATCTTCCACGGCGATCGCCGCACCGTCGACTTTGGTGGTGCCGACACTGCGGCCGACGGTGACGCCCGGATAGTTGCCGGTCTTGGCGCGCAACCCGGTCAGGTGATTGAAAACACTGGTCTTGCCGGCATTCGGGCTGCCCACCAGGGCCACCCGCCGGACGCCGGCGATCGTGACCGGCGCGCCCGCGACGTCGTGGCAGGCGGTCATCGGTCCGGTTCGGGGAGGACTTCGATCAGCTGGGCCTCGCGGCGGCGCAGGCACAATTCGGTGTCCTGGACCCGGTAAATGGTCGGGTCGCCCAGCGGTGCGCGACGGATCACGTCAACTTGGGCCGTCGATCGAAAGCCAAGCTGCCTCAGCCGGCTTGCCACCGCGGGCGGAGCCTTTGGCGCCGTGCCCACTACCGTTGCCCGCCGGCCTGGCGGCAGCTGGGCAAGCACGATCACCGATCTGGATTGATCGCGTGCGCGCTGCGCTCGAGTAAGCATTATCGACCTAACTTTAGCCGTTCTTACCTTAGTTAGGTATACCTAACTATCGCAGTATAACGACTGGCGCCGGTCGCTTCGAGTCCGCTGCCGGCGATCATTTAGCCTGGTGGTCGGAGTGGCAGGCCAGCGTTGGCACCGCCACATGCTGCGACGTAGGAGCCGCCGGTGTCAGTCGAGGTGTCCGCTGTGCCCGCCGACCCTGCGCAGGGCCGCGCCCGCTGGCGCACGGCGGTGGCCGGGGTGCTGGCCAAGAGCACGCGGCGGGA
>JAFAID010000392.1 GCA_019236925.1 Mycobacterium sp. | reverse complement strand
AACGGCGCTGCCACCTCACCGAAGCCGAGCTGGCCCGAACCTTTCTGCGCGCCGCCGGGGTCAGCGACTGGCTGGTGGATACCGGGTACGCCGAGGGCGTCGCGGACGTCGCGCAAGTCGCCGAGTGGTCCGCTGGCCGCGCTCACCAGGTGGTGCGCCTCGAGCAGGTGGCCGAGCAGGCCGCGCAGGCCCCGGGGGACTACGCGTCGGCGTTCGAGGAGATCCTGTGCCGACGCGCGGCGACGGCGGTCGGCACCAAATCCATCCTGGCCTACCGCGGCGGGTTCGACGGCGATCTGGCCGAGCCGTCCGCGGCCGAGGTCGCCGAGGCCGCTGCCCGGTGGCGCGACAGTGGCGGCGTCCGGCTCGAGGATCGGGTTCTTTTGCGCTTCGGGCTGCATCAAGCCCTGCGGGTGGGTAAACCGTTGCAATTCCACGTTGGCTTCGGCGATCGGGACTGTGATCTACACAAAACCAATCCGCTGTATCTGCTGGACTTTTTGCGCCAGTCCGGCGATACGCCGATCGTGCTGCTGCATTGCTACCCGTATGAGCGGGAGGCGGGCTATCTGGCGCAGGCGTTCAACAACGTCTATCTGGACGGCGGCTTGAGTATCAACCACCTGGGCGCCCGGTCGCCAGCATTCATCGCCCGGCTCCTGGAGCTGGCGCCGTTCCGCAAAATCGTCTACTCATCGGATGCGTTTGGCCCAGTCGAGCTGCACTACCTCGGTACCAGGCTGTGGCGCAACGGTATTCACCTGGTGCTGAGCGGATTCGTTAACGACGGCGACTGGAGTGAAGCCGATGCGGTGCGGGTGGTCGACCTCATTGCCCGTGACAACGCCGCCCGCATCTATCAACTGGGGGGAGCGAATCAGTGCCGGTGAACGTCGTCGTTCGTTGCTTGGAACTTGCTGGGAGAACGATTCATCCAGCTTGACGGCACTGCACCTGAGCTCTAGCTTAGATACGCTCAGTAACGTTCTATGTCCTATTAAGGTTCAGCACGCCCGAATCGATGGGGGTTTCCAATGGTCAGCAACCGGCGCACCGCTTCTCGTGTCCGACGGTGGGCTACCGGTGCGGGTTTGGCTGGTGGCGCCGCTGTGGCTGCCGCGATGATCGGGCTGGCCAGTGGAGCGGTCGCCAATGCCGACACCCCTGACGACGTGTTGGGCCAAGCCGGCCAGGACTTGACCCAAGCTGCCGAAGATTTGAACCAAGCCCCCACAACGTCGCTCGACGCCGACCAATTGTCGGCCCTGTACAACCAAGAGGGGCTGCTCTACAACCAGATATCGATGATTGAGACGATTGAGACGATGCAGGCCGGCCTGCCCGCGGCTGACCAGGCCGGCCTGGCCGATGTCGACCAGGGGTTGCTCAACGCTGATCAAGCGGTACTGGACGCCACCCAAACCTTCGTCGCAGCCGACCAGGCCGGTGATCTCACGAACACGTCTGAACTGGCGTTGGCCGCGCCTAGTCTCGAGACGTTCGGTCCGCTCTTCGACATACTTTTCAGCGACCTCGGTGCTCAACTAGCTACTTTGACCTGAAAAACGGTTCGTCGGGGTAATGGCAGTGTGGACTGGCGGCTCAGTGTGGGCCGGTTCGGTGGTGGTGTCGAATTTTATGCTGCGAGGGCGCCGATCTTGACGAGGTTGTGGGCGAAGACGCCGTGTCCGCACCAGGTTCGGGCGCCTTGGATGCCGGTGAGTTGGGTGCGGTTCCAGCCGTAGCTTCGTTTGATGTGGTTAATCCGTCCTTCGGATCCGGTTCGCCATTTGATTTTGTCGCGGAACGCTTTTCGGTGCTCGAACTCGCGGCGGGCGGCGCTTGGTTTGCCTTTACGTGGGATCGCCACGCTGCGCACCCCGAGTTCGTGCAGGTCACGGTCGACGGCTGCCTCACCGTAGCCCCGGTCGGCGGTGACCGCGCGCGGCGTGCTGCCGGTGCCGCGGATGATCCGCTCGATCGCCGGGGCCAGCTGCGGAGCATCAACGGGATTGCCCATCTCGACGCTGTGATCGAGGATGACGCCATCACCGTTGTCGACGACCTGCGCCTTATAGCCGAACTCGACCGGCTTGCCCAAGCGTCCCTTGCGGATTGGGCGAGCATCGATATCGTGCAGACTGACCAGCCTGGTGGCCGATTCGGGCATCACCCCGCCCAGCCGGCTGCGGGCCTGGGCCACCACCCGTTGGGTGCGGTTAACCAGGGCGTTCAACTCGTTGATCGCCCGATGCAGCCGGCCTTTACGCTGCCCGGTCGCAGCACGCAGCGCACGTTTAGCGTTGCGCACCACTGCGGCGCAATCTCGCATGGCGGCTTCGGCGATCCCAGCCAACTCCCCGGTGATCCGCCGCACCGCGGCCTGCGCCTGATCGCGGCGCTGCTCACCACGCAACCGCAACTTCGAGGCGATTGAGCGGGCACGCCGCCCCGCCGAGCGCCGCCGGTCTTGTGCAGCAGTACGGGTTGCCCCACCAGCGGCTTTGATCCGTGTCACGGTACGCGCCATCGCCCCGACCGCCTTGGCCAACAGACCCGAGTCAGTTGGATAGCCGACATTGCCTTCGACCACGGTCGTATCGGCGCGGACCTTATCAGTGCGCAGCAGCTTGGCGGCGGCCGCTTTGGCCAACAGCGCCTCGTTCAATCCCGCCACCGCATCGTCGCCGCAGCGGGTGGTGATCTTCATCAACGTGGTCGGATGCGGCACCCGCATACCCAACGGGATCCGACAAAACCGCTGCCAAGAAATCGAATCGGCCACCTCCCGACACAGCGACTCATACCCCAGCCGGTAGCGGAACTTCAAGAACATCAACCGCAGATAGGTCTCCATCGGGATCGACGGGCGACCGATCCGAGCATCGAAATACGCCGCGAACGGCGCGAAGAACACCGCATCATCCAGCAGCGCGTCCACCCGCGCCAACTCCGCCGGCAACACGAGCAGCTCGGCCGGCAAGATCGCGTCCCACAACGTCGGCTGCTCGTTTACAGTTCTAAACACGATGGCCTCGATCCCTTCTAGCCCAAGGGGTTGAGGCCATCTTCTCTGCTCAGCACCAGCCAACCAGGGATCAACGCGCCGACTTTTTCAGGTCGAAGTAGCTAATCAGTGCCCGGTGCGCTAGGCGCTCCGTACGGTTGGGTCTCAGATCCGGCCAAAGCAATGAAATTGGTAATTGGGACAATGTCGTAAGTGTAATGCGCGGCGTCGGGCCCGGCCTGCAAGAACAGGCCGCCATTGACAATGGCCTCGATGATTGGGATGAGTTCAAGCCCAGCCGTGCCGAGTACGCTAATCAACTCTATAATGATCTGGACAATGTCGGCCCCGGTGATGTTCTGGACGATATTGTAAATGTTTGTCTCGACCACTCCGGTTGCGGTTTCAGCTGTCCACGGATCACTTCCTACAGGACAGTCGGCGTAAAGGTCATTTCCGTCGCCAATTGTGTTGACATATTCTCCCCAATAGTGCGTGACCGTTTTGCTTACAGGCACATAGACCGAAGGCTCAAGGTCATCAGGGCCAGCGATACCGCCGGTTACCTGGCCGTCTACTTCTGCTGGATCTGGCCAGCCAGCGAAATCATCTCCAGAAGCATTTCCGGGCGTTCTGCAGGGGTTTCCCCATGTTGCCACGGCTACAATGTCTGGCCAGCGGTCGTGGCATTCCCCGCTCGGGTTGACCACATGATCTCTCATGAAGTGCGATACGACAATGACACCTTCACTATACCCCAGCAGAATTATGCCCTGCCCTACAGGATTGCCGGGGAGTTAAGGGTCATTGACGAGTCGGATTAGCTCCTGCACACCGTCTTAGACCGA
>JAFAID010000336.1 GCA_019236925.1 Mycobacterium sp. | reverse complement strand
ACACCGCGCCTCGGCCGCAGCCCATGTCGAGTACGGTTTCGTCGCCCTGCAGTTGCAGCTCGTCGAAGATCCGGTTCCACACTTCGAACTTGCCGGCTTTGGTCGCGTAGATATAAAGGGCGGTGCTTGCGGCGATCCCGAGCGACGATGCGCCGGTCAGCGCTGCGGTCAGTTTCTTGCCGCGGGCAAGGCTGATTCCGGACCATACCGCGAGGGTTGCGGCCTGCACCGCGATGCCGATCGCCTGACCGCGCGCGGAGACGGTGTGGAACGACCCGTCGATTCCGTAGTCGCCCTTGTGTTCTCGTATGGCCACGTGCATCATCTCGACCTCATTCTCCGCCACGCATTTGACTACGAGTGCACACTATGCCGTCGGTGCGCCAGCGACGGTCGCGCCGTTCGTGCGGCTGCTTCGAGTATCCCCATTGCGAACAGCTACCGCGCCTCGCGGTGGCTGGCTTACGGCTTATCTGTCTGCTTACACTTTGGCCCGTGGAGCGGGTGTTGCGTGTGGATACCGCTGGTGTGCAGTTGATGGCCACGCGGTGGGGCGCCTCGGTGGGTGACCTTGACGAGATGGTAGCCCCGGCGGGGCTGGGGTTGTCATGTCAGGTCAGCGCGGCCGCGATCAACGCCGCCCATGTCGATGTCGCGGCGTTCACCGCGGGCTTGGCCGTATGGGTTGGCGAGCGCGCGACCGTCGTCGCCCAAGCAGATACCCGCTATCTCGCGCAGGAAGCGGCATCGGCCACCGCGCTGGCTGCTGTGGCGCCACCGGTGACCGGCGTGTAGCGATGGCTGCGGTCGCGGGGGTTCCTGGCCTGTCGGCGCTGTTGGCTTGGCCCACCGAGCATCTCACCGAGGCAGCCGATCACTGGGACACGGTGGGCGAGCGTAGCTACGGGGTGGCCCACCAGGTCTGGCGAGACGCGCTGTCGGTCGATTGGTACGGCGAGACCGCCGAGGCCCTGCGCAGCGCAACGCATGCCGACATGCAAACCACCAGCGCGGCGGTCGACCAGCTGCAAGCCGCGAGCAGCGCGGCGCGCGGTGGCGCCTCGGATCTGGATGTGGCCCGCTCCCGCGTGCGTTACGCCGTGGAGGATGCCCGCACGGCGGGATTCGAGGTGGGCGAAGATCTTTCGGTCACCGACCGTATGACTGGCGGATCAGCCGCCCAGCGGGCCGCCCGGGGTGTCCAGGCACAAGCCTTCGCCGGCGACATCGGTCAGCGTGCTGCCCAGCTGGTCGGTCTGGATGCCCAGGTCGCCGCCAAGGTCACCGCGTCGGTCACCGGAATCGGTAACACTTTCCCAACAATCCCCGCTGCTGTCGCCGCGCCGACCGACAACGGCGTCCGCGCTGTCGGCAACCACATGTTCAAACAAGACCCGCCAGCGCCGTTGCCGGTCGATCCGAAAGACATGAGCGCCGATGAGGCACGCGCAGCGTGGGCCGAAGTAAACGCTGAGGTACAGGCGTGGAACGTCCGATGCGGCGTCGAAAACGTCGGTCCGCTCCCACCCGCGCAATACAGCGCGTGCGTCGCCTCGCGGGGTCCTCTGCTGGAAAGGCAAGCTGCGATCAGAGCCCGGCTAGGACAACTCGGCATACCAGTAGAAGGCGAAGACCCAGCCCCTCCCGCAACAGCGGAGCCGCCTTTTCCGCCGCCCCGGCAGATCAACGGTTACACAGGCCACGGGCGCGAGAGTGTTGACGATCGTGACGGCCACGGCGTCAACGACGATGCGTTGCAAGACGCTGTTGAGCATCCACTGTCACCGCCGAGTTATCAGATTGATGAACAGGGCCGCGGCGCCTACCTCTATCAAGGCAAAGACGCAACAGTGGTTTTGAACAAGGACGGGCAAGTGGTGACCGCTTGGCCAAACAACCATCATGGTTGGAGACATTGATGATGAACGCTCTCGATGATTTGCCGCCAGAATCGTCCGCAGTGATAGTGGATGAACTGACCAAAAGCGACCCCAGTCTCCTTGCGCAACTCCGCAGTTCACGGGAACCCAGCAACGAACAGCGTGCAGCTGTCAATGAAGTGCTTGCGAGAGCGGTGATCAGAAGCTTGGGACCTGAGTGGGTTCCAAATGCGCACGGATTGGCGGTCGAACGTGCTGTGAAGGCTTTCCTCGAAAGGTGGCCCTTAAACCGCTAATTTCAGGCAATCCGATGGCCGCCGCCGGGTCCGCGCACGCTTTTCCCGCCGACACGCACAAGTCACAACCGCGTGAGCGAACAGTCGGGACGGATGGAGGAATTCATGAGCAACGTCCTTGACGCCATCCCAGACGACGCCCGCGTGCTAATCGTCGAAGAACTCGAGCGTCGTAACCCCGCTCTGTTAGCGGAGCTTCGTGCCGCGAAGAAACCGACCAACGACCAGAGCGATGGCGTTGTGTTGGGTGTGCTCGCCCCTGCATTGCGGGAAAACTTCGGACCCGCGTACGTGCCGAACGAGTATGGGCTGGCGGTTGAGCGCGCGATTGACGCGTATCTCGAAGCGTGGCCGATATACCGGTAACCGCAACGTCACCGGACAATTACATCCGCCATCCGAAGCTGCGGCGCTTGACCTTGCGCCAACCGCGTTCGCGGAGGTGGGCGGCGTGCTGGCGGGTCTCCCACAGGTCGGCGATGGCGAGGCGACCGCCGGGGCGCAGCACGCGCATCGCCTCGTTAAGGGCTTTACGCCGTCCGTCGTGGCTTGGAATGTTGTGGATGGCAAGGCTACTCACGATGACGTCGACGCTGTTGTCGTCGAACGGCAGTGCGGTCATGTCGGCGGTGTGCAGTTCGATGCGGTCGGCGACGTTCTCCAGTTTCGCGTTGGCCAGGGTGGCCGACGGCGAGTTGTCGGTCTGGTCGGCCTGCCAGAGATCGACGCCGATGGCACGGCCATTCGGCAGCCGCTTGGCCACGGCCAGCAACACCGCGCCGCGGCCGCAGCCCATGTCGAGTACGGTTTCGTCGCCCAGCAGTTGCAGGTCGTCGAAGATCCGGTTCCAGACTTCGAACTTGCCGGCTTTGGTCGCGTAGATGTAGAGGGCTGCGCTTGCGACGATCCCGACGGACGATGCGCCCGTCAGCGCCGCGGTTAGTCGCTTGCCGCGGGCGAGGCTGATTCCCGACCACACCGCCAGGGTTGCGGCCTGCACCGCGATGCCGATCGCCTGACCGCGCGCGGAGACGGTGTGGAACGACCCGTCGATTCCGTAGTCGCCCTTGTGTTCTCGTATGGCGGTGTCTACCACCGGGCTCACCAGTGCCCGTGATGGACGACCTCGTCGAAGGGCCGCCGGTTCGGTTTGCGGATCGGCTTGAGCGGGCGGTCAGCCGGATAGCCGATGCCGAGCAGATAGGCCACCAGGTAGCCGTCGGGCACACCCAGGAT
>JAFAID010000291.1 GCA_019236925.1 Mycobacterium sp. | reverse complement strand
GATTCGCACGTTGCAGCAAAAGATCGTCTCGCTGCAGCAGGAAGACCACGCCGAACTCGGCGACTACGAGGCGAGGATCAAGGTCTTCGCCGAGTGCGCGATCACCGAGCTGATCAAAGACGGCGACGCGATCTCCGGAGCATTCGGCTACCACCGCGAAAGCGGCAAGTTCGTCTTGTTCGAGGCCCCGGCGGTCGTCATGGCCACCGGCGGAATCGGTAAGTCGTTCAAGGTCACCTCAAACTCCTGGGAGTACACCGGCGACGGCCACGCGCTGGCGCTGCGCGCCGGCGCGACGCTGATCAACATGGAGTTCGTTCAGTTCCACCCGACCGGCATGGTGTGGCCGCCCAGCGTGAAAGGCATTCTGGTCACCGAGGGTGTGCGCGGCGACGGCGGCGTGCTGAAGAACTCCGACCAAACCCGGTTCATGTTCGACTACATCCCGCCGGTGTTCAAAGGTCAGTACGCCGAGACCGCGCAAGAGGCCGACCAGTGGCTCAAGGACAACGACTCGGCCCGTCGCACCCCGGACCTGCTGCCCCGCGACGAGGTCGCACGCGCGATCAACTCCGAAGTCGAGGCCGGTCGCGGTACCCCGCACGGTGGGGTCTACCTCGACATCGCGTCGCGGCTGACCCCCGAGGAGATCAAGCGGCGGCTGCCGTCGATGTATCACCAGTTCAAGGAGCTGGCCGGGGTCGACATCACCAAAGAGCCGATGGAAGTCGGGCCCACCTGCCACTACGTGATGGGCGGTATTGAGGTCGACGCTGACACCGGCGCCGCCACCGTTCCCGGGTTGTTCGCCGCCGGCGAGTGCTCCGGCGGCATGCACGGCTCCAACCGGCTGGGTGGCAACTCGCTGTCGGACCTGTTGGTCTTCGGCCGCCGGGCCGGTTTGGGCGCCGCCGACTACGTGCGAGCGCTGAGCAGCCGTCCGAAAGTCGATGACAATGCCGTCGACGCGGCCGCGAAACGGGCGCTGGCTCCCTTCGAGACACCGACGAACGGCGCCACCGCAGAAAATCCGTACACCTTGCACGCAGAACTGCAGCAATCGATGAACGATCTGGTCGGCATCATCCGCAAACCAGAAGAAATCACCGAGGCCCTCCGTCGGCTCGACCAGCTTCGCGAGCGGTTCAAGAACATCCACGTCGAGGGACACCGGCAGTACAACCCCGGCTGGAATCTGGCCATCGACCTACGGAACCTGCTGCTGGTCAGCGAATGCGTCGCCAAGGCAGCGCTGGAGCGCACCGAAAGCCGGGGCGGCCACACCCGCGACGACCACCCGGGGATGGATCCGTCGTGGCGCAAGGTGCTGCTGGTGTGCAAGGCCGCAGGCGGCGACGAGGTGATCCCTGACGTCTCCGTGACGCACGAAGACCAGGTGCCGATGCGGCCCGACCTGCTCGAGGTTTTCGAGATCTCCGAACTGGAGAAGTACTACACGAGCGAAGAGCTGGCTGACCACCCAGGACGGAGAGGCTGATGACCTACAACGCGACCATGCGGGTATGGCGTGGCGACGAGTCCGGCGGTGGATTGCAGGACTTCGCCGTCGAGGTCAACGAGGGCGAGGTGGTGCTCGACGTCATCCACCGCCTGCAGGCGACCCAAACACCGGACTTGGCGGTGCGGTGGAACTGCAAAGCCGGCAAGTGCGGCTCATGCTCGGCTGAGGTCAACGGCAAGCCCCGGTTGATGTGCATGACCCGGATGTCGACCTTCGCCGAAGACGAAGTGGTCACCGTGACACCGATCCGGACGTTCCCGGTGATCCGGGATCTGGTCACCGATGTGTCGTTCAACTACGAAAAGGCCCGGGAAATACCGTCATTCGCGCCGCCCAAGGACCTTCAACCCGGTGAGTACCGGATGGCGCAGAAGGACGTGGAGCGTTCTCAAGAGTTCCGCAAGTGCATCGAATGTTTCCTGTGCAACAACGTATGCCACGTGATCCGCGATCACGAGGACAACAAGCAAGCGTTCGCCGGCCCCCGCTATTTGATGCGGATCGCGGAGTTGGAAATGCACCCGCTGGACACCCTCGACCGGCGCGACCAGGCGCAGCAGGAGCACGGCCTCGGGTACTGCAACATCACCAAGTGCTGCACCGAAGTCTGTCCCGAAAGCATCAAGATCACCGACAACGCTCTCATTCCGATGAAGGAACGCGTGGCCGACCGCAAATACGATCCGGTTGTGTGGCTGGGCGACAAGCTGTTCCGTCGCTGATGAGCATCAGCAAGCGGCCCTAGCTGAAGAACTAGGCGCCCAGCCGGCGGAAAACGCTGCGATGAAAGACGATCGGCGCAACGTCTCCGTCGACTTGGACGTCGCTGACCCGCAGCACCACGATCGTGTGGTCGCCGGCGGGAATGAGTTGTTCGATCGCGCTTTCCAACCAGACGCTGGTGCCCTTGATGAACACCGCACCGCTGGTGTTGGACACCGTTTCCAGCCCGGCGAACCGATCGCCGGTCTGGGCCGCCAGTGCGCGCGCCGCTTCGTCATGAGCCTCGCCCAGAACGCTGATCCCCAGCGCGCGTACCTGCTTTAGCTTCGGCCAGGTCGTCGAGGTGTTCTGCACGCAGAACGACACCAAGGGCGGATCCAGCGACACCGGGACAAACGTGCTGGCGGCCAGCCCTTCTCGGATCCCGTCGACTTCAGCTGCGATGGCGATCACCCCGGATGGGAAGTGGCCGAAGGCCTCGCGCAGTGACGACGGCGTCAGCTTGTCAGGTGGGTTCACCGGGGCTTCATTCGCATCGAGGAGGATTTGGCATTCCTGACCCTACTCGCCCGACGAGTAGCCGTGCGCCGCGGCAACATCGGGGTGAGCCCGCAACCGGCTCTTCCACGCGTTGCGGCCGTACACCGAGAAGATCGGGTCGGACGGGTCAGCGCGCGGGCTTGCCCGCGCGGCCAGGTCCGGGGGCAACGCCAACATTGGGAGCTGCGCGTCCAATCGCGGGTTGAAGAAGTAGGGCACCGAGATCCGATCAGCCGCATGACGCAGGTTCACCCGGTGCTCGGTCGCCCGCAGATAGCCGCCGGTCGCCAGCTCCAGCAGCTCACCGATATTGACGATGAATGCACCGTCGCGCGCCGGGACGTCGATCCAGCCGTCGCCGTTGCGGCCAGGCCGCACCTGCAATCCCTGGCTGCCCGGCTCCGCGAGCAGCAGCGTGAGCACTCCTGCGTCGCGATGCGCGCCAACGCCCTGCGACCCGGCGGCCGTCGCCGGATAACGCACCACCTTGATCAGGGTGGCCGGCGCCTCGGCGAAGGCGGCGTCGAACACATCCGGGGGACTGCCCAGCGAGGCCGCCCAATGCCGCAACAAGCTGCGGGCCACCGCGCCGAGCGCCGCGTCCCACTCGGCGATGATTTCCGGCAGCTCGGGCAACGTCGGCGGCCACTGGTTGGGCCCCTGCAGCCACAGATACTCCGGCTTGCCAGCGCCGCCCACGGGGTTGCGCTCCGGTCCGATGTCGATCTGCTCGCGCCAATCCACCTCGCCACCGGTCAGCTCGCCACCCAGCCGGGTGTAGCCCCGGAAATGCGGGCTGCGCACCATCGCGACAGCATCCTTCTCGGCCTGCGGCAGCGCGAACAGTTGCCGCGCGGCGGCCAGGATCCGGCGAGTCAGCGCCGCGGACACGCCATGACCGATCAGGTAGAAGAAACCCACCTCGTGGGCCACCTCGCGCAGGCGTTCCCTCAGTTGGCCAGGACGATCGCGTAGGTCCACGTCGGGCAGCGCCGTGACGCTCGGCACAGTTACCATCTATCCATCATCGCCGCAGGTCAAGTGGTATGCCATGGTCTCGATCAGCGCGAACCCAACCGGTTGGTTAATTAGGCAATGAAATTTAGCTCACACTGTGTTGCGTTGTAGTTACCGATAGGTATAGTTTAGCGCTGTTACTGGTGGGTAACTTAGCCCTGGTACCCAACCAAGAGTGGCGTTCTCATCGAGGAGGAATCAGTGAGCCACTACAAGAGCAACGTCCGCGACCAGGTATTCAACCTGTTTGAGGTTTTCGGCGTTGACAAGGCACTCGGCGACGGCGCGTACAGCGATCTGGACGTCGACACCGCCCGCGAGATGCTGGCGGAGATAAGCCGGCTGGCCGAAGGTCCGGTCGCCGAGTCCTTCGTCGACGGGGACCGCAATCCCCCGGTCTTCGACCCGGAGACCCATTCGGTGACGCTGCCCGAGCCGTTCAAAAAGTCGGTGCGCGCGGTCATCGAAGCCGGTTGGAACAAGGTTGGCGTCGATGAGGAGCTCGGCGGCACACCGATGCCCAGAGCATTGGTCTGGGCCCTGCATGAGCACCTCCTAGGCGCTAACCCCGCGGTGTGGATGTATGGCGGCGGCGCAGGTTTCGCCAGCATCTTCTACCACCTGGGCACCGAAGAGCAGAAGAAGTGGGCCGTGCTGGCCGCCGAGCGCGGCTGGGGTTCGACCATGGTGCTCACCGAGCCGGACGCCGGCTCGGACGTCGGTGCCGGCCGGACCAAGGCGGTCAAGCAAGACGATGGCTCATGGCACATCGACGGCGTGAAGCGGTTCATCACCTCCGCCGACTCCGATGACCTGTTCGAGAACATTTTCCACTTGGTGCTGGCCCGCCCCGAGGGCGCCGCGCCGGGCACCAAGGGCTTGTCGTTGTTCTTCGTGCCCAAGGTCCTGTTCGACTTCGAGACCGGCGAGCTGGGCGAGCGCAACGGCGTCTTCGTCACCAACGTCGAGCACAAGATGGGCTTGAAGGCCTCCGCGACCTGTGAACTGTCGTTCGGTCAGCATGGCATTCCAGCCAAGGGCTGGCTGGTCGGCGAGGTCCACAACGGCATCGCGCAGATGTTCGAGGTCATCGAGCAGGCCCGCATGATGGTTGGCACCAAGGCCATCGCGACGTTGTCCACCGGCTACCTCAACGCCCTGGAGTACGCGAAGAACCGGGTGCAGGGCGCCGATCTGACCCAGATGACCGACAAGACCGCACCGCGGGTGACCATCACCCACCACCCGGACGTGCGTCGCAGCCTGATGACCCAGAAGTCCTACGCCGAGGGTCTGCGCGCGCTTTACACCTACACCGCGACCTACCAGGACGCGGCGGTGGCCAGGGCGGTGCACGGTGTGGACGCCGATTTGGCGGTCAAGGTCAACGACTTGATGCTGCCGGTGGTCAAGGGTGTCGGCTCCGAGCAGGCCTACGCCAAGCTCACCGAGAGCCTGCAGACCTTCGGTGGGTCGGGCTTTTTGCAGGACTACCCGATTGAGCAGTACATCCGCGACGCCAAGATCGACTCGCTTTACGAGGGCACCACGGCCATCCAGGCGCAGGACTTCTTCTTCCGGAAGATCGTCCGCGACAAGGGTGTGGCGCTGGCCCACGTGTCGGGGCAGATCGAGGAGTTCGTCAAAAGCGAGACCGGCAACGGGCGGTTGAAGGCCGAGCGTGCGCTGCTGGCCACCGCCCTGGCCGATGTGCAGGCGATGGCAGCGACGTTGACTGGCTACCTGATGGCCGCGCAGGACGACATTTCCAGCATCTACAAGGTGGGAACGGGTTCGGTGCGCTTCCTGATGAGCGTCGGCGACCTGGTGATCGGCTGGCTGCTGCAGCGTCAGGCCGCAGTGGCCCTGGAGGCGCTCGACGCCGGTGTCAGCGACGCTGACCGAGCCTTCTACGAAGGCAAGATCGGGGTCGCATCGTTCTTCGCCAAGAACTTCCTGCCGTTGTTGACCAGCACCCGCCAGGTGTTGGAGACGATCGACAACGACATCATGGAGCTCGACGAAGCAGGCTTCTGATCCACTAACAGCAAAATCCCCCGTTCTCGTTTCGAGACCGGGGATTTTGCGTCGAAGCTGGGGGGAGGGGCCGCCGCGGATCCCCTCCTTCCGTCGGCGGCCCCCTTCGGCCGATACCTGGTGAACAGGGCTGCGGCCTATTCAAGGACGCTCCGCGCTGCCATCGGGTCGGGGGGTCGGACGACAACACGGAGCTATCCGAACCGTCGCATACCCGGGCACCGTCGTTACTAAACGGCACACCGCACCTGGCGTATCAGGCTTCCAGAATGGCGGCGACGCCTTGACCGCCGGCGGCGCAAATCGAGATCAGCCCGCGCACCGGCTTGCCCTTGGCTTTTGCGGCGTCCGAAAGTTGCTTCGCCAGCTGCGCGACGATCCGCCCGCCGGTGGCGGCGAACGGGTGACCGGCGGCCAGCGAGGACCCGTTGACGTTGAGCTTGGACCGGTCGATAGGCCCCAGCGCCGCGTCCAAGCCCAGCCGCTCCTTGCAGTACTCCTCGGACTCCCATGCCTGCAGGTGCGCCAGCACCACCGAGGCGAAGGCCTCATGGATTTCGTAGAAGTCGAAGTCCTGCAGGCTGAGCCCATTGCGCGCCAGCAGGCGTGGCACCGCGTATGTGGGCGCCATCAGCAGGCCATCGGCGCCGTTGACGTAGTCCACCGATGCCGTCTCGGCGTCGACGACGTACGCCAGCGGCCTCAGCGAATGCTCGGCGGCCCAACTCTCGGATGCCAGCAACGCCACCGAAGCACCGTCGGTCAACGGTGTCGAGTTGCCGGCCGTCATGGTGGCGTCGCCGGCCTTCACCCCGAACACCGGCTTGAGCTTGGCCAGCTTGTCCAGCGACGCATCGGGCCGCAGGTTGTCGTCGCGGTACAAGCCCAAAAACGGGGTGACCAGGTCGTCGAAGAAGCCGCGGTCGTAGGCGGCGGCCATGTTGCGGTGGCTGGCGGCGGCCAGCTCATCCTGGTCGACCCGCTTGATGCCCATCTGCTTGGCGGTAATGGCCTGGTGCTCGCCCATCGACAGTCCGGTGCGTGGCTCGCTGTTCACCGGAATCTCCACCCCGAGGCTGGCCGGAAGCTTGCCGACCAGTTTCAGGCGATCGACGTTGGACTTTGACCGGCGCAGTCCCAGCAATGTGCGACGCAGGTTGTCGCCCAGGCCGATCGGCGGGTCGGAGGTGGTGTCCACCCCGCCGGCGGCGGCGACCTCGTAGCGGCCGGAGGCGATGCCGTCCGCCGCGGCGATCGCCGCCTGCAGCCCGGTCCCGCAGGCCTGCTGCAGGTCGAACGCGGGCGTGTAGGACGACAGCGCTGATCCGAGCACGCATTCGCGCATCAGGTTGAAGTCGCGGCTGTGCTTGAGCACCGCGCCGCCGATCACTGCGCCTAAACGCTCACCGGCAAGACCGAACCGGTCGACCAGCCCACCCAGTGCGGCGGTGAACATGTCCTGGTTGGACGCCTCGGCGTAGGCGCGGTCCGAGCGCGCGAACGGGATTCGATTGCCACCGAGCACAGCGACGCGGCGCATGGAACTTTCAGAAGTCACGCTTATCTCCGTCGGTTGGGGGTTATCCGCGATTAATACCCAGTACCCATACTACCTACCGTTCTTACTCTGGAGTAAGTTCGCTCTTCGATACGGTAGTCGACAGATGACAGGCTCGATACGGAAGGCAACGCAGTGGCACCGAAGGTTTCACCCGATCTATTCTCCCAAGTCGTCAACTCCGGGCCCGGCTCGTTTCTCGCCAAGCAACTCGGCGTGCCACAGCCTGAGAACCTGCGCCGCTATCGGGTCGGTGATCGGCCGCTGGCCGGGTCGCTGCTGATCGGCGGTGAGGGCCGGGTTGTCGAACCGCTGCGGGCAGCGCTGGACAAGGATTACGACGTGGTGGGCGCCAATCTCGGCGGTCGCTGGGCCGATTCGTTCGGCGGGCTGGTTTTCGACGCCACCGGTATCACCACGCCGGCCAAGTTGACGGCGCTGCACGAGTTTTTCACGCCGTTGCTGCGCAACGTCGGCCCCTCCGGTCGCATCGTCGTCGTCGGCACCACCCCCGACCAAGCCGGCAGCACCGACGAGCGGATCGCCCAGCGCGCGTTGGAGGGCTTCACCCGCTCGCTGGGCAAGGAGCTGCGCCGAGGCGCCACCGTCGCGCTGGTCTACCTGTCACCCCACGCCAAACCAGCCGCCACCGGCGCAGAGTCGACCCTGCGGTTCATCCTGTCGGCCAAATCGGCCTACGTGGACGGCCAAGTGTTCTATGTCGGCGCGGCCGACTCCACTCCGCCGGCCGACTGGGACCGGCCGCTGGACGGCAAGGTGGGCATCGTGACCGGCGCCGCACGGGGAATCGGCGCGACGATCGCTGAGGTGTTCGCCCGGGACGGGGCGCACGTCGTTGCGGTCGACGTGGAGGCCGCCGCCGAGGCGCTGGCCGAGACCGCCACCCGCGTCGGCGGAACGGCCCTGACTCTCGACGTCACCGCAGACGACACCGTCGACCGGATCACCGAGCATTTGCGTGAGCATTACGACGGCCGGGCCGACATCCTGGTGAACAACGCCGGCATCACCCGCGACAAGCTGCTGGCCAACATGGATGACGCGCGCTGGAACGCGGTTCTGGCGGTCAACCTGCTTGCGCCGCAACGACTTACCGAGGGATTGATCGGCAACGGCAGCATCGGGGACGGCGGTCGGGTGATCGGGCTGTCGTCAATGGCCGGCATCGCGGGCAACCGCGGGCAGACCAACTACGCCACCACCAAGGCGGGCATGATCGGGCTGACCCAGGCGCTGGCGCCGGAGCTCGCCGACAAGGGCATCACGATCAACGCCGTCGCGCCGGGATTCATCGAAACCCAGATGACCGCGGCCATCCCGCTGGCCACCCGCGAGGTGGGCCGCCGGATGAACTCGCTGTTCCAGGGCGGGCAACCGGTGGACGTCGCCGAGACCATCGCCTACTTCGCCAGCCCGGCATCAAACGCGGTGACGGGCAACGTCATCCGCGTCTGCGGCCAAGCCATGCTGGGCGCCTAGCTGAGAGGGAAGAGCGCAGTGACGCAACCAAGCGGCCTGAAGAATCTGCTGCGTGCCGCGGCGGGAGCGCTGCCGTTCGTGCCACGCAGCGACCACCTGCCCAGCAGAACACTGACGGTCAGCGACGTGGCCATCGACCGCGGGAACGTCGCCGACTACGCGGCGGTCACCGGACTGCGCTACGGCGATACCGTGCCGCTGACTTACCCGTTCGCGTTGACCTTCCCGACGATGATGTCGCTGGTGACCGGGTTCGACTTCCCTTTCCCCGCAATGGGGTCCGTCCACACCGAAAACCACATCACGCAACACCGGCCGATCAAGGTCACCGACACGGTCAATATCGCCGTACACGCCGAGAATCTGCGTGAACACCGCAAGGGCCTGCTGGTCGACCTGGTGACCGATGTCAGCGTCGGCAACGAGGTGGCGTGGCACCAGGTGACGACCTTCCTGCATCAACAACGCACCAGTTTGTCCGACGAACCCAAGCCGCCACCGCACAAACAGCCCAAGCCGCCACCGCCGAAAGCCATCCTGCGGATAACCCCGGGCCAGATTCGTCGCTACGCGGCCATCGGCGGCGATCACAACCCGATCCACACCAACCCCATCGGCGCCAAGCTGTTCGGCTTTCCCACCGTGATCGCGCACGGAATGTTCAGCGCCGCAGCCGTATTAGCTAATTTAGAGGCCGGACTCCCCGACGCAGTGACATATTCGGTGCGGTTCGGGAAACCGGTGGTGCTGCCCGCCAGCGCAGGACTCTACGTCGATCAGGTCCAGGATGGCTGGGATATCAGCTTGCGCAACCTGGCCAAGGGGTATCCGCATCTGACCGGCACGCTACGGACGCACTAGCCGGTCGACAAGTCGCCCGATACCGTACGAGCTGAGGGCAGCAATCAGAAAAACCAGCGCCAGCCAAAGCGGGGGTCGGGCGAGTTCCCAGACGAAGATCGCGGCCCAAAACGGCGTGCCCTGAGTGACCGCGAGCACGCCCGCGGCACCGGCCAGCGACACGGCCTGAACATGGAAGTGGGTTCCGGCCGCCGCGTTGATGGTCAGCACGAACAGCGTCCCGGCTGCCGCACCGGTGGCCAGCGCGGGGGTGAGCAACCCGCCCGTCGCGCCGGCGCGCAGATACACCGCCGTCAGAACGGGTTTCAGAAGCAAGACCGCCGCGGCCGTTGTCAACGTCATCCCGCCGGCGAGGGTCGCGGTCAGGATCGATTTGCCATTGCCTGGCAGTTCGGGCCACCAATGCGAGCAGACGCCGATCAGTAGCCCCGCACCGGCGATCGCCGGGATCAGCAGCCATGATCGCGTCAGCGCGGCCCGATGTGCCGCTGCCATGACGCGATTGAACGCCAGCCCCACGGCGTAGGTCAGCGGGGCCAACAGCAGTATGTAGCCGAGCAGCAGGTAGGAAATGTGCGGGTTAGGCCAGTGCAGGCTCAACTGATTATGGGTGGCGTACGAGGCAACCGAGACAGCCAGGCTTGAGGTGATCAACGCGGCACCGACCGCCCGGGGATGCCAGGTTTTCAACATGATCCGCAAACTGAACAGCGCACCACCGAGCGGCACCGCATAGACCGCGCCGAGTCCGGCGCCGGCCGCACACGCCAGCAGGATCTCGCGGTCGCGGGGCGAGAGCCGTTTCAGCCATCCGGTCGCGAAATTGCCCAGAGCCACGGCGAATTGGCGAGGAGCCACTTCCCGGCCCAGCGACGCGCCAGAGCCAACCACCACCACCTGCAGCGCTGCGTCGAGGGCGAAGGGCAGCAGGCGTATACGCTGACGGTCCAAGATGGCCGTAGACAATGGCGGGACGTCGGCTCTAGGCCGCAGTATCCACCACCCCAGCCCCGCAAGGGCTCCGCCGACCATCGGCCCCAGGACTCGACGGACTGGACTGCTACCGGCAACACCCTCCAGCAGCGATCCGAATGTGTAGCGATAGGTGAGGTGCTCGAAGTAGTGCAACAGCAGCGTTGTGCACAACCCGGCAACCCCGGCCATCAGCCCGACAATCACAACCGCACAGAAGAAGTCGACATTGCGGCGGCTCACGGCTCGGATCGGAGTATCCGCGACTAGCCGGATCCGGCGGCGGTTTCGGCCGCGTCCCGATCGGACGGCACGCCTTTGAGGCCGCGCCAGAACAGGTTGATCATCAACTCGGCCGCCTCGTCCACGTCGGTATCGCCGGTACTGAGCCGGGTCGCGATCGCCTCGCCGGCTCCCACCAGCGCGACCGCCATCATCTCGAAGTCGGCGTCCGGTCTGGGATTCCGAGTGCCAGACTGCAGCAGCCGGGCGACCAGGGCGATGATCCGCTCTCGGCCCTCGCGCATGGTGTGGGCAAACGCCTGGGAGCTGGTGCCCTGGGTGTACATCACAATCCACGACGCGCGGTTGGCGTCGATGTAGCGCATGAACGCCAAGATGGCGTTGCGCAACAGATCCTTTGGGCTCTGCTCGAGATTGATCTCCTCGCGCACACCGTCGATGAATCGCGTCATCTCGCGGTCGAGGCAAGCGCTGAACAGCTCTTCTTTGGAGCCGTAATACAAGTACAGCATCGGCTTGGAAATCTCCGCCTTGGCGGCGATCGCATCCATCGACGTCTCGTGATAGCCGTTGACGGAGAACATCTGGACGGCGGCATCCAGCATCTGCTGTTCGCGGACAGCACGGGGTAACCGCTTGGTACCACCTGCCATGCCGTCCCCTATCTAGCCGACATTCGCGCGCCTGTCGGCAGACTGCGTCAATTCAGAGTAAGCAATGCGAGGTCGCGCCGCGCGATTACGGTCGGCAGCCCGGCTTGAGGCCCTTGAACTTTACGATCCGCCGGATCGAGTCGTCGACGTCGGACATCTTCAATTCCTTGGCGTCCAATGCCTTTTGTAACCGGTCGAGAACCGCGGGCACCTCGTCGGTGGTGATCCACAGCGCCACGTCGGTGCCGGCCTGCAAGGTGCGCAACACCGCCTCGGGCACGGTGTAGTGCTCTTTGATCGCCGCCATGCTGGACAGGTCGTCGCTGAATATTGGGCCGTCGAACGCTGGGCCGTTGTATCCGACACCGGTACGCAACATCTGCACCGCGGCCCGGTTGACGCTGGCCGGTTCATTGCCCGTGAGTTCGGGCACCTGCAGGTGGCCGACCATCGCGCCCTGCGGGGCGACAGCGTTCAACAGTCTCCGAAAGGGCACTAAGTCGTCGTTCTGCAACTGCTGCAGCGGCGGCGTGACCACGACGGATCCTGTGTGCGTGTCACCCGATCCGTGTCCGTGCCCGGGAAAATGCTTGAGCACCGGAAGCACGCCGGCGTCGTGCAGGCCCTGGGCGTACGCACCGGCAAACACGGTGACCTTTTCCGGATCCGAGCCGAACGACCGATCGCCGATCACCGTGTCGTCGGGGGCATCGGTTACGTCGACATCGGGCGCGAAGTCGATGGTGATGCCGAGGTCGTGCATCTGGCGGCCCCGGTCCCGCGCCATGCCGCGAACCTCTTCCGGCTTAAGCGTCTGAGCCACCATCTTCGCCGACGGCGCTGGTCCGATCAGCTTGGACAGCCGGGCTACCCGGCCACCCTCCTCGTCGACGCTGATCGCCACCGGCAGCGGCGTCGTGGCCGACAGGTCCTTGACCAGGTTGGGTCCCAACATGTTCAGGTTGGTCCAGCTGCCGATGAAGATGCCCCCGACGTGGTAGTTCGTCACCACGGCGTTGGCGTCGTCGCCGTCGCGGACACCCACCATCAACAGTTGGGCCAGCTTCTCGCGGGGAGGTAGGGCCGCCGGGTCGCCGCATGCCGGTTTAGCCGGCGGGAGCGCCTTGGCCGGCGACGAGGTGGCCGGTGCGGACTTGGGCGGATGCGAGGTGTGGCCACAACCCGCGATCAGCGCCGTAGCGGCGGCGAGCACGGCCAGGATGCGCGGGAAACCCATCAGGCCATGCTGTCATGGGCTCGATCGGCCCGTACTGGCAGCGCGGCCAGACCGGCTGCGACCTCGTCCTCTGCTAGGTTGGGCAGCTATGAGTCGGTTCGTTGCGCCCGCCGCCGCCAGCGTCGTGGTCGGTCTGCTGCTGGGCGCAGCCGCGATCTTCGGGATCACGTTGATGGTCCAGCAGGACACCAAGCCACCGCTTCCTGGCGGCGACCCGCAGTCGTCGGTGCTCAACCGGGTCGAGTACGGCAACCGCAGCTAGCCGGCGCCCGGTGACGATGCGGGCCGGGAAACGGCTCGCTGAGGAGCCGGGCAGTCAGGGGCGGACGATGCGGGCCCCGGAACGGCCCGTCGAGGACCCGGGCGTCGGGTCTGCAACAGCGCCCCTGTCACGACGCTGGTTGTGGCTGGTCGCGACCGTCGCTCTGACGCTGAGCTTCGCCCAGTCGCCCGGGCAGATCTCCCCCGACACCAAGCTCGACCTGACCGCCAACCCGCTGCGCTTCCTGGCCCGGACGACCAATTTGTGGAACAGCGAACTGCCGTTCGGGCAAGCGCAAAACCAGGCCTACGGCTACCTGTTTCCGCACGGGGCATTTTTCCTGGCCGGTCATCTGCTGGGGCTGCCCGGCTGGGTGACCCAGCGGCTGTGGTGGGCGCTGCTGCTGACCGTCGGCTTCTGGGGGTTGCTGCGGGTCGCTGAGGCGCTGGGTATCGGCAGCCCGACATCGCGCGTGATCGCTGCGGCGGCGTTCGCGCTTTCGCCCCGGGTATTGACCACGTTGGGGTCGATCTCGTCGGAAACTTTGCCGATCATGCTGGCGCCGTGGGTGTTGGTGCCCACGATCCTGGCGCTGCGGGGCGGGGCCGACCGATCGGTGCGCAGGCTCGCCGGCCAGGCCGGGGTGGCCGTGGCGCTGATGGGAGCGGTCAACGCGATCGCGACGTTGGCCGGCTGCCTGCCCGCGGTGATCTGGTGGGCCTGCCACCGGCCCAACCGCAGGTGGTGGCGCTACACGGCGTGGTGGTTGCTGGCCCTGGCATTGGCGATGTCGTGGTGGCTGGTGGCCCTGATCTTGATGGCCCGGATCAGCCCGCCGTTTCTGGACTTCATCGAATCGTCCGGTGTGACCACGCAATGGTCTTCGCTCGTCGAGGTGCTGCGCGGCACCGACAGCTGGACCCCGTTCGTGTCGCCCGACGCGACCGCGGGCGCGCCTCTGGTCACCGGGTCGGTCGCCATCCTGGCCACCTGCCTGGTGGCAGCGGCCGGGCTGGCCGGCTTGGCTGGGATGTCTGGGCGCGGCAGTACCGTGGCCGGACGGCTGGTGACGATGCTGCTCGTCGGGGTGGTACTGCTGGCCGCCGGATACAGCGGCGGGCTCGGCTCACCACTCGCCTACCACGTGCAGGCTTTCCTGGACGCCGGCGGAGCGCCGCTGCGTAACGTGCACAAGCTGGAGTCGGTGGTCCGGATCCCGATAGTGCTGGGCCTGGCTCAGGTGCTGGGCCGGATCCCGCTACCGGGGACCGCGCCGAAAGTCGAGTGGATCCACGCCTTTGCCCACCCCGAGCGTGACAAGCGGGTCGCGGCGGCGATCGTGATCGTGACCGCCCTGATGGCCGGCACTTCGCTGGCATGGACCGGTCGGATCGCCCCGCCCGGGACGTTCAGCGCGATACCCCGGTATTGGCATGACGCGGCCGACTGGCTCTCCGAACACAACACCGGTGCACCGACGCCGGGCCGAGTGCTGGTGGTTCCCGGCGCGCCGTTCGCCACCCAGATGTGGGGCACCAGCCACGACGAACCGCTGCAGGTGCTCGGCGACAGCCCGTGGGGCGTGCGCGACTCGATCCCGTTGACGCCGCCGCAAACCATCCGGGCACTGGACTCGGTGCAACGCCTCTTCGCGGCCGGCAGGCCTTCCGCGGGTCTGGCCGATACGCTTGCCCGCCAAGGTATTTCGTATGTTGTCCTGCGCAACGACCTGGACCCCGACGCGTCGCGTTCGGCGCGCCCGATTCTGGTGCACCGGGCCATCACGGGATCGCCGCGACTGGCGAAAGTCGCCGAGTTCGGCGCGCCGGTCGGGCCCGGACCGGTGTCGGGATTCGTCACCGACAGCGGGTTACGGCCCCGATATCCGGCCGTGGAGATCTATCGAGTCGCTGCGGACGCCACAGCCACCGGCAATCCCGCCGCCCCCTACCTGACTGACACCGACCACTTGGCCCGCGTGGACGGCGGGCCGGAAGTGCTGTTGCGCCTGGACGAACGCCGTCGCCTATCGGATCGGCCTCCGCTGGGCCCGGTGCTGATGACCGTGGACGCCGAACGCGCCGGTCTGCCGATACCCGCCGGGGCAGGGGTCACCGTCACCGATACCCCGGTGGCCCGGGAAACCGACTATGGCCGGGTCGATGACCACTCGTCCGCGATCCGGGCCGTCGGCGACGCCCGGCGCACCTTCAACCGGGTGCCCGACTACCCGACCCCGGGCGCTGAAACCGTATACGGCGCCTGGACCGGTGGCCGGCTCACGGTGTCGAGTTCGTCGTCGGATGCCACTGCCCTGCCCGACGTCGCCCCGGCGACCTCGGCCGCCGCCGCGATTGACGGCGACTCGGCGACCGCCTGGGTGTCCAACGGGCTGCAGTCCGCCGTCGGCCAATGGCTGCAGGTGGATTTCGACCATCCGGTCACCAACAGCGTCATCACCATCACGCCGAGCGCGACCGCCGTCGGCGCCCAGGTCCGCAGAATCGAGGTGTCCACCGCCACCGGCACCACGACACTGAGGTTCGACGAGGCAGGCAAACCGCTCACCGCGGCGCTGCCGTACGGCGAAACTCCGTGGGTGCGGGTCACCGCGATCGGCACCGACGACGGTTCAGCCGGAGTGCAGTTCGCGATCACCGACTTGTCGATCACCCAGTACGACGCCTCGGGGTTCGCGCACCCGGTCGACCTTCGGCACACCGCGCTGGTTCCCGGTCCCCCGCCGAATGCGGCCGTCGCGCAGTGGGACCTGGGCTCTGAATTGCTGGGCCGCCCGGGCTGCGCTGAGGGGCCAGGGGACCCGGCGACCATGCAGTGCGCGGCGTCGATGGTGCTGGTGCCGGAGACGCCGGTCACGTTCAGCCGGACACTGGCTGTGCCCCAACCGGTTTCGGTGATTCCAACGGTGTGGGTGCGGGCACGGCCGGGACCCAAACTGGCTGACCTGATCGCCGAACCAGACACCACCCGGGCCCGCGGTGACTCCGATCTGGTGGACGTTCTCGGCTCCGCGTATGCGGCCACCGACGGGGACCCGGCCACCGCGTGGACAGCACCGCAGCGGGTGGTGCAGCACAAGACGCCCCCGACGCTCACCGTCACCCTGCCCCGGCCAACCGAGGTGACCGGGCTACGGCTGGTTCCCAGCCGGTCATCAGTGCCCGCGCATCCGACCATGGTCGCCGTCGACCTCGGGGACGGTCCGCAGATCCGCGAGTTGAACGGTCCGCGAATCCTGCCGCTGAAATCCCGGGTTACCGACACCGTCACGGTCAGCCTGCTGGACTGGGATGACGTGATCGACCGCACCGCACTGGGCTTCGACCAGCTGAAACCGCCAGGACTGGCCGAGATCGCGGTGCTCGGCGCCGACGGCACACCGATTGCTCCGGCCGATGCCGCACGCAACCGCGCTCGCGCGGTCACCGTCGACTGCAATCACGGGCCGGTCATCGCGATCGCCGGCCGGTTTGTGCACACCGCAGTCCAGACCACCGTGGGCGCGCTGCTGGACGGCGCGCCGGTGGCGGCCCAACCGTGCGACCGTCAGCCGATCCAGTTGCCGACCGGCCGGCAGGAGCTATTGATCAGTCCCGGGCCGCAATTCGTCGTCGACGGCGCGCAATTGTCAGGGCCGCTCGCGGCCGAATCACCCACCACCACAGCCGCATCCATGACGCCCGCCAACACCGGGGCGTGGGGTCCGGCCCGTCGCGAGGTGCGCGTACCGGTGGCGGCGTCGTCGCGGGTGTTGGTCGTGCCGGAAAGCCTCAACCCGGGTTGGGTCGCACACACCAGCGCCGGGACGCGGCTCACACCGGTGGCCGTCAACGGCTGGCAGCAGGGCTGGGTACTGCCGGCCGGAACGTCGGGCACTATCACGCTGACCTTTGCGCCCAACTCGCTTTATCGCGCCGGCCTGGCCGGCGGGTTGGCGTTGCTGCCGTTGCTGGCCCTGATGGCGTGGTGGCCGCAGCGACGCCGGCGCCACGACCCCCCCGCGCGACCGTGGCCGCCCGGGCCCTGGGCGGCTGTCGCCGTGCTAACAGCCGGGGCGGTGATCGCCGGCGTGGTGGGTGTCGTGGTGGTCGGTGCCGCGCTCGGCCTGCAGTGGGCGCTGCGCGACCGTCCCCGATCGCGTGACATCGTCACGGTGGGGCTGAGCGCCGGTGGGCTGATTCTGGCCGGCGCGGCACTGTCTCGGCATCCGTGGCGGTCGGTCGACGGCTACGCCGGGCATTCCGCCGGCGTGCAGCTGCTGGCGCTGATTTCACTCGCGGCCGTAGCGGCCTCGGTGACGGCACGGCACAAATCCGTCCGGTAAGCAATTCGGTCCGCTGGTGAGTTGTGCCCAATCGTCAAAGCTGTTACGGCATAACTCGTGACGTTGCCGGTGGCCGATATTGATAGGTGGAGCGCCGAGGCGGTGCGAGCGGTGTTCCACGCGGCCAACGCGCGCGGGCAGGCCACCTTGGCGGCCTCCCGTCAGCTGAGCTCGCTGACGGTGTTCGACACCTGGGAGGGTGCGACCGCCGAGGCCAGGAAGCACACCAATGCCGCAATCCGCCAAGACCTCGACGCACACGGCAACGAGTCACTGGCGGTGGCCCGGGCGGCGTCCAAAGCCGCCGACGGCATCGAGCACCTGCAGACCCAGTTGCACACGCTGCGTCACGATGCCGCCGAGCTGCAGATGACGATCGACCCGCTGACCAACAACGTGGTGCCGAGTGCGACATTCACCGGTCCGCCGATAGCAGCGCTCATCGCTGAAATGCAGCTGCAGCCACGGCTAGACGCGATCCTGGCCGAGGCCGACGCCGTCGACGCGGAGCTGGCGACCGCGATCAATATGGCCGATGGAGACATGCCCATCCCGCCGGGACCGCACGACAATCGGCCGCAGATCCAGGAGGCGGTCTCGCAGGCGCTGCCGGACGATCCGAAGAAATTCAATGAGTTATGGAATCAACTCACCCCGGAGGAAAAGGACTGGCTTTACCGCCAAGACCAAAACATCGGCAACCACGCCGGGATGCCATGGGACCCAACGGATCATCTGGGGAAGGACCACTACAACCGGCTGCACCTGCAGGAGCTCCAGCAGCAGACCGAAGCTGACGTTGACCGTCTGCAGCGCAGCCTCGACGAGATGATGGCCGGCCACAACGTGGACGACGGCGCGCTGTATGCGTTGCAATCACAGTTGGCGGCGTCCCGACGCAACCTGCAGGGATGTCGGGCGCTGCGAGCCAACTTGGACCGCATCGATGGGGTGAATCGCTATTTGGGCTTCCTCGATGACACCGGCCGCGGCGCCGTGGCGATCGGGAACCCGGACTACGCCAAACGCAATGGCATATTCGTACCCGGCACCGGCCAAGACCTGGCCCGTCTGCCGTTCAGCGACGCAAGAGCGGTGGCGATGTACAACTCGGCCCGTGCCGCGGACAAAACGCTCGGCCCCGACGATGTGTCGATTACGACGTGGATGGGTTATGACCGTCCAATGAACTTGAGCCACGCTGCCTTCCCCGATCCCGCTCGCGCTGGCGCCGACGGGTTGGACGCGTTCGAGAGCGGGCTGCGCGCCTCACACGTCGGACCGCCGTCGATCGACACCGTCGTCGGCCACAGCTACGGCTCGACAGTGATCGGCGCGGCCGCTTCGGGTGGACATCACCTAGACGCCGATAACCTCATCGCCGTTGGCAGCCCGGGCATGCTAGTGGACGGCGCCGCTGGCCTCAATCTGGAGCGGGGCGCCCGCGTCTACGCGATGCGAACGACCAACGACATCATCGGCATGAGCGGCGTGGTCACCGAATGGACGCTGGGACCCGATCCGACGGCGCCGAACTTCGGTGCCCGTGGGTTGGCGGCCGATCCCGAACCCCCCGGCCTGCTGGGGCTGCCGAGCGCCGACGCTCACAGCAGCTACTGGGATCGAGCGAACATTGCGCTGGCCAACATGGGCGCCGTCATCGCCGGGGTCGCGCCTCCGCAGATCATCGGGCCGCCCAGGTGAGCGAGGACCGGATGAATGCCACCACCTCTCGAACGGCACTGCGGATCGGTGCAATCGGCGTCGTCGCGATCGCGATGCTCGCCGCAGCCTGTGCCCAACACAAGCCGCTGGGACCTCCCACACCGTCGGGAGCAACGATCATCGGAGGACTTCCCATGGCACCTGCCCCGTCACCGCCGCCAGGCTGGAAGATGCAACCCGTCGTGCCAACCAGCCAGCAACAAGCCCAAGACACCGTGATCGGGTATCTGAAGAAGACCCTCCAAGCGTTGCCGACGGGAACGGTTTTCGATCGCGCCCGCTACGCGGGCTCAGGTAATACACCGTGCAATGACGAGCCGACCGGCGTCCCGCCGAACGAATTCTCCGATATCCGCGACGCGGTCTTTCCTCCCGAAACCGATCTGGACGCGATGATCGCGAAGGCCGGCGAGATCTGGCAGGGCTGGGGCTGGTACGTGCGTGAACGCGAAGGGTTCCGGAAACCGAACCGATTCGGGTACGCGCCGGACGGGTACAGTCTGCAAATCGTCGCGGCCAACCACAATGGATATCCACCGACGGTTACCGGCGTGTCCCCGTGCTTTCCAGGCGAGCTCGCCCGAGACGACATAAATGTTCCAGTGGTGCTTAAAGCCGACTCCTGAGGGGCGGTTTTTCACCCGGGCCGGCTGTGCACGCGGGAGGATGAGTACCGACGTCCACCGTCCGAGGAGTTACGGACATGGGATGGTTTAACGTACCCGAATATTGGCTGGGCAGGCTGATACTCGAGCGTGGCATCGCGGCAGTTTATGTTTTCGCGTTTGTTGCGGCCGCACGACAATTCGGGGCGCTGATCGGGGAGCACGGGCTGCTGCCGGTGCCGCGCTATCTGGCCCGGCAAACCTTCCGACAATCGCCGAGCATCTTCCAGGTCCACTATTCCGATCGGTTCTTTGCGGCGGTGGCCTGGCTGGGTGCGGTGTTATCAGCGGCGATGGCGCTGGGCTTGGCCGGCGCCCTGCCACTGTGGGCCGCGGTGTTGGTGTGGCTGCTGCTCTGGTTGCTGTATCTGTCGATCGTCAACGTCGGCCAGACGTGGTACTCGTTCGGTTGGGAGTCGCTCCTGCTGGAGACCGGTTTTCTGGCGATCTTCCTCGGCAATGACCGGGTGGCGCCGCCGCTGCTGGCGATGTGGCTGGCGCGCTTGCTGCTATTCCGGCTCGAGTTCGGTGCGGGACTGATCAAGCTCCGCGGTGACTCGTGTTGGCGTGATCTGACGTGCCTGTACTACCACCACGAAACCCAGCCGATGCCCGGCCCGCTGAGCTGGTTCTTCCATCACCTACCCAAGCCCCTGCATCGGGTCGAAGTCGTCGGCAATCATTTCGCGCAGCTCATCGTCCCGTTCGGATTGTTCGCCCCGCAGCCAGTGGCCAGCATCGCCGGAGCGATCGTCGTCATCACCCAGCTGTGGCTGGTGATCTCCGGCAACTTCGCCTGGCTGAACTGGTTGACGATCCTGCTGGGGTGCAGCGCGATCGACGCGTCGTCGGCGGCAGCAATCCTGCCCATCCCCAAGCAGCCGGCGCTGGCCGCAGCCCCACCGTGGTTCGCCGGCCTGGTGATCGTGTTCACGGTGCTGACCGTGATGCTGACCTACTACCCGATGCGCAACATGATCTCGCGGCGGCAACGAATGAACATGTCGTTCAACGCGTTCCACCTGATCAACACGTACGGAGCGTTCGGCAGCGTCGGCCGGACCCGCCGGGAAGTCGTGATCGAAGGCACTGACGAGCCCGAGGTCACTGATCAAACGGTGTGGAAGGAATACGAGTTCAAGGGCAAGCCCGGCGCGGTGCGCCGCGTGCCGGCGCAATGGGCGCCGTATCACCTGCGACTGGACTGGCTGATGTGGTTCGCCGCCATCTCGCCGCATTATGCCTATCCGTGGCTTCGGCCATTTGTGTTGCGGCTCTTGCAGAACGATCCGGCGACGCTGCGCTTGCTCCGGCACAATCCGTTCCCTGCGTCCCCGCCCCGGTACGTGCGAGCCCAGCTCTACCGATACCGGTTCACCACCGCGGCCGAGTTGCGGCATGACCACGCGTGGTGGCATCGCACGCTGGAAGGCAGCTACCTGCGGCCCATTTCACTGAGTAAAGCGGCGGCTGATTAGTTTCGGCGCCGGCCGGCTAGAGCGTCTCGTCGAGCTCGCCGAGCCGGTCGGTCAACCGCAAGTTTTCGGAGTAGTCGACCGGACAGCAGATCAGCGAAACGCCGTCGTCGGCAAGCGCAGCCTTCAGCGTAGGCAACAGTTCATCGGCGCTCTTGATCTGATATCCCTTGGCGCCGAAGCTTTCCGCGTAGGCCACGATGTCGGGATTACCGAACTTCACGTAGTGGTGCTCACCGAGCTCGAGATCCATCTTCCACTCGATGAGACCGTAACCGCCGTCCTCCCAAATCAATACAACCAGTGGTATCCGCTCCCGAACCGCGGTCTCGATCTCTTGAGAGTTCATCAAGAACGCCCCGTCGCCGACCACGGCCAGCACCTTCGACTCGGGCCGCGCCAGCTTGACCCCGAGGGCCCCGGGTAGCGCAAAACTCATGGTGGACAAGCCATTTGATACTAAGCAAGTGTTGTGTTCGTAAGTCGGGTAGAGGCGGGCCATCCACATCTTGGTGGCACCGGTGTCCACCAGCACGATGTCGCTGCGGTCCAATGCGGCGCGGGTGTCGGCCACTATCCGGGCGGGAGCCAGCGGGTACCGCGAATCCTGTTGCCCCCGAGCGAATTCCTCGTCAAGCAGACCGGAGCCGGGTATCTCTGGATCAGCGTCGTAGCTGTGACCAGCGAGCGCCTCGTTGAGCGCGTCGAGTGACGAACTGATGTCGCCAATGATCCCGACGTCGACCGAGTAGTGCGCGTCAACCTCGGCCGGGAAGCGGTGGATGTGGATTATCTTCTTGTCGGCCTTGGGGTTGATCCGGACGGGATCGAATTCCTGGAGCTCATAGCCGACCGCGATGACGACGTCGGCGTTGTCGAATCCGAAGTTGACGTAGTCGTGTCGCATGAACCCGAGCGTCCCGATGCCGTTGGGGTGGTCGTCGGGCATGACGCCCTTACCGTGAAACGTGTTGGCCACCGGGAGCCCGAATTCCTCGGAGAACCGCACCAGCGCCGCCGTCGCATCGGAACGGGCGGCCCCGTGCCCGGCCAACACCACCGGTCGCTTGGCCTCGCGCAGAATGTCCACCGCACGGGCCACCTGGCGGAAGGCCGGCGCATCGGCGCGGACGACGTTGCGCGGCAACGGCGTCAATTCATAGTCGGCCTCGTCGGCGTCGATGTGCTCCGGCACGGCAAGGTACACCGCGGCCGGCCGCTCGGTCTCGGCAACTTTGAACGCCTTGCGGACCATCTCCGGGATCGCCTGCACGGTCGGGATGCCGGCGGCCCAGCGGGTGATCGGGGCGAACATCGACACCAGGTCGACGTACTGGTGCGATTCCTTGAACTGGCGATCCTGACCGACCTGCGCGGAGATCGCGACCATCGGAGTGCTGTTGGTGGTCGCATCGGCGACGCCGAGCTGCATGTTGATGGCGCCCGGGCCCAGGGTGGCCGACACCACCGCCGCGCGTCCGGTAACCCGGCCGTACATCTCGGCCATGAATGACGCCGCCTGCTCGTGGCGGGTGAGCACATAGCGGATGTCAGACCCGGCCAGCGCCTGCACAAAGCGGATGTTCTCCTCACCCGGCAGCCCGAAGACCACGGCAACGCCCTCGTTCTCCAGGCACTTCACCATCAGCTCCGCGGCTTTACTCATCCGGCACCTCCCGTTGGCCACGATAGTGGCAGGCTGGACAGCGGACGTTTTACAAACCCACCCACGACAAGGATGTCAGCGTGTCCATCGCCACGATCAACCCGGCCACCGGCGAGACGGTCAAGACCTTCACCCCAGCAACAGACGATGAAATCGAGGCGGCAATCGCTCGTGCCCACGAACGGTTCCTCGACTACCGCCACTCCACCACGTTCGCTCAGCGCGCCAAGTGGGCGAACGCCACCGCCGACCTCTTGGAGAAGGAAGCCGACGAGGTCGGGGCGATGATGACCCTGGAGATGGGCAAGACCCTGAAATCGGCCAAAGCCGAAGCGCTTAAGTGCGCCAAGGGTTTTCGCTATTACGCCGAGAACGCCAAGAAGCTGCTGGCCGACGAGCCCGCCGATGCGGCAAAGGTCGGCGCATCCAAGGCTTACATCCGCTACCAGCCGCTGGGCGTGGTGCTGGCCGTAATGCCGTGGAACTTCCCGCTGTGGCAGGCCGTCCGGTTTGCCGCGCCTGCCCTGATGGCAGGCAACGTCGGTCTGCTCAAACACGCCTCCAATGTGCCGCAGTCGGCGCTGTATCTGTCCGACGTCATCACACGCGGCGGTTTTCCGGAGGGGTGTTTCCAGACGCTGCTGGTTTCGTCCAGCGCTGTGGAACGCATCCTGCGCGATCCGCGGGTTGCGGCGGCCACGCTGACCGGGAGCGAACCCGCCGGTCAATCGGTCGCCGCCATCTGCGGCGACGAGATCAAACCCACCGTGATGGAGCTCGGTGGCAGCGACCCGTTCATCGTGATGCCGTCCGTCGACTTGGACGAGGCCGTCAAGAC
>JAFAID010000255.1 GCA_019236925.1 Mycobacterium sp. | reverse complement strand
TTCTTGACTTTCTGCGCGTGCGCCACCTGCTGCGCGGTGTAGCCGATGAGCAGCGCCACCGCGCCGAGCAGGATGACCACCCCGCCCAGCCACAGCAGGCCGTAGGTGCAGCCGCGGTCCAGGGCATGCAACTGGGCGGCGTTCATGAACTTCACCGGCCCGGTGGTGCCGCCTAGGTGCAGCGTGCGCAACGTGATGACGACCTGGATGACGACCAGCACCAGCGGCCCGCCGAGGCTCTGCAGCATCACTGCGATCGCCGAGGTGGGCCCGATCCGGTCGAAGCCGACGCTGGCGATCACCGATAGCCCGAGCGAGATGTTGATCATGCCGATACCGATAGCGCCGACGGCGATCGGCAGCACCAGATTCGGGAAGTACAGGATGCCGCGGTGGAGCGTCGAGCCGTACAGCATCGCGCCCAGCACCAGGATGGCGCCGGCGATCACCATCACCCGCGGCGAGAACCACATCACCAGCTGCGACGACGCGCCCGCCCCGATGGCCGCCGCGATGGCGAACGGGATGAAGCCGATAGCTGCGCGCAGCGGACTGTAGCCCATGATGTTCTGCACGTACAGGGCGATCAGCACGGTCAGGGTGAAACCCACCCCACTGGTCAGGAACATGGCCGCGAACGTGGCCAGCCGGTTGCGGTCGAAGAACAGGCTGAACGGCACGATGGGGTTCTCGGCCGTGCGCTCCACCACAACGAACGCCACGAAAGCGGCCAGGGCCACCACACCCGAACCGATCGTGGTGGCCGACAGCCAGCCCTTCTCCGGCCCCATCGACAAGCCGAAAACCGCCGCGGTACCGATCAACGTGGCCAGCACAGCCCCAGTGGCGTCGAGCCTCATCCGCTCCTTCTGGGTTTCGGACAGCATGGTGCGGGCCAGGCAGATCACCAGCAGCCCGATCGGCACGTTCACCAAAAACGCCAGCCGCCACGACACCGTGGTGAGCGCCCCGCCCACCACCAGGCCCAGCACCGCGCCGACAGCGCCCATCGCGCCGAACACCGCCGCCGCCACATTGCGTGCCGGCCCCTTCGGGAGCGTGGTCGCCACCAGCGCCAAACAGGTAGGTGCGATGATCGCGGCGGCCACGCCGTGCAGCAGCCGGGCCACAACGAGGGCGCCCCCGTCCCAGGCGATGCCGCACATCGCCGAGGCGAAGGTGAACAGCGCGACCCCGACGATGAAGGTGCGCTTGCGACCGATGGTGTCACCGAGGCGGCCGCCCAGCAGGATCAGGCCACCAAAGGTCAGCACGTAAGCGGTGATCACCCAGCTGCGCGCGGCATCCGACAGGCCCAGCTCGTTCTGGATCTTGGGAAGCGCGAAGACCGCGACGGGGCCATCCATCGCCGCCATCAGCTGCATGCCGCCGAGCGTGCTAACGACGGCGATGAACGGGCGAGATAGCAGCCGAGTCGGGAAGTACCTCCTCGTATGGTGCAGCGTGGTCGGTTCGACGGGCATCGGGGTCGCGCATTCCGCGCGTTGTGTCGTCCAGTGAGGTAGTGCCCGCTCTGCATCATCGCGAGCCGTCATAGCGGGCTACCTTACAGCAACCTTAAGAATTGTTAGCCGTAAACCCTTAAGAACTGTTAGCCGCAAACCGACCAGACAGGCATTCTCGAGGATGTCCCGAGTTTCGTGGAACTTCGGTGTGCATGTCGGCATTTGCTTCGCGCGTGGCGTAGTAGCGCTGGTAATGCTTGCGCGGTGGCTCCAGCGCGGCGAGGGCGGCGTCGATCTGCGGCCATGGATCAGGTCCCGGGCGCGGCGGTCCGGGGAACGGTGCGCTTAACAGTGCCACGCAACCGAAGATGTCCGGATGCAGCACGGCGCACCACGCAGCCACCGGCGAACCGAAATCGTGACCGACGACAGCGGCGACGCGTTGACACTCCAGCGCTGCGAGCAGCGCGAGGATGTCGCGCACCAGGTAGCTCAATCGAAATGAAGCCAGGTCGCCGTCGTAGTCGGCATCCCAGCCGGTCGTCGCACCCATGCAGCAGTAACACCAGGGGCCCGTCGGGCTGCCCAGCCTCGAGTATGTGCATGGATAAACCGTTCACACCGTCGATGCGGCGTGAGCGAATGCCGTCATCCACAGGCACATCGCCGTAGCAACTCTCCATGGTTTGCTCAACGATACCGATACCGCCGAGGCCATATTTCTAACGCCCCTGGCAACTGGGCCCGAACAGTGCTAAGCCGCAACGATGTTCAGGTTTGAGACGCCCACGCCTGCATCAATTGCTCGTCAAAGTCGAGATGATCCGCCGCTTGGCCGAACCTCCCGGGGATCACAGTGGTGGTACGGCCAAACAGCGCGGCATAGTGTTCCTGCTCTTCGTGTGAGGGCGGTTCGTAGCTGCCGTCGGGGCCGACGCTTTTCCGGTTGTCGGCTGCCAGGTGAAAGGGACCACTTCAGGGCTGGTTTTGCCATGAGCATGGGACCAGCTGTTTGCCATTGATGGGACCACCTGGCTGGCTGGTTTGCCAGTTATGGGACCACCCGGCGTGGCGTCGGGATCTTCCGGTTGT
>JAFAID010000081.1 GCA_019236925.1 Mycobacterium sp. | reverse complement strand
ACGGGCGCGGGGGCTTCGACTGCGCGGTGCGCGATGAGGAGGGAACGGTGGTGCTGCGGGTCGACGGGTATCGCACGGCGCCGCTGCCGAACCCGCCGCCCGCGGATGTCGTCGCCCCGATGCGGTCGGTGATGGGCCCTAGCGGCGATCGCAAGCGCGGCGAAGCCGGGCGCAGCGGGTCGCCGCCATCACCCTAGAGGGGACGTACCGATATGGACCGGCAGATTCGGCGGCTGGCGATCGTCAACCGCGGTGAGCCCGCGGTTCGCGCGCTGACCGCGGTGGCCGAACTCAACCAGGCGGGTGACTGGCCAACGATCCGGACCGTCGTGCTCTACACCGACCCGGACGCCGACGCCTGGTATGTGCGGGAGGCCGATGAGGCGGTGTCGCTTGGAACGGCGACGTTCGTTGACCCAGCGGACGGCACGCGCCGGACCCGGTACCTCGACGAGCCGACGGTCATGGCGGCGCTGCAGCGCGCCGAAGCTGACGCGGTGTGGGTCGGCTGGGGATTCTTGGCCGAACACGCCTCGTTTGCGCAGGCGTGCGAGGAAGCCGGCATCGTCTACGTCGGCCCGGACAGCGCCACGATCCAACGGCTCGGCGACAAGGTGGCCGCCAAACGGCTCGCCGAACAGGCCAACGTCCCGGTGGTGCCCTGGAGCGGTGAACCAGTCGATGACGTGGCCGAGGCTGCCGCACTCGCGGCCCGACTCGGATATCCCGTGCTGGTCAAGGCGGCCGCCGGCGGCGGCGGGCGCGGGATCCGGATGGTCCAGAGCGATGACGAACTGGCCGCAGCACTGCCGTCCGCACGCGCCGAGGCGCAGCTGGCCTTCGGCGACCCGACGGTCTTCCTGGAGAAGCTCGTACCGGCCGCCCGCCACGTCGAGGTGCAGGTGATCGCGGACGATTACGGCACCGTCTGGGCGGTGGGCATACGTGACTGCAGCCTGCAACGCCGCCACCAAAAGGTACTCGAGGAGTCGGCGTCGACGGTGCTCGACGCCGACGAGGAGCAGGCGATCCGCGACGCGGCGGCACGGCTGGCCGCTGCGGCGGGCTACCGCAACGCGGGCACGGTGGAGTTCCTCGTCGACCCCGACACCGGGAGTTACCAATTCATGGAGGTAAACACCCGGCTGCAGGTGGAGCACCCGGTGACCGAGGCCACCACCGGGCTGGACCTGGTGAAGCTGCAGCTCCATGTGGCGCGCGGCGGGCGGCTGATCGGCACACCGCCGCAAGTGTCCGGGCATGCGATCGAGGCAAGGGTATGCGCCGAGGACCCGGAGAACGCGTTCACCCCCGCGCCGGGCCGGTTGGCCCGCCTGCGCCTGCCTACGGGCACGGGGATCCGCGTCGACGCAGGTGTACGCGAAGGCGACCGGATTCCCCCCGACTTCGACTCGATGATCGCCAAGATCGTCGCCTGGGGAAGCGACCGCCCCGAGGCCATTGCCCGACTCAGTCGGGCATTGCTCGACACCACGATCGTGGTCGAAGGCGGCACCACCAACCGCTCCTTCCTGCTGACCCTGCTCAATCGGCCGGAGGTGCGCGCCGGACACTTCGACAACCACTGGCTGGACCGGCTGACCGGCGAGGCGGCGCACCTGCCCGAAGCGGATCCCGTGGCCCTGCTGGTCGCCGCCGTGGAGTCGTATGACCTCGACGAGGCCGCCGAGCGGGTCGCGTTTCATGCCCGCGCCGCGCGGGGCGGTGCCGAGTCCGCGGCCGAGGTGGGTCACCGGTGCCGCCTCCGCTACCGGGGCCAGCAGTACGACCTGCATGTTTACCGCACCGGCCGGGAAACCTACCGGGTCACATCCGGCGCCGGTCGCACCGCGGATGTCACGGTGTCCCACCGGGACGGATACGAGCGGCGGGTGCTCGTTGGCGAGCGGGTGCACCGCGTGGTCTCGGTCACCGAAGGTGCCACCCTGCGGGTCGACGTCGACGGCGCGGCTCACGCGGTGTCCCGCGACGACGGTGGTGTCGTGCGCTGCCCCGGACCGGCCTTCGTGCTGTCGGTCCTCGTCAAACCCGGTGATGAGGTCGGCGAGGGTGACCCACTGGCGGTCGTGGAAAGCATGAAGATGGAAACCACGATCACCGCACCGTTCGCCGGCACCGTCGCTGCCGTCGAAACCACCCCGAACGTGCAGATCGAAGCGGGCGCGCCGGTGGTCCGCATCGCGACGTCCGCCGCCGCTGGCAACTACGCGGCGGGCGCGGTCGACTTCACCGGACTCGCCGCCGCCGAGCCACCCGGCACAGCACCCTGCGAGCGGGTGTACGGGGCGCTGCGCTGCTACCTGCTCGGCTACGACCTGGACCCCGGCTCGGTTCATGCAATGCTGACCCGGCAGCGTCGGCTCGGCGAGATCGCTGCACCGGCCGACGCCGGACTGCTGCACTGCGAGGACGGCCTGCTGGATCTGTTCGCCGACGTCGGCTCGCTCTACCGGCCGCGCAGCGAGATGGAGCCGGAGGAGGAATTTGTCGCCGGCAGCGCCCAGGAGTACCTGCTGTCCTACCTGCAGTGGCTGGACGCGGATCGGGCCGGCTTGCCCGACTCGTACCGGCAGCGGCTGGAGCGTGCGCTGCTGCGCTACGGCGTGCGCGGGCTGGATCGCACCCCCGAACTCGAGGAAGCCGTGGTCTGGATGTTCCGCTCGTTCAGCCGGGTCAACGAGGTGGTACCGGCGGTGAGCGCCATCCTCGAGCGCCGGCTCCGCCATCACGCCGAGCTGGCGCATCTGGCTGACGCTGAGATGCGGGCCCGGCTTGACCGTCTGGCGGCCATTCAGGGTCGCCAACGGGTGGTCGCCGACTTGGCCCGCGACGTGCGGTTCCACTATTTTGATGAGCCGCTGCTCGCCGTCGCCGTCGGCGAGGAGTACGCCCGGGTGGAGCGCGACCTCGATGCGCTGCACGATGATCCCGACGGCGCCGACCGGGCCGAGCGGATCGACCGCCTGGTCGCCTGCCCGCAGCCGCTGCGTGCGGTGCTGCTGCGGCGGTGGCGCAGCAGCAGCGACGCCGGAGAGCGCCGGGTGCTGCTGGAGGTCTACGTCCGCCGGTTCTACCGGATCAGGGAGCTGCGTGACCTGGCGTTCGACCAACGTGACGGGCGGCTGCTGGCTACCGCCGACTACGACTTCGAAGGGCGGCCCATCCACCTGGTCGCCGCATACGCGCCGCTAACCGAACTGCCGGAACTGTCCCGGGCGATCGCCGGGCACCTCGGCACCGTCGACGTCGGCCGGCAGGTCGTGGTGGATCTGGCGCTGTGGCGGCACGGCGAGACCGCTGATATCGACGCCGTCGTCGCCGAGGCCGAAAAGCTGCTCGCCGACTGCGACTTCGGGCGCCTGTTGCACCGTCTGGACCTGACCGTGACCACCGTCGAAGGGGCGGCCCCAGAGCGCTTCCGCACCCATCACGTGACCTACCGCCAGCGGAACGGCCAATTCGTCGAGGATCCGCTGTACCGCAACCTGCACCCGATGATCGCCAAGCGTCTGGACCTTTGGCGCCTGGCGAAGTTCAAGCTGGATCGGCTGCGCTCGGCCGAGGACGTGTACGTGTTCCACGGCGTGGCCCACGACAACCCCGCCGATCAACGGCTGTTCGCGCTGGCCGAAGTGCGTGACCTCACCCCGGCCCGCGCCGCCGGCGGCCCGGTGCGCTACCCGCGGCTCGAGCTGATGGGCTTGCAGGCCCTCTCGGCGATGCGCGAGGCGCTTGCGACGTTCGACGCGCGGGACCGGCCGGTGGCCAACCGGATAGTGCTCTATGTCCGGCCGCCCTGGGATGTGCCGCGCACCGCGTGGACCGAACTGGCCCGGTCGTTGGCGCCGCTGGCCGTCGGTGCCGGGCTGGAAAAAGTTGTGCTGCGAGTACGGTTCCCCGATGGTCGCGACCATGTGCTGGAAGTGGAGGGTCTGGACGCGGGTGTGACGGTGCGCGAACGCCCGCCGGGGCAGGAGCCGATCCGGTCAATGACGCCCTACCGGCAGAAGCTGCTGCGGGCCAACCGCTTTGGCGCCCCGTACCCGTATGAGATCGTGCGGATGCTCACCCCTCCGGCCGAGGCGGTATCGCGGTTTCCGCCGGGGCAGTTCGTCGAGTATGACCTGGACGAGCACGGAGACCTGATACCGGTGTCGCGACCGTATGGGACGAACACCGCCAACATCGTTGTCGGCCTGCTGCGCAACGACACCCAGAAGGTGCCGGAAGGGATGACCCGGGTGGCGTTATTCGGTGACCCGACCCGCGGGCTGGGCAACCTGGCCGAGCCGGAGTGCCGGCGGATCATCGCAGGGCTCGACCTGGCCGAGCGGATGCGAATACCGGTCGAATGGTTCGCGCTGTCATCTGGGGCGTTGATCGCGATGGACAGCGGCACCGAGAACATGGACTGGATTGCCGCGGTGCTGCGACGTCTCGTCGAGTTCACCCAGGGCGGTGGGGAGGTGAACCTCGTTATCACCGGGGTGAACGTGGGCGGCCAGCCGTACTGGAACGGCGAGGCGACCATGCTGATGCACACCCGCGGCATCCTGGTGATGACACCTGCCAGCGCCATGGTGCTGACCGGCAAGCAGGCGCTGGACTTCTCCGGTGGAGTGTCGGCTGAGGACAACTTCGGTATCGGCGGCTTCGACCGGATCATGGGCCCCAACGGCCAAGGCCAGTACTGGGCGCCGACCCTCGCCGACGCGTGCGACATCCTGCTGCGCCACTACGAGTACACCTACGTCGTGCCCGGTGAGGGGTGGCCGCGTCGGCGCACCACGGCCGACCCGGTCGACCGTGATGTGCGTTCCGCGCCGCACACCCGGGTCGCGGGCTCCGACATGGCGACGGTCGGGGACATCTTCTCCGCCGCTCACAACGCCGAGCGCAAGAAGCCGTTCGATATGCGGTCAGTGATGCGGGCGGTGGCCGACGCCGATTCGGTGCCGCTGGAGCGCTGGGGCGAATGGCGCGCGGCCGAGACCGCGATCGTGTGGGATGCGCACATCGGCGGTATGCCGGTGTGCCTGCTGGGAATTGAATCGCACACGGTGCCGCGACGCGGATTCGTGCCGGCCGGTGGCCCCTCCTCGTGGTCATCGGGCACCCTGTTCCCGCAGGCGTCGCGCAAGCTGGCACGCGCGATCAACGCAGCCAGCGGCAACCGCCCAGTCGTCGTGTTGGCCAACTTGTCCGGCTTCGACGGCTCACCCGAGTCCATGCGCCGCTGGCAACTGGAGTACGGCGCCGAGATCGGCCGCGCGGTGACCAACTTCCGCGGCCCGATTGTGTTCGTGGTGGTATCCCGCTACCACGGCGGTGCTTTCGTCGTGTTCTCCAAGGCGCTGAACGAACGGCTGGAGATCGCCGCCGTGGAGGGGTCGTTCGCGTCGGTGATCGGTGGTGCGCCGGCCGCCGCCACCGTCTTCGCCCGGGATGTGAACGCGCGCACCCAGCAGGATCCCCGGGTACGCGAAGCGGCCGAGGGGGTGCGCAGCGCGATGGGGTCTGATGCCGCC
>JAFAID010000017.1 GCA_019236925.1 Mycobacterium sp. | reverse complement strand
TTGCCCGCAACCGAAATCGGCATCCACGCCCACCACAACCTGTCGCTGGGTGTAGCCAATTCGATCGTCGCCGTCGAGCACGGCGCCTATCGTGTCGACGCCTCCCTGACTGGCATGGGCGCTGGCGCGGGCAATGCGCCCTTGGAGGTGTTCATCGCAGCCGCCGAAAAATTGGGCTGGAAGCATGGCTGCGACCTCCATGCCCTCGAGGACGCCGCCGACGACTTCGTCCGGCCATTGCAGGACCGGCCAGTGCGGGTCGACCGTGAGACCCTCACTCTCGGATATGCGGGGGTGTACTCGAGCTTCTTACGACACGCCGAAGCTGTCGGCGAGCGCTTTGATATCGACGCCCGGACACTTCTCGAAGAGGCGGGGCGCCGCGGTATGGTCGGCGGTCAGGAAGACATGCTCGTCGACATCGCGCTAGATCTGGTGGGCTCTACGCCGCAATGAGTTTGAGCGGCAGCCGCTCGTGGCGGCGAATGATGTTGTTCACGGCCCAGGTAGGCGGCGCGGTCACCTCGATCCGGTCCACCCGCTCGAGCAGCGCGCCAAGCATCGCCGACGTTTCAAGTCGCGCCAAGCTTTGACCGGCGCAGGCATGCGCGCCGTGGCCGAAGCCGAGATGGCGGTTAGCGTCGCGGCGGATATCGAAAACGTCAGCGCGGTCCCATTCACGTTCGTCGCGGTTCGCCGAGGAGTACATGACGAGAACGCGTGCTCCAGCGGGAATCGTCATACCACCGATCTCATTGGCGTGCAGGGCGTTTCGGGAGAACGCGCGCAGCGGGGACTCGTAGCGGAGCACCTCGTTGACCGCTTTTGGGATCAGCCCAGGGTCGTCTTTGAGCAGTTGCCACTGTTCGGGATGGGTGGCGAACAAGTGCAACGCGTTGGAGATCGCGCTGGCAGTGGTATCCAGGGAAGGGCCCAGGTAGTCGATCATCAGCGCCGAGCATTCCGCGTGGGAAACCTTGCCGTTATCCGCGGCGATGAGCACGTCGTGGCCCATGCTGCCCTCGATAATGGCCCGCTGTCGAACGACGCGACGTGCGTACCGCAGCATTTCCAGGGTGGCCGGTATCGCCCGAATCCCCCGCCGGTTCAGCGGACCCAAACCGTCGAATGTGGCGCCGGCCCAGGGCAGAAGCTTGTCTCGACTTTCGTGCGGCCAGCCGACGAGGTCCGGTACCACAGCCAACGGCAACGCATAGGCGATGTCCTCGACCCCGTCGACGTGCCCCCGCTCAAGTGCGGCGTCGACGACGGATGCCGCCTGATTGTCGACCGCATCGCTGATCGAGCGCAAGGCCCGCGGAAGCAGGCGGTGAGCGACAAGTTTGCGTCGTTGGTCGTGTTCGGCGCCGTCGCTACTGAGTGTGGTGCCGCGAGATAGCCGGTTAGCGAGCGCATTGAGCGCCACTCCTTTTCCGGAGATGAACGTCGTGTCGTCCCGCAGCACAGCTTTGCATTCGGCGTATCGGGGCAGCGCGTATACCCGCTGGCGCGACAGCCACACCACCGGTCCCAGCTGACGTAGCCGCGCGTAGTGCGGGTATGGATCGACGATGGCTTCCCGACTGTAGATATCGTTGCGGTATTTCGGAATCACGGTTCCGTTCTATCTGTCTCGAGCGGCGGTTCGAATGACGGAACGGCTTCGCACAGCGCCGACAACCGGCGTCCGGCCTGCATGACGGTGCGGTCCGGCCGAACGATCGCGGCACTCGCACCGGCGCGCTGCAGCCAGCGCCCGAGTTCGCTGGTGCGCTCGGCGGTGACAGCGGTCGCGCCGCGTTGCCGGAGGTGTTCGCGCTGTTGCGCAGTGAATTCTGTCGTGGCGATCACACCGAACCCGTTGCCGAGCGCAGTGTCCAACCGGACACCTTGTGGCAGCACCGGATTGGGGCACAGCGTGCCGGCTAACTGTCGCGGCCGGTGGCTCTTGACGACCAGCGCGGATCTGTGCAGGGCGGGGGTTCGGCTGTTGACGATCCGGGTCCGCATACCCGGAATCAAGTGCAGGCGGGGGACAACCGTTCGCCGGATCGCATCTCCCGCCCGGCCGCCGGCGGTCATGGACCAGCCCATCCCGAGAGCCAGGCCGATCAGCATGCGCGCATGCGGTCGGCGCTCTTGCTGGTAGGTGTCCAGGATGCTGTCGGTAAGGGTGCCGTTCAGTACGCCGGCGAGTTTCCAGGCCAGGTTCATCGCGTCGCGAAGTCCCGCACCCATGCCTTGTCCGACGAACGGCGGCGTGAGATGGGCTGCGTCGCCGAGAAGGAATACGTTGCGGTCACGCCACCGGTTCGCCAATTGGGCGCGGAAGATGTACTCGGCCACCCGCACCAACTCCAGGTCGGTGTCGGCAACGTGGCCGACCCACGGCGAAATCAGACTCCGAAGAGCCGCACAGCTTCGGTAGTCGTCGGCTGTCTCGCCGGGCAGCAGGCGGAATTCCCAACGGTATCGGCTCGTTCCGATGCGCATGTACGTCGCCGCACGTTCTGGACTGCAGACCTGGTGCACGCCGTCCCATTGGTCCAGTTCAATGTCGGTCGCTATATCGATGACAAGCCAGCGTTGTTCGAATCGCAGATCGTGCATGGCGGCCCCGATCGACGAACGGACGACGCTGTTCGCGCCGTCGCAGCCCAAAACATAACCGGCATCGACGATGTGTCCATCTCCGGTGGCACGATCGGCGTAGGTCACCCGCACCCGCCCCAGCTCTGTTTGGGAGATCTTGGTGACTTCGCAATTGCCTCGGATCGTCGCGGCGGGATAGTTCTTCAGGTTTCTGCGCAGCAGCGCCTCGAACTCCGGTTGGTCGAACATGTTGGCTTGCGGGAATCCGTGAACACTTTCGGCCGGATCGCGGTGGAACTGTGCGAGCACGTCGAATTCGGGGCTAAGCAGTCGAAGTCCCATCGCCGGGCGCGAGATCGCGGCGAATTCGTCGCTGATGCCGAGGCGGGCGACGATGCGCCGGACCTCGTCGTCGAGGTGCACAGCGCGGGGTTGCGGGTAGACGTCGTCCCAGCGCTCCAGCACGAGACAGCGAATCCCGTACTGCGCCAGCAACGTTGCGGCGGTGATACCGGTAGGACCGGCGCCGACAATGACTACGGGGACGGATTCTTCCGCCGTCTGGACGTTCATTGCGCGAACCGGACAACGGTGCGCTGTGTGCCGAGGATGATAGCGCCGTCCTCGGTGGCGATATCTGCTTCGATGATGTCGCCGTCGTGCAGATACTTCGGGTTGCCGGCTTGCCTTTTGAAGAACGTCTGCCATTTCAGCGCGGGTGGCAACAGGTTGGCGATGATTTGCACCGGCTTGGGCGGAGCACTGAGCGCGGTGCCGACCGGCGTGCCGGTCAAGATCAGATCGCCGGCGGCGAGCGGCTGGAATCGT
>JAFAID010000678.1 GCA_019236925.1 Mycobacterium sp. | reverse complement strand
GCTGAACCGGCCACGGGAGATCGATCTACGGCGATTGAAGAGCCAAGCACCTGGCCCCCTTGGCGTCGCCGGTGACCTGCCTACCGGGTGACCAAGCTATTCGTCGAGAGCGGCGTCCCGAAGTACTCGGCTTGGGGGTCGACGATTACGGTCTTCGGTTCGCCTTGCCGGGCCACGACCTCGCGAGCCATCTGCTCGAACGAGATCTTCTCCGGCCCTCCGATGTTCTCGATGCCGCCTAGTGGTTTGCCTTCTGCCACCCGAGCGACCTCGTCTGCGAGGTCTTGGGCAGCAATGGGCTGGATCAGCGCGTCCGGTACCCGCACTTCGTCGCCGACCGTCAGCGACGCCGTGATCGCGTCGGTGAACTCGGCGAACTGGGTGGCGCGGATGATCGAGTAGGGAATCGCCGCGTCTTCGATGAGCTTCTCCTGGGCGACCTTGGCACGCAGGTAACCACTCTTCGGCAGTTCGTCACAACCAACGATCGACACCGCGACGTAGTGTGCAACGCCCGCGGACTTCGCGGCAGCCAACAAATTGGTGGTCGACTTCGTGAAAAATTCCATCACCGGATCGTCGTCGAATGACGGCGAATTGGATACGTCAACAACCGCGTCCGCACCGGATAATGCGTCGGCGACGCCTTCCCCGGTAAGCGCGTTGACACCCGTACGCGGCGACGCCGAGACCGCGTCGTGGCCGCGGTCTCTCAGCGTCTGAACCACCTTTGTGCCCAGGACACCCGCGCCGCCTATTACCACGATCTTCATGATTTCTCCCTTAGGAGACCATCGCGGTCGCACCGAATCGTATGGCTAAGTGAGACCCGGTGGGAACATGCTGGAGATGTCCGGGAACCACGCGTCAGGGGGCAGGTAGTTGGCAATGTTGAACACTTCGGAGGGAAACTGCGAGGTGACGAGTGAATCCCACATCAGGGTCGGAGTATTCGAGCCCCAGGCTTCTAGCCAGTCGCCCGAACCGTTTGGCGTGACGTCGAGGAAGTTCGTGTACTGACCTGGGAGGGTGTCGATCTCGATGTGATCGCCATTGGCGAGGAACACGTTGAAGTCATTGAGGTCGTACATCGTGGTGCCATCCACGACCTTTCCTCCGGGACCGATCGTGAAGTCGTACACCGACGCCCCGGCCAGGCCGCCGGAATCGATGCCGGTCGGGTTGTCCGCGGCCGCAGTGAAGTCACCGAAGTGGTATATCGCGTTGTCCATCACCGACGATGAATAGTCCTGCTCCGAGACGTCATAGTTGCCGGAGATACCGTCGGTGAACGACGAATTGCTCACCACGACGTTGGTCGGCTGATCATCCTTCCAATCCTCGAATAACGGCCGGATTCCGGAATACACGACGTCGGTCGGGCCGCCGCCAGACACCAGGCATTCGCCGAGGTCGCAGCCGTCGGCGTGCGCGAAAGCGAACGGGACGACCGCGGCGGCAGCGATGCCGCCGGCAGCCGCGCCAATTGCCAACAGAAAACGCCGTTGTTTCAACATTTGGGGGCCCCCCGTACGGTTATTGGAATCGTGCAACAAGTACCGATTTCAAGATCGTAACCCGGCCGCGTTCTTGCGGCACCGGAAACAGAAAATATTTACCAGCAATCACCGCAACTTTGCCCGGAGTTGCCCTCGAGTTGCGGTTCGCTGAAGTTATGTTTCGGCATTGCCGTTATCAGGAATTGCTCAGCTAAATAGGCATCCGGGCAGATTCCGTCACTGCGGCTGCTGCAGGTAAACCGCCAGATGACGGATCTTTGCGTCAGCGTCGAACTCGAACACCGTCATCGAGTTCACGATGTGGGCTCGTTGATTGCGGACGTGCCGCTCCTCGATCTCGAAGTACACCAGCCCGGGCAGCTCGGAGATCCGTTTCACCGTGGTCTCGAAGGTGTCGATTGATCGTGCCCACTGACTCAGCATCTGCGTGTACTGCCGCCAGTCATGGACTTCGAGGAACGTTCCGATACGTTCGAAGTGCTCGACCGACACGAACTCGGCCAGCGGCGCCCAATCCTGCGGTGTCCGTGCGGTCGGCACCAACTGCTTGATGACGCCCTGGTACTGCATGACCTTTCGGGTCAACGGACCCAGATCGGCCACGGGCCTAGCTCCCTGGTCCGTCGGCGGGATGTGGGCCGCGGGCGAGGATATGCGGCAGCTGCTCGGTGGTGAGAATCCCTGGCGGAGAAGCGCAGACGTACGGGATGGCGTTGACCAACCCGTTGGCGTTGAACGCGGGCACGACCGACGCAAGCTCCTCAACGGGTACCGGGAATGGCATCCTGAGGTCGAGCGGCGCGTCGCCGTGCACCCGCACCCGCCATCCGGTCGGTTGCAAGCCCCAGTCGGGGTCGGTGTCCATCGCGACGAATCCGTATTGAATGAACCGGATCCGGTCGGTGCCGTGATCGCGTCCGTTGATGATGATCCGCTGTGCCGCAGCGGTACCCGCTTGGATCTCACCAGCAGCAATGTGCAAGTCCTCTTTGGCCGCGGCCACGCCGCCTTCGGCGGTCCACTCGTCGATGCTCAAGCCCGCGATATCGGCCAGCACCGTAAGCGCCGGCTGGTACTCGCCGAACAGATGGTTCTTGCGCCGGTCCGGGTCGAAATCCTGCAACGGTTTCCCGAACCTCATCTGGTCCATCACCATGTGCCGTGACGGCCGGCGGGACAAGTCGCCGAACTCTTCGATCTCGATCAAATCGACGCGGCGTTGCACCGAAAGTAGTGCCAGCACAAGTGTTTCGGTGATGAAGCCGGGGTCACTCCCGCTGGCCCAAACAGCCGCATCGCCGTGCGCACACGCCTTGAACACGCGGGCCCGGTTGTCGTCCGTTAGCCGCGCCCCTTTGGCGAACAGATCGGTACAGGTAGTGACGACGCTGGTCCCGGCCTCAAGCAGGGCCACAACGTCGTCGACCAGTTCCTGTTCGGTCAACCCTGCGCGGGTTTGACCTTTACCGGTTGCGCGCGGCATGTACACGCAGCAATCCGCGTCGAGCGCCAGCACGCTCTCGCGGTTGGTCGTAGCGAGAATCCCGGTGGCGGGCTCACCGCACAATTCACCGGCATCCGTGCCGTCCTTGGCCGGGTCGTAAACCAGCACGCCGACGAGATCGAGCGCCGGATCGCGAATCACTTCGCGCAGTGCGCGTTGACCGGTGTTACCTGTGGCCCATTGGATTACCCGGTGCCTGGAAGCGCCCATCGATTCCTTCGTCAGTCCAGTCCTAGCCCGCCCTAGTTGCCGATCGGCAACCGGAACGTAGCCGATCGGCAACCAAGCGGTCAAGAGCAGCAATCCATATCTGGTCGACATCCGTCGCGTCGTCCAGATCCGCTGCGTACCTCTCGCAAACACTGCATGATCGGCGGGTGAGAGTCATTGTCACGGGCGGCAATAGCGGCGTCGGCAAGGCAACCGCCGCGGCACTCGCCGCCACTGGTCACCGCGTCATGATCGCCTGCCGCACCATTTCGAAAGCTGAGCAAGCCGCAGCCACCATGACCGGCGACGTTGAGATAGCCCACCTCGATCTCGCCGATTTAGCCAGCGTGCGCAAGTTCGCCGACTCGGTGGATGGCGTCGACGTGCTGATCAACAACGCCGGCGTGCTGGGTCTGCCGCTAACGCGCACGGCGGACGGATTCGAGGCGCATATGGGTACCAACTACCTCGGCCATTTCGCGTTGACGTGCCTGCTCGGCGACAGGATCAAGGATCGGGTGGTCTCGGTGGTCAGTTCGGCCTACGCGCTGAGCCGGCTGCACGTCGACGACTTGAACTGGCATACCCGCAACTACTCGAAGTGGGCAGCATATGGCGAATCCAAGCTGGCCGTTGTGCTCTTCAGCAGCGAATTAGCACGCCGCGGCGTGCGGACGTACATGACCGATCCGGGTGCGACGGATACCGATATCACCAGGGACACAACTGGTGTGCTGCCTTGGGTGCGAGAACATACCTTCCGGCGGTTTCCCGCGCACAGCGCGGCGACGGGCGCGCGGTCCACCATTCAGGCGGTTACCACGGACCTGCCCAGCGGCAGCTATCTCGCGCCGCGCTTCAGCCAGTGGGGCAAGCCGAGAGTGACCAGGCTGCGCAAGAAGGCCCGCGACGCCGTGATGGCAGCGCGGTTGTGGGAATTGTCTGTTGAGCTGACCGGCTGCGACTGGCAGACCAGCGA
>JAFAID010000664.1 GCA_019236925.1 Mycobacterium sp. | reverse complement strand
TCGACGGCGGCATCAACGCCTGTTTGACCGACATGATCCGGTTCGGGTCGCTGTTCTTGCACGACGGTGTCTCGTTGACCGGCCAGCAAGTGGTGCCGTCGGCATGGATCGCCGACACTCTTGACGGCGGCCCCGACTCACGTCAGGCTTTCGCCGCCAGCTCCGCTAACAACCAAATGCCCGGCGGCATGTACCGCAACCAAGTGTGGTTTCCCTACCCGGGCAACAACGTCGTTCTGTGCCAGGGCATGTGCGGTCAGATGATCTACGTCAACCGTGCCGCGGAGGTGGTCGCCGCGAAGTTATCCACCCAGCCGGACTCTGGGGACCCGCAGATGCTGTTGGACACGCTGCGCGCATTCGATGCGGTGGCACACGAACTGGCTGGAATCGGCTTCCCAAGCTGAATAGGCGGGCTCGATTCCCGTCATGAGGCCAAGCTTAGGAAACGGCCAATTCGACATAAGTTCGACGTTCGAATGCCGCTACTGAGCACCTCATCCCGGCGCGCAATTGAGTTGCCTGATTCGGTCGCTGTAATGAAACCGTAACCGAGGCGTGATCGAATTGCGAACGCGCCCTTGCACTTCCACTCTCCACGGCACCCCTACGATCACAATTGCAACTCTGTCGATTAAAAGGGGTCGGAGCCATGCGGGCGGTTGTTCGGTGCGTTCTTGCGGTGACTGTGATCGGCGCGACCGTGGTTGCGACGCCAGCCGACGTGAGCCGGGCGGAACGGGTCGTCCGCCTTCGCCATCGCGTCGGTTTTACCAGCGCCGGGCGAGGTGGTGGGCGTGGCACACCCCGTGGTGGTGACGTTCAGCGCGCCGGTCACCAACCGGCGCGCGGCTGAGCGTGCCATTCAAGTGAAATCGACGCCCGGGATGACCGGGAAGTTCGAATGGCTCGACAACGACGTGGTGCAGTGGGTTCCGGACCGATTCTGGCCGGCGCACAGCACGGTGGCGCTCTCGGTGGGCGACCTGTCCACGGAGATCAAAACGGGCCCTGCCGTCCTCGGCGTTGCCGATATCTCAGATCACACATTCACCGTCAGCATCGACGGAGTCGGGGCACCACCGCCGCCTCCCCGGCCGGCACCGCACCACCTACCCCACTGGGGCGAGGACGGGGTGATGCTGGCCTCGATGGGCAGACCGGAATTTCCCACGCCTGTCGGCGTCTACACCGTCTTGTCCAAAGACCGCTCGGTGATTATGGATTCGAGCAGCGTCGGCGTCCCGCTCACCGATCCCGCGGGATACCGAGTTCCGGTGGATTACGCCGTCCGTATCAGCCGGCGCGGCCTCTTCGTCCATTCGGCTCCGTGGGCTATCAATTCACTCGGCTTTGAGAATGTCAGCCACGGCTGCATCAGCCTCAGCCCCGCCGACGCAGAGTGGTACTTCAACACGGTCAACGTCGGCGACCCGGTGATTGTCAAGGAATAGCAGCGGCCACAGCCGCTGGGTTCGAGCGGTTCCGCAGGTAGACGCCGTTCGGCTACCTACGCGTCAAACTGCTTGTTGTGCAGGCTTTTTCACCGTCGATGAGGTCGGAATAGTCTGGGGGTAGCCGTACGATCGAAGGGCATGCGCTAAGGCTCTCGTTGCGAATGGTCGTCACGTGCCACCAGACGCAGCTGCTGGTGGCGACACGTATGCCCGTATTACCGGAAGAGGATCAGCCTAGGCCGTAGGGCCGGGTGGAGTCGGCTGACCGGGCACAGGGCCGCCGGCCGGCGCGGGACCAGTCGGCGCACCCTTACCCGCCATGCCACCAGTCATTCCGGTTAATACGGCGCCTCCCGGTGTCGGCGCACCTGCGATCACCGGCGCACCCACCGGCAGTGGCGCACCCGCCGGCGCACCCACGGGAGCACCTGCCGGTACCGGCGCACCAACCGGAGCACCCGCACCCGCTGGCACGGGCGCGCCGACCGGAGCACCCGCACCCGCCGGCCCAGGCGCAACCGCGGGGGCGCCTGCAATGCCAGAGAGTGCAGCGCCCGCCGGCGCAGGCGGAATACACACTTCTGCGACCACAGGTCCGCCCGCGGCCGCCGTCGGCGCAGCTCCGCCTACTGGTCCCTGAATGCACGGGTACCCGCCCGTCATGAGCGGGATGGCTGCCGCATCCGGGCTCAACGCCATTGCGGCCCCACACAAACCCGCGCCGGCAACCACCGTGATACTGAAACGACCCAAGACCGTGATCAACGTCGGCTCCTTCATTCACGCCCAGATGGTTCCGCGGTCAAGAGGTGCCGAGAACCGCATACTCGTACCTGAGTCGTATTAGGCATCGACTAAATTGTTTACCAGGACTGATCTTGAAAACGAGCCGCGTTGCACAACCGTTTTCAAAAGGTGACCTTTGGCCGCCGCCGGCCCCTCACGAAGGGTGCAAAGCTCGTTCCGGGGCCTTCGCAACCGTGCTCCGCCTCTAGGTCGAGTTAAGCTGTTCGTTCTCAAAGGAGTTGGCTCGTGTGTGATCGTGGCGATTGCTTCATCGTTCCAACAGGTGTCCTGCTCAGGCTCGCCGAGGACGAGTCGATTCCGGCAGAGTCGCGACAAGCCATGCGCGATTGTGTCGCGGTCGAGGAAGCGTGGCGAGGACTGCGAAACGCACAGACCGAGGCGATACAGGCCAGCCTTCTTGCCACCGGGATCACCACCCTGCAAGTTGCCGGTGTGCTCGCGACGGTCCCGGCGGTAACGGTGTACGACTGTAAAAACACTCGATCGCTGCCCGGCTCACCAGTATCGAATCCCGGTAGCAGCGCGGACATCACGGCCAGACGCGCGTTCGACACAACCCACGCCGTCATCGACTTCTATCGGCAATGCTTCGGGCGAAACTCGATTGACGATGCCGGCATGACGCTGATTTCTTCGATTCACTACAGCGTGCGGTATGACAACGCCTTCTGGAATGGCGCCCAGATGACGTACGGAGACGGGGATGGCCAGATATTCCTCGACTTCACGAAGGCGGACGACGTTATCTGCCACGAGTTAACGCACGGCGTCACTCAGTTCACCGCGGGCCTCGACTACTCCGACGAGCCAGGTGCTCTCAACGAGAGTGTCTCCGACGTGTTCGGCACGATGTTTTACCAGTGGCGGAGGAAACAGACCGTCGCCCAAGCGGACTGGCTCATCGGCGCAGACGTCCTCGGTCCCGTCGCAATTGCGAAGGGGTACACCTGCCTGCGCGACATGATTCAACCCGGCTCCCGACACTGCCTGTCGCGGCAACCGTCGCATTACCGCGACTACATCCCCGAAGGCGATCCGCACGATAACAGCGGCATCCCGAATCACGCCTTCTACCTCGCGGCAACGACCATTGGTGGACGATCCTGGGAACGGGCCGGGAAGGTCTGGTATGCGGCGCTGACCAGTCCGGAAGCTTATCGGTTCACGACGTTCAAGGAGTTCGCCACGCTTACCCGCGCTGCCGCCAGATCGCTGTTCCCCCGCGATACCAACGTATATCGTGGGGTGGACGACGCATGGACGCGAGTCGGCATTCCATCGGCCGACATCTCTGTCTGAGCCGTTGTCGGACCAAGACTGTCGAGGCACGCTTATGCAAGACCCAGCTCGCTACTTCATTGAGCGACGTGGCGGCTTCGCCGGCCTGAAGGCCTCCGGCAGCATCGACGGTGACGCACTAGATCCCGATGATCGCCAACTACTGGAAGATCTCCTCGACAGCAAAGAACCGCTCGCCAAGGACCCGGGCGCAGATCGGTACACCTACGTCGTTACGCGTGAAAATTCGTCCGGAAGCACTACGCGCGAGATTCCTGAAAGCGTGATGCCCTCGACGGTGGCAAGCGTTGTCGCGGCAGAAATCTGACCGGCCAGCCTTCTCATTGAGCAAGCAGATTGACGACACCGGTGAAGACGGTCGGCATCGCCGCCGCGGCCGGCACGATACGCGAGCGCACGGGCGCGATGGCGCTGGCCCGAAGTAACGCCGCGGTCAGCGTCCGATAGCGCCGCGTCATCTGACGCCACTGGCGGTCGTAGGTGTCGGGATGTTCCGCGACAACGGATTCCACCAACAGCTCGGCCGCACCGAAGGCCAGGCCGAGGCCCTCGCCGGTGAGAGCATCGACATAGCCGGCAGCATCGCCGACCAGCAGAACCCGGCCTGCCGCCCGGTTTGAAACCCGCTGGCGAAGCGGCCCGGCCGCGCGATCGGGCTCGTGCGGCCGACCCTCAATCCGATCCCGCAAAGCGGGAAACTCCGCGAGGTGGGAATCGAATCCGCCGCGACTAGACTTCAACACCGCGACGCCCACGCAGTCGTCGGCTACCGGCGTGACGTACGCCTCGGCACCAGGCGCCCAATGCACCTCGACGAAGTCCGACCACGGCGCGGTCCGCACGTGCCGTCGGATGCCCCAACGACGGGCACTCGGGCTCGGTCGCTCCAGGCCGAGGGACCGGCGAATCGGCGAGTGCAGTCCGTCGGCGGCGGCGAGGTAGCGTGCCCGCCACTGCCCGACGTGGACAGACGTCGCGTCTTGGCGTATCTCACCCACTTCGTCGTGGCAGATCCGCACGCCCGCGCTGGCGGCGGTGTCGAGAAGCGCGCTGTGCAGCACGGTTCGGCGTACGCCGCGCCCGGCGCCACGCTTGAATGGCGCGTCGACGTGTCGGTTGCCCTCGCGGTAGCTGATCCCCCGGAACGGCTTGCCGTGTGGGTGCACGCCGAGCCGATCCAGGTGCCGCAGCGTGTGTGGCATCAGACCTTCACCGCAGGCCTTGTCGATCGGTCCGTTACGCCTTTCGACCACGACCACTTCCAGGCCGGCTTTGGCACCGTGAATCGCGGTGGCCAGTCCGGCTGGGCCACCGCCGACGACGAGAAGATCGATCATGCCAGGCTCGCCAGTGCCGAATTTTCCACGTGAATTCGCGTTCTCAGCAAGACTGCGTTGAGAACCGAAAACACCAGCGCCGTGATCCACGCGGAGTGCACCAGCGGCAGCGCAAAGCCTTCGGCGATCACCGCAACGTAGTTCGGGTGAGGCAGAAAGCGATACGGGCCGCCAGTCACACGTGCCGCGCCCGGAATCACGATCACCCGGGCGTTCCACTGATGCTTCAAGGTGCCAATGCACCACCAGCGCAACGCCTGTGCGGCAACCACAATCGCGAGCATCGGCCAGCCAAGCGCTGCGATGAAGGGGCGGTGCAACACGATCGGCTCGGCCAGACATCCCACCAGTAGCGCGGTGTGCAGCGCCACCATCACCGGATAGTGTCCGGCGCCGAACTCGACGCCGCCGTGCGCCTGACTCCAGGCGCGGTTGCGTTTGGTCACCACGAGTTCGGCCAGGCGCTCGACGGCGACCGCGCCGATCAACAGCTGATACCAGTTCATCGGAATCAGCGCCAGCGCAGCATCACGAGTTCGGAGCAGAAGCCAGGACCCATGGCCATCATGAGCCCGGGGCTGCCTGCTGCTGGGCGCTTGGCGATGGTGTCGCGCAACACATGCAGCACCGATGCCGACGAGAGATTGCCGACCTCGCTGAGCGAGCGCCACGTCAGTTCCAGTGCGTCGTCGGACAATCCGAGTGAGCCGACGATCGCCTCGATGACTTTCGGGCCACCGGGGTGGCTGACCCAGGTAGCGATATCGGAGATGTTCAGACCGTGTCCTGCAAGGAAATTCGTGACGTCGTCAGGCAGATACTGCTCGACGACGGACGCGACGTCCGGAGATAGGATGAGGCCGAATCCGGTCGAACCGATGTTCCAGCCCATCGTGCCCTGCGAGTCGGGGTAGAGGTGGCCACGCGATCCGAGGACGTCGGGGCCCGCGGCGCCGATCTTCTCCGCGCGCCGTTCGCCGACGGAGACCACCGCCGCCGCGCCGTCGCCGAACAGCGAGGTGCCGACGAGGCTGGCAATCGAGCGTCCGGCCGCAGGGTAGGTCAACGAGCACAGCTCGACAGCCACCAACACCGCGACGTCGTCGGGCGCACCGCGCAAGTAATCGTTCATGCGGGCCACTCCCGCGGCACCCGCGACGCAGCCCAGCCCAAACAACGGCACCCGCCGGACATCCGGTCGCAGTCCCAGCCGTGTGGCGATGCGAGCGTCAATGGACGGAACGGCGATACCGGTGACGGTTGTTGAGAAGATGACGTCGACGTCGCGCGGCTGCAATCCGGCTTCGTCGAGCGCTGCTGTCAGCGCCGCACAACCGAGTTCCACCGCATTCTCGATGAAGATGTTGTTCGCGTCGCCGAAGTCGGTTAGCGACCCGTACTCCTCGAGGGGCAACACCAGGTAGCGGCTGTCGACCTTGGAACTCGCGTGGAACTTACGCACCACGTCCTGGCACCCGTCGAAAGCCGGTAATGCGGCAATGGTCTCGGTGATCTCGCTCTGGGCGTATCGATGCTCCGGAAGTGCGCCCTGCACGCCGGCGATGACACTGCCAGCGGTGTGAACACGAAAATCGTTGCGGCTTAATGACTGTGTCACGTTCCTTACCCTTCTCCGTACGTGTTCCTGCCGGCGTCGTTGCCGCTCATGACATTCCGCGTCGTCCACGTGACCCCTCGGCACGCGGACATCGCGGTATTCGCTGATCCCGATCTGGGTCGGGCCAACAGCATGGGCGCCCAGTAGCGGTGACCACGGGCTGTGTGAACCCGGGCTCGAAAACGCCCTCGCATGTATCACGAACGAGACCGCTACTTGGTTCGCTTGGGACGCCAACAGGCAGGTGGTTGGTCTAATGCCGCCAGCCATAGGGACCACCTGCCCTGCTTGGAACTAATTTCAACGACCGATGACTTTTGTCAACAACTGATGACTTAGAACATACGCGGCCCCCCCGACCTTGTCAACAGCAGGTGACATATACAGTTTCAGGATGGCTGAGACGCGGCCTCGCGATGCCGCTCAGACGCGGGCCGACATTCTGGTCGCCGCCCGCCGCCGATTTGCGGCGGAGGGGTTCGAGCGCACCACGTTGCGCGCTATCGCGGCGGATGTCGGAGTGGACGCGGCGTTGGTGATCCGCTACTTCGGCAGCAAGCAAGACCTGTTCGCGACGGCCACCGAATTCAGGATTGATTTGCCCGACCTGTCGGGTGCGGAGCCCGACGACATTGCGGACATGCTGCTGCCCCGGTATTTCGCGGTGTGGGAGGACGACCACGCGTTCATCGCGCTGTTACGCGCGGCAATGACGAGCCGGGTCGCAGCGGATACCTTGAACCAGACGCTGGCCACCCATGTCGCGCCCACACTCAGGGGCGCCACCCCGGACAACCACATGAAGCGCATTGCGGTGGCGGACGCGTTCGTGATCGGGCTTGCCGCAACCAGGTCGGTGCTTCGCAATCCGCCGGTGGCCAACCTCAGCCGGGAAGAACTCAGCCGGTGGGCCGGCCCGGTCCTTCGTCAGCTCCTGGTCGGGCCGGCGCCATCGTGACTTCAGCTCGACCCCGCAGCGCCAGCCGAACCCGCGCCGACATCTTGGCCGCAGCACGTCGCCGATTCGGGGCTGAAGGATATGAACGCACGACCTTGCGCGCCGTCGCCGCGGACGTCGGCGTGGATGCGGCGTTAGTGATCCGCTACTTCGGCAGCAAGCAGAACTTATTCGCGGCGGCAGCCGATTTCGCGATCGAACTGCCCGATCTGTCGGGCCTTGATCCCGACGACGTCGCGAACATTTTGTTGGAGCGATTTTTCGCGGTGTGGGAAGAAGACGAGACGTTCGTGGCGCTGTTGCGAGCGGCGATGACGAGCCAACTCGCGGCCGACACACTGCGGCAGGTGTTCGCAAAGCAGATCGCGCCCAAGCTGATCACCGCTACTCCGGACCATCCTGTGCAGCGGGCCGGGCTGACCGGCGCCTTCGTAATCGGGCTGGCAATGACCCGTTATGTGTTGGTGAATCCGCCGGTGGCCAACTTGAGCCGCGAGGAACTGTGCCGCTGGGCTGCGCCTGTGATTCGGCAGCTGCTCACCGGACCGGCGGCGTCGTAGCGCGGCGACGCGCCGAAAACCCCTGAGCTCAACGAAAAAGTATGCGCGCTTAGCGGCTGTAGACTTCCCCGCCCGTGGGGTATCCGCCGCCGTGCGTGGTGATGTGGACGTGGTCGTAGTGGCCGTAGCCAGATCCTGATCGCCCACTCGGGGTGTAGTAGGTGCCGCGCCAGATGCAGTCTTGCAACGAAAATCGCTGGGCGTTCTTCAGCGCGAAAGCGACGATCTCATTCCCGAGCGCTATGCCTTGAGCACTACTCGGATTGGGGACCATCACGTCGAGCGCCAAACCCCGCGGATGCCACGGCTTCGAGTCCGGCCGAACCCCACCGATGTTCTTGATCTCGGGGAACGCCGCGCTGACGGCGCGAGCAGCCAAGATCGTCTTGACCTGTAGACCCCGTTCCAGTGCGACCCCGACGGGTAGCAACTTCGGGGCATTCAGGTTCACCACTCGCCATCGTGATGCCCTCGATGCCTGCGCCATCTCGCCGGGTTCGATGCTCACGCTAGAAAAAGCCCATGACGACGAGGTCGCCGCGGTTGCGGCGACCTCCACGCAGCACGGCGCGGCTTCAGCTACCGAATCGGGGTGACCGCGGGTGCTGGCCGCGTCGGCGCTTCCGCCGACGGCAAAGAACAGGGCGGCCGGCGCAACCACCGCAGCCATGGCGACCGGCGACTTACGCCGGTCGCTGGCTAATCGATGTCGCGCCACGAGAAAGCACCTTACGGGCAAATCAAGAAATAGTCACGATCCGATAACGGGCCGACCCTCAGATGGGCCAGCTACTCGTCGGTGCAAAACGAAGAGCGGCCGCCCGCGGCAGCGGCTGACGTTGTTTCACCGATATCGCGTCGAGTAACAGGGCGACGTAGCGACGCCAGCCGTCACTGTTGGCATCCATCGTCCAGAGCACGCTGTACAGCATCGCGACCAGCCGCGGCAGATCGTCGGCGACCAGGTCGGCACGCACGACGCCGGCCTGCTGACCCCGTCGGGCAAGCTCGCTGAGCGCCTCATACAGCGAGTTCGAGATGTCGGCGGTCAGCGACCCGGCCCGCTGGGCGGCGGTCAGCAGGTTGCGTTCGCGGGCGCCCAGCGATATCGCCGCATCGATCAGTTGGGCCAGACCGCGCAGCGGGTCATCGGCGCGCCGGACGGCCTCGATCGTCGGCGTCAGGTCCTTGGCGATGCA
>JAFAID010000630.1 GCA_019236925.1 Mycobacterium sp. | reverse complement strand
CATGACGCGATGCGCTGGCTCGGCGACATCACCCTATTCGGGACACCGCTCACGCCTCAGGCCTTAGATCGGGTGGTCTTGGGTGCGCGAGTTGCGTCGGCGGCCGGCGACGCCGGCCTGCGCGCGCGGGTCTTGCAGGCCACCGAGGTACTCGAGCGTGAGCGGCCCCGGGTTCCGCTGTTTGCCGGGGTTGCGGGGTATGCACGCGGGATCCTCGAGCGCGACGCCGCAGCTTTGGTGGCTGCCGCGGAGTTGCTTGAATCGTCGTCGCGGCCGCTTCTTTACGCGATAGCTGCTGAGGATGCGGGCAGTGAACTCGCACGCAGTGGTCGTAGTGGCGAGGCGGCGGCTCAGCTCAACGCCGCTTTCGACACCTATATGCAGCATGAAGCGCTCGCCGATGCGCGCCGGGTCGGCCGCCAGTTGCGCCGGCTGGGTGTGGAGCGGCGCATCGTGAGTCAGACGCGGGCGAAAACGGGCTGGGACAGCCTCACCGACACCGAGCTCAAGGTCATCAACCTGATCGCACAGGGTGTGACCAACCGCGACGTCGCCGCGCAGCTGCACCTTTCTCTTCATACGGTGAAAACCCACGTCCGCAATGCGTTCGCCAAGCTGGGCATCAACTCACGCGCCGAATTGACTCGGTTCGTGCGCCGGGTCTGATTGACCCGTCCGTCAGCACCGGACCCGCTTAGCTCTACCCCCACCCCGCGCTAAACATCAATCCTCGGGGCGATGGTTGTGCGCTGCCCGGGCTGCGAGCGTAGTCGTCATCAACTCCTGAGCACACGAGGAAAGAGCGCACCGGCTCGCGCCGATTGTGCCGCGGGGGCCAGCGGAGCACAACGCTGAGTCTCCGCGGTCGCAACAACTGAAAACACGTTTCCTGCCAAGGGATTACAGAACCGCGGCATCGAAGAACCACAACTAAATAAACCGACCACATTTTGAAAGGAAAACATCATGACCAGCACAGCATCAGATGCGCCCGAGTCTGACCTGCTCGCCCTTTCGACAGAAACCAGCTACGCGACCATCCCCAACCGAGTTGTCCGCGCCGACAACGGAATCGACTACACTTACCGTGAAATTGGTTCCGGCGACCTGCCGTTGGTGCTGTTGCAGCACTTCCGCGGGAACCTCGACAACTGGGACCCGCCACTGGTAGATGCCCTGGCCGCCCACCACCGGGTCATCGCGTTCAACAACGTGGGCGTCGGGTCGAGCACGGGAACAACACCTGACACGATCGGGCAAATGGCCCGCGACGCGATCGCCTTCATCGCCACACTCGACGTTTCCCAGGTCGATATCCTCGGATTCTCCATCGGCAGCTTCGTAGCGCAGGACATCGCCCTCTACCGTCCAGATGTGGTGCGTCGGCTCGTCCTGGCATCTTCGGCGCCGCGCGGCGGTTCGGGAATGCACGGCTGGGCGCCCGAGGTGATCGGTGCGGTGGGCAAACCGGAACCGGACCCGAACGGTTACCTCGACGTCTTCTTCACGTCCTCGGAAGCCAGCCGGGGTGCAGGCCAGCAAGCGCTGGGACGGATCTTTGGACGGGCTGACGCTGACACATTCACCACCTGGGCGACCACGCAAGCCCAGTACGACGCCGTATGCGAATGGGGCATCCCCAATCACGCTGAGCTGCAACGTGTCAACGCCATTGAGCACCCGGTGTTCATCGCCAACGGTGATAGCGACCCGATGATCCACCCCCACTTCTCACATCTACTGGCCGGACTGATTCCGCAGGCCACAGTCAAGATCTACCCTGACGCCGCCCACGGGTTCCTGTTCCAGCACGCTAACGAATTCGCTAGTGACGTAACCGAATTCCTGGCTAGAGATGAAGAAAGCTGACGTTCCTAGCCCGCACAGGCTGTCGGCCATGCCGGTGAGCAACCGGCCTGGCCGAGGCGAACGACACGCAAATGATTGGTCAAGATTCGTCGCATCAGGGCACGTCGAGGAACCTGCTGAAGACAAGTCCGCCGTCGTGACTGGCGGCAGCAGCGGGATCGGCCTGGCCACAGCGAAGCGATTCGTCGAGGAAGGTGCGACAGTCTTCGTCCAGCGGCGAAATCGTGCCCAGTTGGCGCGAGGTGCGGCTGAAGATCCGGTTCAGCCCCATCAATCCCTCCGATCTGCTCTACGTCCGGGGCCACTACTCCGGTGTGACACCGCATTTCCCGGCCGGCGCCGGGTTCGAGGGGGGTCGCCGTCATCGACGCGGTGGGCCCGA
>JAFAID010000609.1 GCA_019236925.1 Mycobacterium sp. | reverse complement strand
CTGTGCAGTTATCGAATTGACGTCGAATGGGCCGTCGAGGATGCTGTTGAGCAGCTTGACGCGGCTCGACGCCGGCGCGGTGTAATCGCTCAGCAGCGTGGTCAGACGCGGCTGAGCGTCCAGCACACGGCCGAACCAGAACAGCTGGTCTTCAAGCTCGTCGACCACTCCGTCGCGTTCGGCGCGTACGAGCAGAGCAAGCTGCGCCACGTGCTCGATGCCGTCGACCAGGTCTGCACCGGCCGACCAGCGGGCCGACACCGCGCTGTTGCACACCTCGAGGGCGGCAGCGCCTATTTCACCGCCCAGCACCTCTTCCAGCAGACTGAGCTTCGGCGCCGGGTCGTCGGCGGGGTCTGCCAGGTGGCGGATCAGGCTCGCCTGCCGGGTCAGCAGCTCGGTTACGGCGGCCAAATCGTCGGAAAGACTGGACAAATCGTGTCCGTCAAGTGCGTGTGCCACTTCGTCGAACCGATCGACCAGCGTGCACAGCGCCTTACGGCTGGCTGGGCGCATGCTCGTGGTGGCCGGGTCCTCGAGGACCACCGCCTTCGACGGGGCCATCGCATCGAGATCGTCAAGGAACCGGTCGACAGTCGCCGATTGTGCCCGCCGGTCGGACACGTGATCGCGAACCAGTTCGCTTGTGCGACGGATGGATTCCATGCCTGCGTCTTCCCGTAGCTTTCGAACGAACTGGGCATAGAACAGCCGAATATGCTGAGCGCCTTGTGCTTTGACTCGCTCCGCCTCCGCCTCCGCCTGTTCGCGCATTTGCTCGGCGATGTGTCGTGCATCCGCGTGTGCCTGTTCGATGAGTCGCTGCGCTTTGACCTTGGCCTCTTCGACCGCGTTCGCGTGCGCATCCTTGGCGCCGGCCAACCGCCGCTTGGCTTCGGCACTTTCTTGCAACTGCTTGCGCAACTGCTCCTGGCGGCCGGTCATCAATCGTCGCACCGGCGGCGCCACGTAGCGCCGCACCAGCCAGATGATGACGGCGAATCCGATAAGGTTTCCGATGAATGTCGACATGGCCGTTACGGTCCCGGCGCCGTTGTGGTTCCGGTCTTTTCGGCAGTGCCCTGTCCCCCTGCGGTTGCGCTTCTGATCGAGGGAGCGCTGTCCGCGCCGAGGATGCGGCGAGCCAGCGTCTTCGACATCCTCTCCACCGACGCGCGCACATTGTCTGCGGTCGCGTCGGCCTGCTGCTCGAGTTGCTCGGCAGCCCCCTGCAGCCCCTGGGTGGCCTCGTCGGACGCCCGGGTGCGCATCTCCTCGAGGATTTTGCGCCCCTCTGCGCGAGTCTCGTCCCGGATTCCTAAGGCCTCGGTGCGCGCCTTGCCCATCGCTGCTTTGTAGTCGGCGCGGGCGGCGGCGAACACGCCGTTTGAGTCCTTGTCGTCATCAACAGTCTGGCGAATCATGGCGTCGCGGTCGCGCAGCGCCTTCATCACCGGCGGCACCACGAATACCCGAATCACGCCTAGCACGATCAAGAAGATGAACAGCTCGACGAAGAACGTGCCATTGGGCACCAGGAAGTTATTGGTACCGCCGTCCCCGGCCGCGAGCAGGTTGACGGTCTGTTCACCCATCGCCGTCACCGACCTCTCGATCGACGTGGTGAACACAACGGCGGGGCGCAGATTCGTATCTTCACTGGTGGCTCTCCTCGTCCAGTTCCATCGACTGGCTGAAATACAAGATCGTCAGAAGCGCGAAGATGAAGGCCTGGATAGCGCCGACGAACAGGTCGAAGCTCTTCCAGATCGCGTTGGGCAGCCACAAGACATACCACGGAAACAGCCCGATCAGCGCGACCAGGATGCCGCCGGCAAACATGTTGCCGAAGAGACGGAGTGACAAGGAGACCGGCTTGGACAATTCCTCGATGAGGTTGATCGGTGCCAACAACGCGATGTGGCCCTTCACCAGCTTCACCAGGTATCCGAACAAACCGCGCCGCCAGATGCCCGCCGCGTGGTAGAAGAGGAACACGAACACTGCCAGTGCCAGCGTGAAGTTGATGTCGGAGGCCGGGGCCTGAAGCAACTCGTGGACACCCGTCGAATCGCGGTACTGCAGCGGCACCACCGACAGCCAGTTGGCGATAAGGATGAACACGAACAACGCCACGGCCAACGGCAGAACGAACGATGCGATGCGCATCCCGATCGTGGTTTCGATTTGGTCGCGCAGGAAAATGGTGATCGCTTCCCAGAACAGCTGCACCCCGGAGGGAACGCCGGAGGAGGTGACCTTGGCGCGCAGGACGAAGGCCAGCGCGACGACGACCGAGGCCGCGATCACGGTCGACAACACGGTGTCGACATTGACGGTGAAGCCGAACCATTCGGCAGTCTTGTGGTGGCCGACTTCGATTGTCGCGCCGGCGAGGATTGTCTCAGTCATTGCTTCGCACCGTCCGCGCTCCAGTTGTTCGGGCTACGCACTGCTCGGATTACCGGCACCGTCGTGCTCAACACGAGCGGCACTGGGAACAGGGCCATGCCGAACACGCCAACCCCCGCGGGCCGAAATAGGTAAACCTCAGCCCGGTCTCCGACATGATCATCAGCCGCGCGGGCCAATTGAGCGCCATCGTGCAGTTCAGCGGTCGGGCCCCGCCGGTGATCGCCTGCACCAAGCGCCGCACCAGCATTGCGTTGAGCAGACCAAGGACGATGCCGCCAGCGACGAACCAACCAAATGCGGGCCGATGCCAGCACGGCGAACACACCCAGCACCGCAGAGATGGTAGGCAGCAAAAGGGGGCGGAAGGCAACGGAGGCGAACACCAAAGCCGCGTCTTGCGCTGATGTTGTCATTTGTCCACCTCAATCGCCCCTTCCGGTACGGCCTACTGCGGGATGGCATCCGAAGGATGCCCTTCCCGGACACCACCTCACAGGAGCATCGACGCAGTCCGATCTGACCACTGGGCGACGCTGGCTGGTAGGGGCTTAAGACCTTATGCTAAGGGGTTTCGTCGCAGACTGTCACGATGGGACTCGCGAGTTGTTGTGGACAGCGTCCCAAACTTGGCGCGCTGCTAAACTATGCTCGTCCGCGCGATGCCATCGCGCTCCGTATGGCGCCCAGTATCGGCCGGCTTGGCCGGAAGGCTTCCGAGCTCATGGCGACGATCGCGAAGTAGGAGAACGGGATATCGTTCTCCTAACCCTTACTCTCTACAGTGAGGGTATCGACGCTTCGAATGCGATGGTCCGGATGGTGACCGGCATTCTGGCGAGGTTGGCCGGGCTTGATCTGGAGGTCGGTCGGAAATGCCGCGCACCTCCACATTAGGCTGTCCGGGCACGCGGACAGTGCATCGGCCGGCCCAACAACTTGACGACTTGAAAGCCCCCTGGCGCAACGTAACGGAGTTGAACAAATCGGTGCCACAACCGCCCCGCAGGATGCATCAGAGCTTGCCAACGTGCACGAGGCACGCAAGTGCGCGCCAAGAAGGCGACTCGGCGGTGAAGCCGGCCAAAGCGTGCGGATACCGGTTACAGCGGAGGGGGAGGGGGAGCTGGTGGCGCCGGAGGGGCGGGAGGAGCTGGCGGCGCCGCCCATAATTGGTACCGGCCGCCATGCTGCCCCGCCAGCGCAGCTAGAGGTTGCGATCACGGTGACGATGCCAGACCAATAGTGGCCGACATACAGCCGCTGGCCATCGGGGCTGAGCGCCAACGTCTCCGGATAGCCACCGACGTCGATGGTGTTGCTGACGCACTGCGTCACAGTGTCGATGACCGACACCGTGTGGTCACCGAAATTGCTGACGTAGGCTCGCTTGCCGTCGGGACTGATCTGCACACATCGGGGCAGGTCGCCGCCCGTGATGCGCGCAGGTTCATTGGTGACGGTATCGGCGACCGACAGCGAGGAACGACTTACTACATACGCTTGCAAGCCATCTGGGGTAAGCGTCAGCTCAAGTGGGTTGTCGGCCAGTGCAATTGGCATGATGCTATGGGTGACAAGGTCGATTGCCGACACCGCTTCGGTGTCGTAGTGGGTCGCGTACATCATCGATCCGTCCGGGCTGACAGTGATGGTGTCAGGCGACATGGGCAAATCGATGGCACCGATCACGGCGCAGACTGCGGCGTCGATCACAGCGACCAAACCAGCTGCGTACCGATAGTAGGAGCTGTGTCGGGCCAACGCGACATACACCCGAGTCCCGTCCGGGTTCACGGCCAGGTCGGTGACGGCATAGCCATCGAAACCGGCAGTGGCGACAACCGTGGAGACATCGGTGCTCACCACCGAAACCCAACTAGCGCAATGGTCGTTTGCGTTATGTGCCGCGTAGATGACAGACCCATCGGCAGTGACGACCTCCAGCGCACGACAAGCTCCGCGAATAACACCGACGCGGTAGTCGGCGATGTTGATGACTGAAACGGAGCCCTGGTAGTCGCTGACATAGAGCCGACGTCCGTCGGTATTGATTCGTGAGGTCTTTCGGATATGCATTGATAGGAATAATTCCCACGGTGTGATGCAGGCGGCTGATCATCTCGATCGAGTCGCCCCGGGCCACGTACGCCCGCGATTTGTCCGGACTGGTGACAATGGCGCCTACCTGGCCGCAGAGAGGGACCTTCGCGATGACGGTCTCGACCGCTGCACAGTAATCCGGCTCGCGACCATGCCAATTAAGTCGTAAGGGTGGTCAATGGGCATCGGGCCCTGGACGGCCCCGTTATGGGCTCGATCCGCTTGGTCTGTCAAAGACAGTGATGCGGCGGACGATGCCAGCCGGTTGTCGATCGGCCCATCGCGTGTGCTCTCCGGGCGATCGCATTCGGTCTCGCGCATGATAACCCTTGTTGGTGCGCCATGTGACCCAATCTGCCTACCGGCCACATCGCGCATAGCGACGAAAGTCATTCAGAATTCAGATGAGGACGTTCGTCCTCGGCACGCCGGCTTTGGACGATGACTTGATCCGCTATAGGTGCGGAGAGTCCACTCACTTGGTCCGGCCGCCAAGCCCTCGGCGATGACCGAGGATTGTCTGACCCTAGGCGGCCCGGCAGACCGGCCTCAGCCAAGGAACTGGCGAACGGGGCGCCAGCGAAGGCGGCGATCGAGCTAGATGGT
>JAFAID010000573.1 GCA_019236925.1 Mycobacterium sp. | reverse complement strand
GCCGCCGGTAGCCGGATGACGGCGCCGCACGCCGGCCGCGGAGTCGCCATCGGCGCGGGCAGCCTCGCCGTACTGCTCGGTGCCCTCGACACCTATGTCGTGGTCAGCATCATGCGCGACATCATCAACACCGTCGGCGTCCCGATCAATCAGCTGCAACGCATCACGCCGATCGTCACCTGGTACCTGTTGGGCTACATCGCCGCGATGCCGCTGTTGGGCCGCGCCTCGGACCGATTCGGCCGCAAACTGCTGCTCCAGGTCAGCCTAGGCACGTTCGTCGTCGGCTCGGTGATCACCGCGCTGTCCACCGATCTGCATGTGCTGGTGGTCGGCCGCACCATTCAGGGCGTGGCTAGCGGCGCGTTGCTGCCGGTGACGCTCGCCCTCGGCGCGGACCTGTGGAGCCAGCGCAACCGCGCCGGGATACTCGGCGGCATCGGCGCCGCGCAGGAGCTGGGCAGCGTGCTCGGCCCGCTGTACGGCATCGCCATCGTCTGGCTGACAAGTCGCTGGCAGGACGTTTTCTGGATCAACGTGCCGCTGGCGTTGGCCGCGATGGTGATGATCCAGTTCACCCTGCCGTCGCGGGAGCGCAGCGCCGAGCCGGAAAAGATCGACGTGGTCGGCGGATTGCTGCTGGCAATCACGTTGGGTCTGGCGGTGATCGGTCTATACAACTCCAATCCCGACGGCCATCACGCGCTGCCCAGCTACGGCCCGCCGCTGCTGATCGCGGCGGTGGCTGTCGCGGTGATGTTCGCGGTGTGGGAGCGGTTTGCGCGCACCAAGTTGATCGAACCCACCGGGGTGCACTTCGGGCCGTTTCTATCCGCGCTCGGCGCGTCGCTGTGCGCCGGTGCGGCGCTGATGGTGACGCTGGTCGACGTCGAGCTGTTCGCCCAGGGCGTACTCGGCAAGGACCAAGACCAGGCCGCCATCCTGCTGCTGCGCTTCTGGATCGCGCTGCCGATCGGCGCGCTGCTCGGCGGCTGGATCGCAACCAAGGTCGGCGACCGGGCGATGGCCTTCGTCGGGCTGTTGATCGCGGCCGGCGGCTACTGGCTGATCTCGAAGTGGTCGGTCGACCTACTCAGCCAGCGGCACAACATCTTTGGACTGCTGTCATTGCCCGCATTGGACACCGACCTGGCGGTCGCCGGTCTGGGCCTCGGTCTGGTCATCGGGCCGCTGACGTCCGCGAGCTTGCGGGTGGTGCCGTCGGCGCAGCACGGAATTGCTTCGGCGGCGGTGGTGGTGGCCCGGATGACGGGCATGCTGATCGGGGTGGCCGCGCTGAGCGCGTGGGGCTTTTATCAACTGCCGCACATCGTTTCGAAGCTGTCGGCGCAAGTGCCGGCCGACGCGAGCCTGGCCGAACGGATCCTCGCGCAAGGAAACCTCTACCGGCACGCGTTCGCCGAAATGTACGGGGGCATCTTCACGGTGACGGCCATCGTCTGCGTGGTGGGTGCCCTGTTGGGGCTGCTGATCAGCAGCCGTCGCACCCATGCCGAGGAGCCCGAACTGCACGAGGAGCAACCGGTCGCGCCTCGCGTCTAGGCGCGGTATTCGCTGAGACGCTGTATTTCGTGGAAAAGCGGAGCACAATCTCGGTGTGGCGCCCAGCGATGGGACCTCTGCGCGGCCTTCCGGCAGTTCTCTGAGCACCCTCCTCATCGATCATCTCGACCTGTTCGGCGTGCGTCAGGTGTTCGCCCGGTTGCGGCGGCGACGGCTTGCCGAGCACCAGTTCATGACGCCACTTTTCTACCGGGTGGTTCGGCACCCGCTATACCTGGGTTTTTTGATCGCGTTCTGGGTGACACCGAGAATGACGTTGGGGCACTTGCTCTTTGCGGTCGCGACAACCGGCTACATCCTGCTCGCGGTCCGATTCGAGGAGCGCGACCTCATTCGCGTGTTCCGGGAGCAGTACCGCGACTACCGTCGCCGCGTTCCGATGCTCATCCCGGGCCTGGGCGGTCGCCCCTGACCGACCCGGTCGCAGGCTCACGGGGCACCAGGCTCAGCAGCAGATCCGGGCCGACCCGTTCGATGCCGTCGTAGCGCCAGCGCAGCGCCCGGGCAATGCTCGGCACCCCGACGTCGTCGACCGCGGTGATCGGTCCACCCAGCAGAATCGGCGCGACATAGGCCAAGATGCGATCGATCACCCCCGCTCGCAAGAACGCCCCGGCGAGTGTCGGCCCGCCCTCGAGCAGGACGTCGGTACGATCGGACAGCGCCTGCAGCACTTCGGCGGGATCGCGGGTGCGCATCACCATCGTGCGCGAGTCGTCGTTGAGAACCTTTGCTTCCGAAGGGATTTCGCGTCTTCCCACAACCACCCGCAGCGGCTGGCGGTCCGCGAGGCCGCCGTCAGCCAACCGGGCGGTCAACGTCGGGTCGTCGGTGAGCACCGTCCCGGTCCCCACCACGATGGCATCGGCAGCCGCTCGGCGGCGGTGCAGGTCGGCGCGCGCGGCCTCGCTGGATATCCACTGGCTGGAGCCGTCCGCGGCCGCGCTGCGGCCGTCGATGCTGGTGGCGTACTTCCATGTCACGTGCGGCAAGCCGGTGCGTTGCTTGTGCAGCCATTCGCGCAGCGGTCCGGCCGCGACCAGATCGGCTTCCATATCGCCGACGACGTGCACTCCGGCGGCCGCCAGCCGCGCCGCACCGCCGGCCGCCTTCGGGTTCGGATCGGTGACCGCGTACACCACCGACGCGATGCCCGCGTCGAGCAGCGCATCCACGCACGGCGGGGTTTTGCCGTGGTGGTTGCAGGGTTCCAGGGTGACCACCGCGGTGCCGCCCTCGGCCCGGCGTCCCGCCCGGCGCAGTGCCACCACCTCGGCGTGTGCGCTGCCCGCGGGTTCGGTGCCGCCGGCACCGGCCACCCGGCCGTCGCGGTCGAGGATGACCGCACCGACCGGCGGGTTGGGGTACGTGCTGCCCTTGACCAGGTCGGCGTGCTCAACCGCAAGGCGCATGGCGGCGTCGTAGCTGATGGCCGCCGCGGCGCGGCTCATGGCCGCAAATGCGGTGACGCGGCACCCGCCCGTCGCCGCAGCGCCTCGACCGCGACGGCCGGGTCCCGGGCGCCATAGACCGCAGATCCGGCGACGAAGCAGTCGACACCGGCTTCGGCGGCCTGCTCGATGGTGTCGGCGTTGATGCCGCCGTCGATCTCGACCAGGATCGTCAGCTCGCCGGAGTCGACCAACTTGCGTACCGCGCGCACCTTGCTGAGCACTTCAGGAATGAACTCCTGGCCGCCGAAGCCGGGCTCGACCGACATGACCAGAAAGGTGTCGAAGTCCTTGAGGATGTCCAGATAAGGCTCCAGCGGGGTGCCGGGCTTGATGCTCAGCCCCGCCTTGGCGCCGGCGGCGCGGATGTCACGGGCCACACCGAGCGGGTTGTCGGTTGCCTCGGCGTGAAACGTGACGTTATAGGCGCCCGCTTCGGCGTACGGCGGCGCCCAGCGGTCGGGGTCCTCGATCATCAGATGGCAATCCATCGGAATGTCGGTGGCGGCCAACAGACTTTCCACCACCGGTAGCCCGATCGTCAGGTTCGGCACGAAGTGCGCATCCATCACATCGACATGCAACCAGTCGGCGCCTTCGACGATGGCGGCCTCGTCGGCCAGCCGGGCGAAATCAGCGGCCAGTATCGACGGCGCGATCAGCGGCCGATCTGTCTTGCCTGACATGGGCTTCAGCCTACTGTGAGCCCACTTGCAGGGCCGCGGCGAACATGGCATCGGTGCCGTGCCGGTGTGGCCACAGCTGAACGTATGGGCCCTCCCCCAGATCTGCGACCGGTTCGAACAGCGGCCGGGTGTCCATCGCGGACACCGGATGGCGCCGCAGCGCGTCACCGACCACGCCTACCGTTTCGGCCAGGTGTGGCGAGCAGGTGGCATACAAGACGACACCACCGGGCCGGGTCAGCGCGATCGCGGCTTCCAACAGTTCACGTTGCAGCCGGGTCAGCGCCGGAATGTCGGCGGGCTGGCGCCGCCAGCGCGATTCAGGCCTGCGGCGCAATGCACCCAGACCGGTGCACGGCGCGTCCACGAGGACCCTGTCGAAACCCGGGTCGAGGCCGGTCTGGCGTCCGTCGGCCTGCAACACCTCGACCGGCAGGCCGCGGGTGTTCTCGACAACCAGGTCGGCGCGGTGGGGCGCCTGCTCCACCGCGGTGACCCTGGCCCCCGTCGCGGCGCCCAGTGCGGCCAGCAGCGCGGTCTTGCCGCCCGGCCCGGCGCACAGGTCCAACCATCGCCCGGCGTCATCGGCCACCGGCGCCAGCGCGAGCGCGCTGGCCACCAATTGGCTGCCCTCGTCCTGGACCAGGGCCTGCCCGTCGCGCACCGCGGGCAACTGCGCCGGATCACCACCCGACAGGTACACCGCATACGGCGAATACCGGCCTACGGTGCCGTTCACGGCACCGGCCAACTCCTCAGCAGTCAGCACTCCCGGGCGGGCCGCCAAGTGCACCTGGGGTCGCTCGTCGTCGCTGACAAGGGCCGCGTCGAGCTCGCCGGCGGCGACACCCAGCGCGTCGACGAAGGCCTGTGCGATCCAGCGCGGGTGCGCATGGACGAAAGCGGTGTGCCCGACCGGATCGGCCAACCGGTCGGGAGCGAGCTCGTCGACCCAGGACTGCTCGTCGCGGGCGCTGATCGTGCGCAGCACACCGTTGACGAAACCCGCTCGGGCCGAATCGAATTCGATTCCAGCCTGCTCGACGGTGGTGGAGACGGCAGCATGCGCGTCGACCCGGGTGCGCAGCAGTTGATACGTGCCGAGCCGAAGCAGATCGAGCAGCACCGGATTGATGGCGTCCGGTGACCGACCCGCCGCCGCGCCGATGATCGCGTCGAGCAGGCCGCGAATGCGGCAGGTGCCATACGTCAGCTCGGTGGCGAACGCGGCGTCCCGACCGCTGATCTCGCGCTCCCGCAACAGAACTGGCAGCAGCAAGTTGGGGTAGGCATCGCGCACGCTCACGGCCCGCAGCACATCGAACGCGGCCTGGCGGGCCGGATCCAGCGGCCGGCGCCGCGGTGGCCTACCCGGCCGTTGTGGCGATCGCGCGGGGGGTCGGCTGCGTCGCGGCCTATCTGGTGAGGTCATGATGCTCGCGCCGTCGAGTCCAGCCGGGCCCCGCGAGCCCAGTCCAAGGCGTTCATCAACTTCTTCCCCGGTGCCTGGACTTGACCCAGCCGCACCGGTTCCGAGCCGGTGCCGATCCGCACGCTGCGGCGGTCGACATGAATATCGCCGGGTAGCAACGGCTTTGGAAGGTTCGACATGTCGGCATCGACGTATACCGGCCCGAGCTTGACCCTCAGGTCACCGATCAGCGTCCAGGCGCCGGGATTGGGTGTGACCGCACGGATGCGCCGCTCGACGACTTGGGCCGGAAGGTCCCAGCGCACCCGAGCCTCCGCGACGGTGATCTTCGGCGCGATGCTGACCCCGTCGTCCGGTTGCGGCACCGGCGTCAACGCCCCGTCGGCGATACCGTCCAGCGTGGTTGACAGCAGCGCCGCACCCGAAATCGCCAGCCGGTCAAGCAAATCCCCGGCGGTGTCGATTGGCCGGACCGCCTCGGTGACCACCCCGTAGACCGGCCCGGAGTCCAGACCCGACTCGATCTGGAACGTCGTGGCTCCAGTGACCGTGTCGCCCGCGGCAATCGCGGCCTGCACCGGGGCGGCCCCACGCCAGGCAGGCAGCAGCGAGAAATGTAGGTTGACCCAGCCGTGCGCCGGCACCGCGAGCAACTCGTCACGGAGCAGCGCACCGTAGGCCACCACCGGGCAGCAGTCGGGCGCCAACTCTGACAACTCGGCGACGAACTCAGCGGCGTTGGGCCGCGGCGGACGCAACACCGGGATGCCCTGGTCCAGCGCGAAACGGGCCACCGGCGACGGCTCCGGCTTGCCGCGACGCCCGGAGGCGGCATCGGGGCGGGTGAGCACCGCGATCACTTCGTGGCGCGGCGAGTCGATGAGCCTGCGCAGCGCGGGCAGCGCGGGTTCGGGGGTGCCGGCGAAGACGAGACGCACCGGCACCAGTGTAGGAACATGCGAGCGCCGCAGCGTCGGTGTGCCTGAACGCTAGCGGAGACGCGCCGGCGCGGAACGGTGTCGGGCGCTCATCTCGACCACCCGCGCTGCGATCACCCGATTCTCGACACTGCTGGGTGTTATTGCCGTCTACCGTCAGTCGGGCAATCAAGCCGCACGCTCACCTCGGTGCGCGCCCGATCGATCAGCAGCCATGCGCTACGGCTGCATCAGGGAGCAGCTACACCTTTGATCGTCGTCTTGTCGTCGATGGTCATCGTCGCAGGTAGCACCTGGTCGATCTGATCCTCGAGGCAGTCGGCGTTGAGTCGCAGCACCCAGAGGCCGTCGTCAGCCGGGAGTACGACTAGTTTCTGCGCGACCGCTTTTGTTTGGCCATTGTCGACCCAGGTGCCGGCCAACTGGTAGGCGGGGTAATCGGCCAGGGTGCTCTGCGAGCCGTTGTCCTTCGGCTTGAACCCCGGCAGGTTTTTCAGTTCGCCCGGGGCGAGATCGAGAATCTTCTGCGGGTCCACATCGCCGGTCAGCTTGGATAGCGTCACCACGATGCTGGGGGTGTATTTAGCGGCCTGGGGGCCGGTGAAAACGATGGCCCAGTACGCGTTGGCCGGTGTGTCGGGTCCGGCATCGGCCCAGCCGTCGGGGATCGGCAGGTTGATGTCCGGCGCGCCGGGATCGCTGCGGTGCACCGGATCGTCGGTGATGTTGTTCTGTTGCTCAAAGCTGGCGATCGTGGGGTTAGGACCCGGGACGATGGTTCGCGGCGCCACCTTCGCCTGCGATGTGGCGGTGGTTGCGGAGGTTGCTGCGGTTGACGACTTGCTCGATGCATTGGTGCTGCTGGAGTGGGAACCACATCCGACCAAGCCAATGCCCAAGGCCGCAATGGCGATCGCCACACCGTTGATTGCTGTCGTCCGCTTCACTGAAATGGCTCCTGTCGATTGGGCTGCACGGGGCGGGTTAACCCAGGAGCAGCGCACGGCAATAGCTTCCGCTCGCAATCTACGTGATGTTTTGCGCTGCGGTCGGCCGCATGCTGGCTAGCATGAGCGAGATCGATCCACGCGCGGGCGAACTAGGCGTGAGCGGGCTTTTGCCAACAGGCACCGTGACGTTGCTGTTGGCTGACGTCGAGGGCTCCACCCGGCTCTGGGAAACCCAGCCCGAGGAGATGACCGCGGCCATCGCGCGGCTGAACCAGGTCGTTTCGCAAACTATCGCCGCACACGACGGGGTGCGGCCCGTCGAGCAGGGTGAAGGTGACAGCTTTGTGGCGGCCTTCGCCCGCGCCTCCGACGCGGTCGCGGCCGCCCTGGAATTGCAGCGCGCTCCGCTGGCCCCGATCCGGTCGGTGAAGGACTCGGTAACAACGACATCGCCACAAGGCTTTTCGTGTCACCGCGCACCGTGCAATCCCACCTCACCCTCGTCTACACCAAGCTCCGGCTGGCCTCGCGCGTGCAGCTCGCCCAAGAAGCAGCCCGCCACGCCTGAACGCTAGCGTTGCGCGACAGCTAGTTCGTGGCTCCAAGACGCGGCACGGGTTGAGGTCCGGGTATGAACACGGGCATCGATCGGCTCGGCGGCCACCACAGTGAACGGTGTGGCCAGCGGGAAGTCATTACTGAGCGATTCGATCCGGCAGGCACGGACGATGGTGGCCAGCGCGAGGGTGGCTTCCAGCATCGCGAAGTGGTCGCCAATGCACGAGCGAGGTCCGCCGCCGAACGGCAGGTACTGCCAGCGGCTGCGGCCCTGCGAGCGCTCTGGCAGGAATCGATCCGGGTCAAACGTCAGCGGGTCGTCCCACAGTTCCGGGTCTCGGTGTATGGCATAGAAGCTGACCACTGCCATGGTGCCGGCTTCCAGCCGGTAGCCGTCGACGGCCAAATCCTTTTTGAGCAGGCGCGGCGTTCCGGCGCCGGGCGGGCATAGCCGCAGGGCCTCGTGCAGCACTCGCACGGTGTGGCCGAGCCTTGGCACGTCGTCGGGTGTCAGCGGCCGGTCGCCGAGTGCGCAGACCTCATCGAAGACTCGGTCTTGAATGTCGGGATGTTGGCCGAGCGCCCAGAGTGAGTAGGTGAGAGTGGTGGACGTGGTGTCGTGGCCGGCGAGGATGAACAGCACCAGCTCGTGGCAGATGTCGTCGTCCGAGAGTGGTTGGCCCGTTTGCGGATCGGCTGCGGCGATCAACGCACGCACCAATGGTGCCTCGCGATCGGGGTCGGCTCGTACCGCGGCGAGGATCTCGGCGGCCAGGTGATGCAGGGTCGCATTGGCTCTGCGGGCCCGCCGCTGGCCGGGGGTGGGCATCCATTGCGGCAGATTCACGGGCCGGGTGCAACGGTCGGCGACCCATGTGAGCGCGGTGCGCAGCGCCGGCCCGACGGTGTCGGCCCTGGCGTCAAGGTCCAGTCCGAGCACAGAGCGGCCGAGCGCCCGCAGGGTGAGCGCGCGGCATTCGGTGTCCAGGTCTACTGTCGCACCGTCGCACCAACCGTCGACCAGCGTCTGCGCCGCCGCGGCCATGTGGCCGGCGTAGCGCCGGACCCGCAGTTTGGTGAACATCGGCTGCAGGGTGCGGCGCCGTGGCAGCCATTGGTGGTGCGGCAGGACCAGCAGGTTGCCGCCCATCAGCCGGCGCATCTGGATGGCCATCGTCGCCCCGGCTCGGTCGGCGATCTCGTCGCTGCGGCCCAGCACATCCCGCGCGCCTTGCGGCGAGGCGACCAACACCGCCGTCGGGAAGAGCCATTTGGGACCGAGCACGATACGGGTGACGGGACCGCCGGCATCCAGGAGCTCCTGGAACCCGTCGGTCATAGATCGCAGCGCCGTGAGCTGGTGCCGGTAGGGCAGCGGATTCTTCGGCGCTAGAGGCAGTTTGGCGACGTCAGTCGATTCAGGCGCTTCAAGCACGGCAGTTCACCCTTCTGGAAAACCAGCCTCGAATAGTCACATTCCTGCCGTTCGGTGGTTCTGACCGTCATGGCGCGCAGACACGAACCAACAGTTTCAGCACCTAGCCCCGGAGACACGAGTAGTGCACTACTTGAATCTGACTCGACTCTCCGGCTCAGGCAGGCTCAGAACGTCGGCCCGAGCACGTAGATCCGCTCCTTCAGGGGTCGTATATTCCGCCGTCGGAGGGCGGCAATCTACGCG
>JAFAID010000499.1 GCA_019236925.1 Mycobacterium sp. | reverse complement strand
GCGACTGCAAACAGCCAAGTCTGCTCCCGACGGCTGGCGCTACGCATGGATCTTGGGTGATGCGGAGATCTGGAGCGACGTCAACGCACCAGAGAATGCCATTGACTGCCACTGCGTCGGCGACGTCGGTGTCGTGCAGCGTGAGGTCGACGTCCCGCTGACACCGACAACTCGGCTGCGCTGGCGCTGGCGGGTCGATCGGTTGCCGTCAGAGCTGGCCGAGGACTGCGCGCTCACCCATGACTACATGAGCATCGCGGTCGAGTTCGAAAACGGCCAGGATCTGACTTACCACTGGAGCGCAAAGCTTCCCGAAGGGTATGCCTACCGATGCCCACTCCCGTACTGGAAGCACCTGGAGACCCACGTCGCGCTGCGCTCGGGCGGTGAGCGGCTGGGTCAATGGCTGGCGGAGGACCGGCCGGTGCAAGAGGACTATCGTGGTGCGGTTGGCAAGCCACCCGCGCGGATCGTGCGTGTGTGGCTGATCGCGGTCTGCGCCTTCCAGCGCGGCGTGGGCGCATCGCAGTTTGCCGACATCGAGCTCGTCGGCGACGACGCAACGGTGCGGCTGTAGGAGTCGAGCCGCGGTCCGCCTATGGCCGATCGGATGACCAAGCTCCGTCCTCCGGCCGATTGTGGCCAACCCGGCGGGCTGGCAGCATTTTTCCCATGACGGCAAACGCCACCACCGCCGCATCGACTATCCGCGTTCACGATCCCGCCGACGGCTCGATTGTCGCAGAAGTGCCCGACAACCCGCCGGCCGATGTGGCTGCGGCTATCTCGCAGATTCGCGCGACCCAGCCGGCCTGGGAGGCTTTGGGCCCGGGCGGGCGCGCCAGCTGGCTGCTGCGCTACGGCAATTGGCTTAGGGCCCACCAAACCGAGTTGTCCGCGCTCCTGCAATCCGAGACCGGAAAGCCTTGGCAGGAAGCAACATTCGAGATCCCGCTAGCGCTCGATGCGCTAGGTTACTGCGCGCGCAACGCGGCCCATTTCCTGGCCGATGAGCATCCGAAACCGCATGGGATCTTGACGGCCGCGAAAAAGCTGACCGTCACCCGCCGCCCCTATCCGGTCGTCGGCGTGATCTGTCCATGGAACTTCCCGCTACTCATCACCCTCGTGGATGCGTTGCCCGCCCTCACCGCTGGCGCAGCTGTGGCAGTCAAACCCTCCGAGCTCACCCCGCTGGCCACCCAGCGGGCAATCGAGGGCTGGCGCGAGATCGGCGCCCCGGACGTGCTGGCCTGCGTCACTGGAGCCGCTGCGACCGGGGCGGCGCTGGTCGACGAGGTGGACTTCGTCCAGTTCACCGGGTCCACGGCCACCGGCCGGGCCGTTGCCGGCCGCGCCGCGCAGCGCCTCATCCCATGCAGCCTGGAACTGGGCGGCAAGGACGCGGCCATCGTGCTGGCCGACGCCGATCTCGACCGTGCGGTGAACGGCGTGGTCTGGGGCTCGCTGTTCAACTCCGGGCAGGCGTGCGTGGCAATCGAGCGGGTGTACGTGGAAGCCCCCATCCACGACGAGTTCGCCCGCCGGGTCGCCAAAAAGGTTGCCGCCCTACGCCAAGGAAAGGACGGTCAGGACTACCACGCAGATGTCGGCGCCCTGGCCAGCGCTGCCCAGCTGCGGATCGTCGAAGGCCAGGTGCGCGACGCGGTGGCCAAGGGCGCTCGCATACTCACGGGCGGGCGCCGCACCCGGGAGGGTGGCACGTTCTTCGAGCCGACGGTGCTCATCGACGTCGATCACTCGATGAACATCATGCGTGAGGAGACGTTCGGGCCCACCATCCCGATCATGCGCGTCGCAGATGCCGATGAAGCGATCCGCCTGGCCAACCAGTCGCCCTATGGCCTGTCGGCCACGGTGTGGACTCGCGACCGTGCCCGTGGGCGCCGGATCGCGCGAGCCATCGAGGCTGGTTCGGTCAACATCAACGACACCTTCACCAACCTGTTCACCTTCGGCGTGCCGCATTCGGGATGGAAACAGTCGGGCCTTGGTGCGCGTCTCGGAGGCCCCAACTGCATGCAGAAGTACTGCCGCACACAGGCGATCACCGAGACCCGAATCGCGCCCAAGTCCGAACCGCTCTGGTACCCCTACACGGCCCGCAAGGGACGGCTGGTGTCGGCGATCCTGGGGATCGCCCGTGTCGTCGACCGCCGTC
>JAFAID010000413.1 GCA_019236925.1 Mycobacterium sp. | reverse complement strand
CAGCGGCGAGGTGGACGCAGCGATGTGGGGGCACCTCCCGCTTGCGGGGGAGAGGAGTAGCGCCCATGTCAACTGAAGTTTTGCCCGACGACCCCGCACTGCGTGCAGGTCGCCGGGTTCGTGCGCTGGCCCAGATGGAAAAGCATGACCTCGACGTGCTGGTTCTTGGGCGGCAGGCCAACGTGCGCTACGTCACCGGTGCGCCCCAGCTGTGGGTGGCAGGCACCCGTCCCTTCGGACCTACGTGTGTGGTCGTCCGGGAGACCGGTGCGATCCACTTGCTCAGCACCTGGGACGAGGGCGTACCGGACGACATCCCCCACGAGAACCTGTACGGCATAGCCTGGAATCCGACCAACACGATCTCGGTGCTGAAGAGAATCCAGGGCGCAGCGACTGCCAAACGCGTTGGCACCGACGCGCTTTCACCGGGGTTCGCCCAGCTGCTGCCGATGGCCTTTCCCAACGCCGAGCTGGTCGACGGTGAGCTGGCCATGCGTGCCGCTCGGCGTGTCAAGACTCCCGAAGAGGTAACTGCGCTCCGCGAGGCCATCCGGGTAGCCGAGGTCGGCCTGGCCGCGGCAGTCGCTGAGCTGCGACCGGGCGTCAGCGAGAAGACACTGGCCGGGGTCCTGCTGGAGGCCATGGCTGCCGGCGGGGTGAGCACCCCGTCGACCCAGGATGCCGCGTGGGTGACCGCACGCGACCACCCATGGCGGCGGGCGAGTGACGACGGGCGGGTTCAGCCTGGCGATTTGGTGGCGTTCTCCGCCGGTGTGGTGGACGCCGGCTACACCGGAGAGGTGGGACGCACCTGGCCGGTTGGCGAGCCCATTGGTGCTGCCGATCTGTATCGGCGATGGGATACTTTGTGGCACAAGCTGTATGACGCATGTCAACCGGGCGCGGCGGGTACCGACCTGCTGGCCGCCTATCGTGCTGCGGGCGAGCCACTGCCGCCGATGCCGATTGCACGGGGTCTGGGTTTGGGATTCGACCCGCCGGTCGTTTCTCAGCATCTACCGGCGACCGCTGCTGCAGAGCGTCTGGAGGCGGGGATAGTGCTCGCGGTCACCGGTTACGTCTGGCAGGAAGGGGTCGGCGCGGTGTTCGGGCGGGAAGCGGTTTTGATCACCGCCGACGGCCCTGAACTCCTGACGTCGAGCCCGTCGGCCAACGTTGCCGTTGGCGTTTGAAAATGGCTGAGAACGACCGGCCGTCCGTCATCGGCCGAGCCCCCGGCGGCGCCAGAAAGGCCGCGACGCGGTGACAATCAGTGGTTCCACCCTTCGGCGGCCTGATCGTCGAACGTGTGGTCAATTCGCGCAAATCTGCGGCGAATTGACGCACGGGCCGCCGCGTGTGGCAGCACGTAGAGGCGGTCGGCCAGAATCGCATCGGCGGTGAGGCGAGCCACCTCATCGACGCTGAGGCTGTCCTGCTGCGCCGGAACCGACCCTGGTGCCCCTGCCGCTCCGGGCGCGGAAGCCAGCCCGCAATCCGCTCCGCGGATCCGCTCGGAATTGGCGAGCAGTTTGGTCTCGACGACCATCGGGCAGAGCACCGACACGCCGATGCCGTGGTCTTTGACCTCACGGGCCAACGTCTCGGCCAGGCTGACCACGCCGTATTTCGCGACGCTGTAGGCACCGAGGCCGACGTTGGGTACCAGGCCGGCAAACGATGCGGTGAAAGCGATATGGCCGCCGGTGCCTTGCTCGAGCAACCTTGGCAAGAACGCCTCGACGGCATGGATGGAGCCCCACAAATCAATGTCGATCACCCAGCGCCAATCGTCGTGCGTCATCTGTGCGATCGGACCCGCGACCACTATGCCGGCATTGCTGAACACAATGTCGACTTGGCCGAGCAGGCGAAATGACTCGTCGGCGAGGTGAACCATCTCATCGAGCTGTCGGACGTCGCACATCACGGGGTGCGCGTCAAACCCCTCGGCATGCAACCGCGCCACCGCCTGTTCCAGCGCAGGCTTATCGACGTCGGCGAGCACGACACGTGCTCCACGGCGAGCGAACTCGGTCGCAGTAGCGAACCCGATACCATTCGCACCGCCAGTGACAACGGCGCCCTTTCCTTCGAAACCGTCCATGGCGCGACGTTAACCGACGGATCCCGGCGGGCGGCAACGCCCCCTAGCCGCAACCGGCTATTTCAGGCAGCTACCCGCGTCGATGGGAAGCGTGACGCCGGTGACATAGCGCGCCTCGTCGGATGCGAAGAACAGCACGGCATTGCTGATGTCCTGCGGCTCCACCCACGGAATCGGCAATGTGTGGAACAGCTGGCAGATGGGCGCCATGTCGTCGGGACCGGGGTTTTCCAGGTCCGGGCGGAACATCTTGAAGGTGCCTTCGTTGTGCAGCATGGGCGTCTTCACGTGCGTCGGATGCACCGAGTTGACGCGAATCATGTGTTGCCCCAACTCAACTGCGAATGCCCGCATCAGCCCGACGACCCCGTGCTTGGCCGCGACATAGTGGCCGGTGTGCGGATAGGCCTTGAGTCCGCCGACCGAGCTGGTCAGGATGATCGAACCGCCGTGGCCGCCCGCGAGCAAGTGCGGCACACCGGCTTTCACGGTCTTCCACACCCCGGCAAGATTGATGTCGATCATCTCTGTCCAGTCTTCTTCGCTGGTTTTGTCCAGAGTGTCGCCGCCGTTGCCGATACCCGCGTTGGCCACGATGATGTCAAGCCGGCCGAGCTGCTCCACGCCGCTGTCCAAGGCAGCCTTCAATGCGTTGTAGTCACGCACATCGACTTCGGCGGTGAAAATTCTGCGGTTATGACCCTTGACCAGGTCGGCGGTCTCCGCCAGATCCTCCGGCGTTGACGCCGGGATTGCGGTGTCCGTTACGCCGTC
>JAFAID010000689.1 GCA_019236925.1 Mycobacterium sp. | reverse complement strand
GCCCCCGCCGTCGGCGGTGATCGCATCGGCGGTGGCCCGGGCAGCATCTGCGTCGCGGCCGTTGACCACGACGCCGGCACCATGCTGCGCCAACAGGGCCGCGACGGCCGCACCGATGCCGCGCGACCCGCCGACCACGACTGCGCCGCGGTCGAGCAGCAGGCTCACTCGTCGGTGCCGAAAGTCATCATGTCGAGGTTCCAGTAGCCGCGCATGTTCGTGATCAGCCCGGCGTCGTTGACCTTATAGCTGAACACGCCGCGCACCTTGCTGGTGATTCCGTTGTCAAACTTGCTTTGCAGCACCAGGATATGCGCAATCTCGTTCGGGTCGCTGGACGGGAAGGTCTCCTCGCAGGTGATGGTCAGCTGGTTGGCGGCGATGTTGGTGTCGTAGAAGCCGGCCACTCCGTCCTTGCCCCGCACACCGGTTCCGTCGGGGTTGGTGACGGACTTGCCGATCGGGTCTTCGACGACGACGTCGTCGGCCATCAATGCCAGCCAGCCTTCCCGGTCATGGGCTTGCGCGCAGCGCCATGACGACTGCGAGGCGGTCAGCGCGGGGGATTGGTGAACGGTTTGCTGGGACATGGGGCTCACCGGTCGGCGTCGGTGTAGCGGATGACGCCGCGAATGTTCTTGCCGTCCAGCATGTCCTGGTAGCCGTCGTTGATCTGCTCCAGTTTGTACTGACGGGTGATCATGTCGTCGAGGTTGAGCTTGCCGGCCTTGTACATCGACAACAGCTGGGGGATGTCGAATTGCGGGTTGCCGCCGCCGAAGATGGTGCCCTGCAGGTTCTTTTGCATCAGGGTCAGCATCGCGAGGTTCAGGGTGACGTTGGTGTCCAGCAGGCTGCCGATGGCGGTGAGCACGCAGGTGCCGCCCTTTTGGGTCAGGATCAGGTAGTTCTCCACGTCGGCGCCCTGCAGCTCGCCGACAGTGACGATCACCTTGTGCGCCATCAGGCCGTAGGTCACCTCCATGATTCCGCCCATCGCGGCGAAGATGTCGGGGTAGACGTGCGTCGCGCCGAACTTGAGGGCCTGGTCGCGCTTCCACTCGACCGGGTCGATAGCGAAGACGTAGCGCGCGCCGGCGTTGACGGCACCTTGCAGCGCCGCCATGCCGACCCCGCCGATGCCGACGATCGCCACGTCCTGACCCGGCCGGATGTCAGCGGTGCGCACCGCCGAACCGTAGCCAGTGGTCACCCCGCAACCCACCAGGGCGGCGACCTCAAACGGGACCGACGGGTCGATCTTCACCACCGAACTCTTGTGCACAACCATGTACGGCGAGAACGTGCCCAGCAGCGTCATCGGAAAGACGTTTTGACCGCGGGCCTGAATCCGGAACGTTCCGTCGCTTACCGCTGCACCATTGAGCAGTCCGGCCCCCAGGTCGCACAGGTTGCGCATGCCCGCCTGACAGGTCGGACAACTGCCGCAGGACGGGATGAAGGACAGCACCACGTGGTCGCCCTCGGCCAAGCCCTCGACGCCCGGGCCCACTTCGGTGACGATGCCGGCACCTTCGTGGCCGCCGAGAACAGGGAAGCCTCCCATCGGGATGCCGCCAGTCACCAGGTGGTGGTCGGAATGGCACATACCGGCCGCTTCCATCTGGATTTTGACTTCATCCTTCTGCGGGTCGCCGATCTCGATTTCCTCGATCGACCATGGCTGGTTGAACTCCCAGATCAGCGCGCCCTTTGTTTTCATCGAAGACCTCCATCAGCATGCCCTGACCCGTGTGTCGGTGAAAGGGACCGGCCTGGGCCGGACGGCAATTTAGAACGTGTTCTCATTCGCTGCACATTATGACGTGCGTCACTGTGCTGTAAACAATGGGGGATCACCAGATGGGTACAGGGGCCTGTCCCAGCGGGTAGTAGCCGGGCAATTTCTCGCCGGCAAGGCTGCGTTCGATCCGGTTCTGCATGCCGGTGCTCAGATCGCCGGACTCGATGAGGCTCGCGAACATCTTCGCGACGTGACCGAAGTCGAAGAAGTCACGCTGCCACTCGATGAGTTTGTCGTCGTTGAGACGAAACCAGCTGCCGCCGATGCCGTAGATCTCGCCCTGACTGCCGTCGGTCTTGTTGACGATCTGTTTCCAGAAGCCGACGATTTCGCCCTGCTTGTCGTCGATGAGCACCTTCTGGTACTCGTACACCCAGTTCTCCAAGCCTTCCATTTCCAAGCCGAGCGCGACGTCACGAATTTCGTCGACGCCGACGCACATCACGTCTTCCTTGGGACCGATGTTCCAGCCGTAGGTGGCCTCGGCTGCGTAGAAGTCTGCCAACGGTTTCCAGTCGCCGGCTTTCTCGCAGTCCTTGTTCGCCTGCAGCCACCGGTCGACCCATGCCTCGAGTTGTTCGCGTGAGTGTGACGCCATTGTCAGTCTTCTTTCTCTTTGATGAATAGTGCTTGGGTTGGGCACATTTCGACTGCCCGCTCGACTTCATCGCGGGCCTCGTCGGGCGGTTCGGCATCGAGGATCTCGACTTTTCCGCGTTTGGGCACCCGGAAGTAGTCCGGTGCCTCCAGCTCGCACATCGCGTGGCCCTGGCACAGATCCAAGTCGGCGTTGACCCGGTAACCCATCATCACGCCTTGCTGCGACGGCGGTAGCGCACCTTGGCGGGCCGGGCCAACTGCACCACCATCTTGGAGTGGTCATTGTGGTAGCTGTCGGCCGGCTGTGCCATCTCGAACTCATACTCGCGCAACAGAACCGAGAAGATCGCCTTGATCTGCATCTGCGCGAAAGCAGCCCCGACGCATCGGTGCCGCCCGGCGCCGAACGGAATCCAGGTCCATCGGTTGACGATGTCGGCCTGCTCGGGCTTGTTGTAGCGCTCGGGCTTGAAGGCATCCGGGTCGGGAAAGTCCTCCGGAATCCGGTTGGAGATGGCCGGGGACGCGGCGACGAAGTCACCGTCGCGGATCGGGAAGCCCTCGACCTCGAACTCGCCCTTGGCCACCCGCATCAGGATGATCAGCGGTGGGTGCAGGCGCAGCGTTTCCTTGACCACGTTGTCTAACTTCGGAATCTGGCGCAGCGCATGGAAACTCACCTCCTGACCGTCGGCGTAGAGCTCCTCGAGTTCGTCGAGGACCTCGGCATAGACCTCGGGATGGCGGATCAGCTCGATCAGCGTCCACGCCGATGTGCCAGAGCTGGTGTGGTGCCCGGCGAACATCAGCGAGATGAACATGCCGGTGACCTCGTCGGCAGAGAAGCGCGGATTGCCCTCCTCGTCCTTGATCGAGACCAGCACGTCGAGCATGTCGCGGTCGGCCTTGTCCTTCGGCGGATTGGCCAGCCGCTGGTCCATGATCTCCTGAACCAGTGCAACAAGTTTCACGCGCGCCTCGTCGCGGCGCTTGAAGCTCTCGATCGGCAGGTAAGGGTCGACGTAGCACAGCGGGTCGGTGCCGCGCTCCAACTCGTGGTAGTAGTGCGCGAAACGGGAATCCAGCTGGTTGCGGAATTTCACGCCGATCAGGCAGGCGGTCGAGGTGTAGATGGTCAACTCGGCGAAGAAGTCGAGCAGGTCGACTTCGCCTTCCTCACCCCAGTCGGCGATCATCCCGTTGACCTGAGCCTCGATGGTGGCGGCGTGGCCCTTCATCTGCTCGCCGCGTAGCGCCGAGTTGTGCAGCATCTCCTTGCGGCGCTCGGGGCTGGCATCGAAAACCACACCCTTGCCGAAGATCGGCGCCATGAACGGGTAGGCCGCAGCCTGGTCCAAATCCTCATCGGCAGAACGGAAGAAGAATTCGTTGGCCCCGGCGCCGGAGAGCAGGATGACGTGCTTGTCCGCCAACTGGAACCAGCCCACGTCGCCACATTCGTCGCGGGTGCGCTGCATCAACCCGATCGGATCGGTGCGAAACTCCTCGAGGTGACCGTGTTCGTCTTCGCCGCCGGAAACGCGCGGCACAATCGCTGTGGTCACTGTCCCGGCATCCCTTCTTCGCCGAGCGCCAGCTTCTGGCGATCTTTTTTGTCGGCCAGCGGGGCTTCGGGCTGAAGTTCCATGTTCGCGATGAAGCCACCGCGCGGTGTCTCGGCAACGAACGTGATGGCTCGACCCAGGTCCGCCGCACGCAGGAAGTAGTCGTGGCGGGCCTGGCCCCACTTGGCCCAGTCCTCCAGCGCCGGGCCGATTTTCTCGGCCGGCAGGCTCCAGCCCATCGACGTCTTCGTCGGGCCGGGGTGCACGATCGAGGCCCGCACGCCGGTACCCTCCAGCTCCATTTGGAAGTTGGTGACCATCGCCACCAGCGCAGCCTTCGCGGCGCCGTAGGCGCCCATGTGCGGCCGCTGGCGCAGCGCGACATCCGAACCCACGAAGATCAGGTCGCCGCGCTGGCGCTCGAGCATGCCCGGCAGCACCGCGGCGGCCAGCCGGTTAGCGCCGACGAGGTGGATCTGCAGCTGCGACTCGAACTCGTCGGTCGTGATCTCGGCGAGCTTGCCGAAGTAGGTGTCGCCCGCGCCCGCCACCAGCACTTCGATGTCGCCGAGCGCGTTGGCCGATTGTGCGACAAAGGATTTCACCGAGTTCGGGTCGGTGACGTCCAGGTGGAACCCGACCGCCTCGCCGCCATCGGCGTTGATCTTGCCGACGATGTCGTTGAGCTTCTCGACCCGGCGGGCGCCCAGGGCGACCGGGAAGCCGTGTGCCGCGAGTTCGATCGCGGTGGCTTCTCCGATGCCGGATGAGGCGCCGGCGACGATCGCGGGCCGACGTTCGGGCAGGGGGTCGAAGCGTGGCATTTACGAGACCTCCACGGCCATGGGTAGATGGGCGAACCCGCGGACATTGCTGGAGTGGACGCGGACGGCGTTGGCCTCGTCGACCTGATATCCGCGGATTCGCTTGAACATTTCGGTGAGCGCCACCCGGGCTTCCATCCTGGCCAGGTGGGCGCCCAGACAGAAGTGTGCGCCGCTGCCGAAACTCAGTAATTTGGAACCGATGTCACGCCCGATGACGAAGTCGTCGGGATCGTCGAAGACCCGCTCGTCGCGGTGACCCGAACCGGGCAGCAGTAGCAGCACGTCGCCCTCGGGGATCGTGGTGTCGTAGAGGGTCAGCTCTCCGGACACGGTGCGGGCCAGGATCTGGCTGGACGTGTCATAGCGCAGCGTCTCTTCGACCCACAGCGGCACCCGGGACAGATCCTGGTAGACCGGGGTCAGCTGGTCGGGGTTCTTGTCGCCCCAAAAGGCAGCATTGGCAAGAAGTTTCGTGGTGGTCTCGTTGCCGGCGATCACCATCAGGAACATGAACCCGAGGATTTCCTCGTCGGTGAGCCGGTCACCGTCGATCTCGGCTTCCAGCA
>JAFAID010000544.1 GCA_019236925.1 Mycobacterium sp. | reverse complement strand
GCGGCGCGCCGACCTCGCTGGGCGACTTCGTTACCGGACCGAACAGCCCGAACCACACCCTCGAGCGGTTCGGGATCTCCGGCACCGACCTCGGGATCCCCTGGGACAATGGAGATCCCGGCGGACACCAGGTGTTGATGGCGTTCGGTTACACCTTCGGCTACTGCAGCGTGCACGGTCAGCAATGGCGGTACAACGTCCTGTTCCGCAGCCAAGACCGCGACCTGTCGCAAGGACTCCACGTCGCCGACGGGGTGCCTAACAACCCCTACTCGGGTTCACCGGTGTGGGCACCGGGCCTTTCCAAACAGGTTGTCAACAGCATTCATAAGGCCGCTCACGAGACCGGGATCATCCCCACCTCGGCCATCTCCCTGGGCAGAACCCAATACATGAACTTCATGTCGATCAGGGAATGGGGCCGCGACGGCGACTGGTCGACGAACTACTCGGGAATCGCGAGATCCGTTGACAACGGCCAGAGTTGGGGCATCTTCCCCGGTACCATCCGCCTGGCCTCGGCGGACACTGTCCCGGGCGGCCGGTACTTCCCGGGCAATGAGAACTTCCAGATGGCTGCGTTCATGAAGGGCAGGGACGGTTACCTCTATTCCTTCGGGACCCCGTCCGGACGCGGCGGTCCGGCGTTCCTGTCGCGAGTCCCCCCGGGCATGCTGCCGGACCTGACCAAGTACCAGTACTGGAACGGCGAGGGGAAGGGCTGGGTCCCGATGGACCCGGGCGCGGCGACGCCGATTTTCCCGGGGCCGGTGGGCGAAATGTCAGCGCAGTATAACGACCACCTCAAGCAATACCTGGTGCTCTACACCAACGGCGGCAGCAACGACGTGGTGGCGCGGACCGCGCCGTCTCCGCAAGGACCCTGGAGTCCGGAACAACCACTGGTGTCGTCATTCTCGATGCCCGGCGGCATATACGCGCCGATGATCCATCCCTGGTCGTCGGGTAGAGACTTGTACTTCAACCTGTCGCTGTGGTCGGCATACGACGTGATGTTGATGCACACCGTGCTGCCATAGCTTCAGCCGCTACGACGTAACGGCCGGCAACCGGAAGCTCATGTTCACCGTGGTCCCCGACGGGGTGCAGTCCATCTCGAGCCAGTCGCTCACCGCGCGGATCAGCAGTAGTCCGCGTCCGCGGACGCCGGGGTCGGCAGCCGCCGGCTTCCATGAACCTTTGTCGATGATCTTCACCTGCACCCGCGCGCCGTCGTTTTCGCCTTCGATCCGAACCATGCCCGGTTTATGCCCTCGGTAGGCGTGCTCGATGCTGTTGGCGGCCGCCTCGTTGACCGCCAAGACGATGTCGGCGACCGTCCCCTCCGGAATCGCAGCGGCCCGCATCCATGCGGCGAGCTGATGCCGGACATCGCTTAATTGCTCAGCGGCTGCAGCCTTTTCAATCGTCAACGGGGCGTAAGGTTGCCGGTAGATGACGATCGCGATGTCATCGTCGTATCCCGTTGGCGGCGCCATCTCGGCGAGCACCGCATCCGCGACGGCGTCGACGGGCAGGTTCATGCCGCCGGCCACCGTCGCGCTCACCCGCGCGATCCCCTCGTCGATTGACACCTCGCGCCGCTCAACCAGTCCGTCGGTGTACAGCATCAACGTCGAACCGGGCGGCAGGACCACCGAGGATTGTGGACGAGAACCTTTGCGGATAACCGCCAGCGGCACAGAACGGGCGTCAGACAGCATCGTCGGCTCGGCCTGTGGCGCGGCCAGCACAGCCGGCAAGTGGCCGGCGCAGCTGTAACAGAATTCACCGGACTCGGTATCCAGGACCGCCAGAAAAACCGTGGTGCAAAACGCATCTGGGATCAGCTCGGCCACGTCATCGAGTTCCTCCAGCAGCATGGCGGGCTCGGCGCCGGTCAGTAGCAGCGCCCGCGCAGAACTGCGAAGCTGGCCCATCACCGCCGCCGCGGACAGGCCACGCCCCACACAGTCGCCAACGATGATGCCGATCCGGTTGTCGCCGACGCGCAGCACGTCATACCAGTCGCCGCCGATCTCCAACGGCGAAACTGCCGGTTCGTAGCGGACCGCGAAGCCGGGCGGAAGCTCCGTTGGAGACAGCATCGCGTGCTGCAGCGTCAGCGATGTCTCACGTGCGGTCTCGAACTGGCGCACGTGCTGAATTGCCAGGCCGAGGTGGCCGACGAGCACGGTGACCAGCAGGCGATCTTCCGCGCTGACCCGGCGCGCTGCCCGAAGTTCCAGCCACAACGCGACGTCTCCGCCGCCAGTCAGGACCGCAACGATTCCGCGTGCCGTGCCCGGGTTGTCCGGCCATTCGATCGGCTGCACCGTGAGCGGTAATTGATGACGCGCCTGCTGAAATATCTGGCGCAGCACCGGATCCAGTTGGCGCCAAGGGACGGTGGCTTTCTCGCCGGCAACCTGAATCGTCGGGTCACCACCGTTCGTCGGCCACACCGCGGCAACCACTCGGTGCACGTCGAGCGCGAGGCGGCACTCGTCGAGGGTGATCGTGAGCACCTCGGCCACGCTTTTGGCCACACCGACCGCTGTGGCCAGGCGCAGCACCGCACTTTCCCGCGCCGCGAAGGCCCGTTCGGCGGTGATGTCGCGAATCGTGCCGACGTACACGTCGCCGTCTGCGGCAGCTGCTAAGACCCGGTTGATGTTGGCCGTCACCCACACCAGGCGGCCATCTCGATGCCGAATCGGTGTCTCGTATTGGACCTGGTTCTCCTGGCTGAGCCTGGATTGTTGTAGCCGCGCGGCCTTTTCGTCGACCAGCCACGGGTGCGGCCACCGGTAGGGGATGCCGTGGGCCGGATAGCCGGTGATCTTGGTGAAGGCGTCGTTGAGCTCGACGACCGCGCCGGTGCGGTCGGCGACGAAGAATCCCTCCTGCAGCGAATTGACCAAGGCACTGCGGAACTCATCGCGATCGGCGAGACCTTCGGCGCGAGCCCGTTGTTCCTCGTAACGCTTTGTGCCGTCCAGGAATCCGCGGGTCGCAATATCGAGCGGGGCCAGCGTCTGCAAAAGGAAAGCGAGAGCCGCCGCTCCGTCGAAGCCTGGATCCTGCGCGAGGTCGTCGACCAGTTGGAAGTGATTCTCGATGATCTCCAGCGTGCTGATGCCTTCTTGCAAGGCCCGGCGGCCAAGCTCGTGGCCGACGGCGAGGTCTTCCTCGCCGCGCGCCTCCAGGTAGGTACGCAGGGCGGCGGCGTACCCGGCATGGAAGTCGCCGGCTTCAGTCATGGCGCCACTCCTCGATGCCGGCTACGCCGGCATCATCGTCATCGGCGCAAGTCATGGCGCCACTCCTCGATGCCGGCTACGCCGGCATCATCGTCATCGGCGGAAGTCATGGCGCCACTCCTCGATGCCCGCTACGCCGGCATCATCGTCATCGGCGCGAGTCATCGGCGCATCATCCCGACGCACCTCGGTGTCGCGCGGCGAGCACGAGTGCGTCGTCATTGTCTTTAGCGTGTCTGTGCAGAATCTGGTCGGCGATCGTCAAAGACGAAGCGGAGAAGTCGATGTCGTCGAGGTGGTCTTCGGCGATGCCATCGCTGGCCATCACGAGCAGGTCACCGGGTCGGATCGGGACTTCTTGTGGTGTGAGCGCTTCGGGTATCCGGTAGCCGACGATGCCGCCGGCAAGACGCGCCGAGGACCGCACCTCGACACCGGCCGGGTGTTTGGCTACCAGGTCGGCGGCGACATTGCCGATTCCGACCCAACTCAAGGTATCGGCTCGAAAATCAATGTGCGCCAATGTCATTGCTGCCCCCCTGGTGCCCGACAAGGCCCGGTGACAGCGTTGGACGAGCACGTCGAGTGGCTCAGTACGGCCAGACCGGAGCACGTCCACGCCACGCATCGCCGCTTCGGCGGCTTCCGCGCCGTGGCCGAGACCGTCCAGCACACCGATAAGGGCGCCGGTCCCGTCAACGTCGACTGCGATGAGCTTGTCACCGCAAGTGTTTTCGCCGGGCAGCGGGCGCGCCTTGGCCGCCCATTCGATCGGACCCAACCAACCGTGCTCAGCCATTGCGTGGAATCCACTTCCACATCTCGATGACCGTACCCACACCCGGTGTGGACTCCACGATCAAACGATCCATCAGCCGACGTGCGCCGGGTAAGCCGAGTCCTAGACCTCGCCCTGTCGAATAGCCGTCCTCCATGGCCCTTTCGATGTTGGCGATGCCGGGGCCGTCGTCTTCGGCCCGCACCACCAGCGCCTGCCGGCCCTCCTTGTCCTGCACCCCAACCCGAATCACACCGTAACCGGCGTAGCTGGTGATGTTGCGGGCGACTTCCGAGATCGCCGTGGCGATCATCGTGACATCGGTCAACGAGAAGCCCAGCTTGCGGGCCATCTGGTGGCCCGCCTGACGGGCCGCGACGATGTCGTCGGGATTGCCGACATCGACGACGACGTCATCCGCCACCGTCGAGTCCGATCGGTTTACTCAGCCCCAGCTCTCTATTCAGCAGCGCGAGGCCCTCTTCCAGGTCCAGCGCCGTGTACATATCGTCGAACATCAACCCCAGTTGGACCATCGCAAACGCGACTTCGGGCTGCAGGCCGACGATCACGGTGTCCGCTCCGCGCAGGCGCGTCATGTGCGCAATCGTGCGTAGCGACCGGGCGGCGAACGAGTCCATCACGTCGATGGCGGTGACGTCGACGATGATGCCCTGTGCGCGAAAGCGGCTGACCCGCTCCATCAGGTCGTAGCGCAGCCGTTCGGTGTCGGAGTCGGTCAGCGCCGCCTGCACCGTGGCAATGAGGATCGGGCCCTGCTTCAGGATCGGTACTGGCATGGCGCGCTCGCGCTAGTTGCTTTTCACCCGGTGGTGTCGCCGGTGCGCGTGACTTCGTAGCCCAGCAGGCGTTCGGCTTCCTCGATACCGCCCTGCAGGTCGCCGACGGCATTCATCTTCGACAGGTCCAGCCCGATCGTCACCAGCGTCAGGGCGATTTCGGAGGACAGGCCGGTGATGATCACGCTCGCGCCCATCAACCCCGACGCGTCGACGGTCTGCACCAGGTGGTTCGCCACCGTGGAGTCGATGGTGGGCACACCGGTGATGTCGATGACCACGACCTTCGCGCGGTTCGCCCGGATGGCTCTCAACAGCTGTTCTGTGACCTGGCGGGCGCGCTGACTGTCGAGCACACCGATGATCGGCAAAATCAGCAGCTGCTCGCGCACCTGCAGCACCGGCGTCGACAGCTCGCGGATCGCCTCCTGCTGCTGCCGGATGATGCGCTCGCGTTCCTGCACGAAGCCGCCGGCCACGGTATTTGCGATGCGGTTGGCCGCGGGCTCGTAGGCGTCCAACACCCGGTTGAGCAGGTCGAAGTCCGTCTGATACTTCTCGAACAGCGAACGCGCCAGCACGTCACGCAGCAGCAGAACGATCCCAACGACCTCGTCGGTCTCCACACCTCGCGGGATGATGCGTTCTGACAGGTCGCGTGCATAGTCCTGCAGCGCATCGACGCTACCGGTCGCGAGCACCTCGACGTAGCTGTCGTAAATCGTCGTTGCCTCGGAGAAGATCTCCTCCGGCGACATCGCCGTGAGCAGCTCGGCTGCGGTGATCCTGCGGGCCCACTCCTCACGCAAAGCCGTTCGGTTCTGTTGTAAGTGCTGCACTAGCTGTGGCAGCAGCAAACCCTCACTCGAGATCGGCGGCGTCTGATTGACGACGCTGGTTGCCGAAAGATCTATCGTTTGATCCGACATCGAACCTCCCCGGCTCACTGCAACGGGCATAAGTCCCGGGCCAAGAGTATCCGAGCCTCGCCGCCCGAGGAGGTGAAGTAGTATTTCTGCCAGTTTGCGACAGCGGCACCGGGTTGGCACCGGGGTCGCCGGCCGCGATAGGACACCCGACTAAGGATGGCCGTTGTCAGCTGCGGACCCGATCACCACCTCTGTCGCTCAACGCGAAGGGGTCGCCGTGGTAAGCATCGGCGGCGAAATCGATTTGAGCACCGCACCGGCTTTTGAAGCGGCGATTGCCGGAGCGCTTGACGATGACCCGCCGGTTTTGGTCATCGAACTTTCCGAAGTGAGCTTCATGGCGTCGGTAGGTCTGCGGATTCTGGCAGCCACCCAAGAAAAGGTCAGCAAATCTGCTCGGGTCGCGATAGTGGCCAACAATCCGGCGACGAGCAGACCGATGCAGTTGACCGGCCTCGACCAAGTTATGTCTTTGTACCCGACGCTGGACGATGCGTTGACCGCAGTCGGTATCGGCCCGAATAACTAGCGTCAGAGAGCGCTTACGAACGCAGCACCTGACGGGCGATCGCGTACTTATGCACTTCGGTCGGGCCGTCGTAGAGCCGGAAGGCTCGCATATCCGAGAAGATCATCCCGACCGGAGTCTCGTCGGAGATGCCCATGCCGCCGAGGATCTGCACGCAGCGGTCCGCGACCTTGAACAGCTCTTCCGACACATAGGCTTTGACCATCGAGCTTTCGTGCCGGCCGGTGCCCCGATCGCTCTTGTCCAGGGTCCAGCACGCCCACCAGATCGCGAGTCGGCATTGCTGCAGGGCGATTTCGTTGTCGGCGATCATGAAACTCACGCCTTGGTGCTCACCCAGCGGCTTGCCGAACGCGGTGCGTTCACGGGCATGCCGCACCGCGATTGACTGAGCGCGGGAGGCCGCCCCGAGCCAGCGCATGCAGTGCGTCAGCCGTGCCGGCGCCAGCCGCAACTGTGCGTAGCGCAGGGCCTGGCCGACCTCGCCGAGCACTGCTGACGACGGCAACCGCAGGTCGGTGAACCGCACAACGCCGTGGCCTTCGACGTAGTTGCGGTCCATTGTGTTCATCACGCGCTCGAGTTCGATGCCCGGGGTCGCGCCGTCGCACAGGAATAACGTCGGCCCATCGGCGCCGTGCGGGTTGGGCGCGACGCGGGCCATGATGATCCATGTCCGGGCACCGTGCGCACCGGTGATCAACCACTTGCGTCCGTTGATGACGTAGTCGGTCCCGTCGAACTCCGCCGCGGTGGCCAGCTGGTTGGGATCCGAACCGGCGCCGCCGGGTTCAGTCATCGCGAACACCGACCGCTGCCGACCGTCGATGACCGGGATAAGGAACTGCTCGACTTGGTCTTGCCTGGCGACCCGCCCCAGCAGGAACATGTTGCCTTCGTCTGGTGCGGCACAGTTGAGCGCCACCGGGCCCAGCGTCGACCAACCGGCCGCCTCGAACAACACCGCCTGCTCACGGTGTGACGGCTCCCGGCCACCAAAACGCTTGGGCGCCTGGAAGGTTAGCAGCCCCGCTTTACGGGCAAGCTCCACCAGCTCGGCTCGCAGCTCGTCATCGGGGCCATGCCGGGAAAGGCGAGGATCGGCCTCGTACGGAACGATCTGCTCAGCGACAAACGCGCGGATCTCGTCCCGCAGTGCCGCCAGGTCCGCGGGGATGTCGAAATCGATCATGCGGTCTCCATCAGTTCCAGTGCCTGCTCGAACAGACTGACCGTGGCCGCATGCAGTAGCTCGCCGACTTCCTTCGGTGCTTTACCGGCGCTGGCTCTGGCCAGCGTGCCCTCCAGCACGATGCCGAGCTTGAAACAGGCCAGCACGGTGTACCAGGTGATGTGTGAGAGGTCGCGGGTGGTGTTGTGCGCATACTGCTCCACCAGATCAGAGGTGCCCGCCAATCCGCCCACGTCAAAGAGGGTGCCGCCAAACGCGCTGGACTGCCTCCAGGTGGCCAGCAGCCAGCCCAGGTCCAGCAGCGGATCACCGATTGTGCACATCTCCCAGTCGACGATGGCGACGACCTCAGGACCGGTCCGGGAGAACATCACGTTGGCAGCGTGATAGTCGCCGTGCATGATGCCCGGGGTCCACACCGGCGGGCGACGTTGTTCGAGCCATTTGGCGACATCGTCAACACCGGGAATGTCCGGTCCGGGGTAGTTCTCAAACTCCCGATACGATTCCAACTCCGAAAGCCAGCGTGGCACTTGGCGTTCCAGGAAACCCTCCGGCTTGCCGAAATCGCCGAGCCCGACGGCGAGGTAGTCGACGGCCCCCAGCTTGGCCAGGGCTTCGGCCATCGACAGTCCCATCCGGAACCGCACAGCCGGGTCGCCGGCATGCAGCGGGGGCAACTCTTCGCCGGCGTTGAACCCGTCGATGGGCTCCATCAGATAAAAGACCGCGTCACCCAGCACGTTCGGATCGTCACAGCTGGCGATCAGGTGCGGATGCGGCACGTCGGTGCCGGCCAGCGCGGCCAGCACCTGAGTCTCCCGCATGATCACGACATTGCTGCGCGGACGGAGATGCTTCGGCCCGCGGCGCAGCACGTATGGCCGGTCCGACCTGGTGAACCGCAACATGATGTTCTGCGTTCCGCCGCTGAGCTTCGCAACGTCCTCCAGTGGGCCGTCGCCTAACCCCTGCTGCGACATCCACTCAGCCAGGGCGTCTAGAGCTACTGGGTCGTCCACGTTGCTGAAGCTACCGTCTGCAAGGATCGCGCTATGACGCCACCAGTGATTCAGCGTTGGATCTCGATCATCGAGAACGGCCGCACCGACGAATTGGACGCTCTACTCGCCGACGACGCGGTCTTCTTCTCGCCTGCGGTGTTCACCCCACAAGAAGGCCGGCAGAAGACCTTGATGTACCTCAAGGCGGCCGTAAAAGTGTTCGGCGTAGGCGATTTTCATTACGTCGAGCAGTGGTACAAAGATCGATCCGCCATCCTCGAGTTCGCCGCGACGATCGACGGGATCTACGTCAACGGGATCGACATGATCCACTGGAACGATGACGAGGAGATCGTGTCCTTCAAGGTCATGCTGCGACCGATGAAAGCCTTGCAGACGATCATCCCGGCGATGGCAGAACTGTTGCAGCAGTCGACGACCGGTGACGGTCCGCTGCACCCGGCGTCGCCGCGCTTGCGCCCGCCACGAACCAGATGACGGACCGGCCCGCCCGACGCAGCGACGTCCATGAGATCGCCGCTGCGATGCCATATGCCCGGCGCATCGAGGGACCGAAGGGCAACGCGATCTACCAGGTCGGTGGCAAGTCGTTCGTCTTCTTCCGCACACCGCAGCCTGACGCCGTCGACCCCGATACGGGGGAGCGCTTGACGGACGTGATCATGATCTGGGTGGAATCCGAGAGCGAGAAGTTGGCTCTGGTGCAGGACCCGAACTCGCCGTTCTTCACCACCGATCGATTCGACGACCATCGATCAGTGCTGATCCGGGCCAGCCGATTAGCCGATGTCAGCAGAACGGAGCTGACCGAGCTCATCCAGGATGGATGGCTGTCGCGCGCGTCGAATCGTCGGGCAGCCGAGTGGCTCGCCGCGAACCGTCC
>JAFAID010000541.1 GCA_019236925.1 Mycobacterium sp. | reverse complement strand
GAATGCCGTAATACTCCGCGACGTTCGCGGATAGCCCCTGCTCGGTGATGCCGGTCAATATCAGGTCCGCCCCGTTTGCGAGCGCCGTGAGCGTCGTGGAGCGCTCCGCCCATACCGCGCTGAAGTGCTCGGCAACTTCGAGCATCCCGCTGAGCGGATTCGGCATCTTCGGGCTCACGTTCCCGGCCGAATCGGAGGTCGGGATCGTCTCCTTTCGCGAGTCTGGCCCGCAGGCGATCCCCCCAAGGCCCGCCGCCTCGATGAAGCCAAGCATCTCCGGCGCGACCGCCATCCGTACGTCGTGCCCTCGACGCAGCAGTTCCACAGCGACGGCAGCGCACGGCTCGACATCGCCGCGACTTCCGTAGGCTGCCATCACAAATTTCATCGGCGGATACCTAGCTTGCAGGGATGCCTAAGCATCAAATCAGGAACCGGCCATGTCGGCGCCGCTTGGACACCCAATCCACCTTTGACCTTTGCACCCATCGTGATCAGAATTGAGCGCAATCCGGGAGGAGTGTCATGTTGCGTCCACGCCGGTTCGAGCACGAATATGACCCGGGTCCGGTGCAGATTCAGGCGCGCAAGGTCCACTTCGACGTCTCCGACGTTCCGCTGCACTGGATTCCCGGACATCCGGTGGCCTCGAATTTCGCCAGCCTGCTCAACATCGTGCTGCCCCCGATCGAGCGCTGGTTCGTCGCCGTTTTCAACGAGGCGCTGCCGCTTGTCAAAGATCCCAAACTAGCCGAGGACATGCGCGGTTTCATCGGCCAGGAGGCGAGGCACGCCGACGTCCACGACCAGGTTCTGCACCAGTTGATGGTGGCTCGCGGCATCGACCCCAAGCCGCTGCTCGACCAGGTCGATTTCATCTTTTCCCGCGCGCTGGCGCCCAGCACCTCCCCTGACCCGCAGCGCCGGCTCAGCCATCTGTGCGACCGGCTTTGGCTCATTGCCGCGATCGAGCACTACACCGCGGTGCTCGGTGACTTCGCCCTCAACTGCCGCTGGGAGGATTACGGCGCCGATCCCACCATCGCCGACCTGTTCCGTTGGCACGGCAGCGAGGAAGTCGAACACCGTAACGTCGCCCATGACGTCGCCGCCTATTTCCACAACAGCTATCCCGACCGGATCCGTTCGATGCTGATGGCGGTGACGATGGTTTTCGTCTTTTTCCAGCGGGGCACCTGGTACCTGATGAAAGCCGACCCGGACATCGACGTCGGCTGGTGGAAAGCGCAATGGCTGCGGGCGATGGATTCCAAGCATGGACTGCTTCCGACGTTTCGTAAACTCTTCGGCTCGAACACGTTGATGTATTTCCGGCCCGGCTTCTCACCGGAGGAGATGGGGTCAACGGCGCAGGCGGTGGCGTATCTGGCAAGTTCCCCGGCGGCGCGCGCAGCACATTTTTGATGAGGCCTTGATTGGGGTTCCTTGACCGGTTCCGGCAGGCGCCGCCGAGCGCCTCGGGTCGCTTGTCGCACGATGTGCTGCTCGGCCTGGCCGACGCCGCGGTTACCGGACTGTGGGCGGTGTCGGGATCGATCAGGCGTGTCACGGCGCCGGCCCAGCACGACAGCGGCATCACGCTGATCGTGGTGGAACGCAAGGTGGTTGCCCGCGATCAGGACGTGGTCACGCTGACGTTCGCGGGCGCCGACGGTGCGCCACTGCCGCCCTGGCGGCCCGGCGCCCACCTCGACATCCACCTGCCCAGTGGGCGGGTGCGGCAATACTCCTTGTGCGGCGACTCCAGTCGCCAGGAGTGCTATCGGATCGCGGTGCGGCGCATTCCCGACGGTGGCGGCGGCTCGGCCGAAGTGCACGACGTCCTAGGCGTCGGCAGTCGGGTCACCACGAACGGACCGCGCAACGCCTTCCCGCTGACCGTGCCAGGCTACGGATCGCCCACGCAGCGTTTGCGGTTCGTCGCCGCCGGCATCGGCATCACACCGATCCTGCCGATGATCCGCCACGTCGACCGCCTCGGCGTCGAGTGGTCGATGACCTATGCCGGTCGCAGTCGCGACAGCCTGCCGTTCCTCGACGAACTAGCGGAATTCGGCGACCGCATCGAAATCCGCACCGACGATGTTTGCGGTGTTCCGACGGCGGCGCAGCTGCTGGGCGACTGCCCCGACGGCACGGCCATCTACGCCTGTGGACCCCCGCCGATGTTGACGGCGATTCGCGCTGAGCTCGCGGGCCGCGACGACGTCGAGTTGCATTTCGAGCGTTTCGCCGCGCCTCCGGTGATCGACGGCGAAGAGTTCAGCGTCCGCGTCGCCTCGACGGGCGCCACGGTGTGGGTCGGCGCCGAGGAGACACTGCTATCGGCGTTGCAGCGGGCCGATGTCTGGCCGCCGTATTCCTGTCGGCAGGGCTTCTGCGGCACCTGCCGTACCCGGGTGCTCGACGGCTGCGTCGACCACCGCGACACGTTGCTCACCGATCCCGAGCGCGCCAACGGAATGATGCTGGTATGCATTTCGCGCGCCGGCAAAGGACAGCGCCTCACCCTTGATCTGTAGGCGACGTGCAGCGCCGCTACGGGCTGGCCATCAGGGTGCCGAATTTGGCGGCCAGCCACGGTTTGCGCCCGCCCGCCCGGAGCTTGCCGCGAAGAATTTGTGGCAACTGCGGTACTCGACCGAAACCGATGAGCAGGAATGCGACCGGGTCGGCGGTGATCACACAATCGGCCTTCGCCCCTGCTTCCGTGACGACACCGGTTCCGTCGGTGATCGCCATCCGGTAGCGGCAGCCGCCGCGCATTCGTAGCTCGAAGCTGATCTCCGTGTTTTTGGTCCGCGAGGGCCTCAGGTATTTCGGTGCGAGCGCAACTACGGCAGGTATTACCAGCAGAGCGTCGTCGCGGCCAATGCTCCATGGCAGGTGCGCGGCGCGCGCGATATCCAGGCCGTGAACCAGCTGCTCCCCCAGTAACAAGCAGGTCATCACCGAAGGTTCGAGGACCAGGCCGTCGGCCGTGAGGAGCGTGACGCCTTCGGAGGAGCCGACGGCGGAGGCGGCGGCCAGATAGCTCGCGGCGGTCTCCTCCAGCATGTCGGCGAGTCGGCGTGGGTCACGCTCCGCGACGTCGCTCAAGTGTCGGTGATTGACCGTTGTCCTGGCTCGGGCCAGGGAGCCGTCGGGGATGTTCAGCGCGGCGCCGCCGCCGTTCAGGTGCCTGGTCAGCGCCTCGGTGTATTCACGCATGTCGCCGACCACGTGGGCGGCGGTTTCGCCGGCTGTCCAGGTGAGCCCGGGCACGGGCACCGCCGAGTCGGCGAGGCTGCGCCACAGTTGCGCGCTGCGAGCGACTGCCTGGGCCAGCGCGGTCCTGGTGTGCGGGTCGGCACGTCGGACATCGTCGATGGGTCCGGCGGTCGCGGCGGGGACTGTTTTCATCGGGAACACCCTTCGGATTGGCTTGAGATAGTGTCACTATGCCACATAGTATCGTTATGTCAATAGGCTGGATCGATCCCCGTACAGGAGTGAGAGGCATGTCCGAGTCGGCACCGCAGTCGTCGTCTCTGCGCGCCCAGCAAGTCGCGCAGACTCGGGATTCGCTGATCCGTGCCGGCCGGGAATTGTTCGGCCAGAAAGGATTTCGACAGACTTCTGTAGAGGATTTAGCGCGCGCTGCCCGAGTCACCACCGGCGCGCTCTATCACCACTTCCCCACCAAGACCGCGCTTTTCGAGGCGGTTTTCGAGCATGCGCACACCGAACTGATGGCTGCGTCGATGGCAGCTGCGCAGGATGCAACTGATGACCTCGACGTGCTGGCCCGCGGTTTCGAGGCGTTTCTGGACGCCGTACTGCAATCGGACTTGCAACGCATCCTGATTCTGGACGCCCCCGCGGTGCTGGGCGCGGCACGCTTCACCGAACTGGATGAGCGCTACGCATTCGCTGTGATCGTTGCGGCGCTTCGGGCCGCGACCGAAGCGGGCGCCCTCCGAGTCGATGATCCGGAGACGGTAACCAGGCTGCTGCTGGGTGCGCTGACTCGCGGCGCGATGCTGATCGCCAACTCACCCGATCCGGTCGGGACCCGGCATTCGGTCGCGCAGTCCATGCGCGCGCTGTTGGCCGGTTTCACCGTCGGAGCCTGAACACGGTTCCAGGGCCGTTTTTTCGCGTGGCGATCCGGGTAGTCGGTCCCGATGGGAGACACCTCGCGCGATCCGATCGACCATCACCGGACCACACAGCCACGCGCCGGCGAATCGATGAAGAGTGGCGTAACGACCCCCGGATTCGTTCTGTTGGCCGTCGGGGTCGTGGCATTCGTGGTTTGCCTGGCCAGCTTTGCCCAACACCAGGTCGCGGTCGGAATCGGTGCTGTCGCCGTCGCTTTGCTTGCGACCGGCGGCGGCTTCGGCTGGCTGGGCATGGAATCGAGACGGATCCGCCAGGTCCAACGGCAATGGAGAAGCAGCCACGATTAGCCTGCGGGTCGGCATGCAGCGCACTGGACGACCTGACATGGACGCCAGCGCGGCGAGGCAACTCGTACCCAGCTGAGGTGCCGATCCGATTCGGCCCATGGGCTGAGATAGCGTGTGCCTGTCTGTGCGTAACTCGAATCTTTTTCGAGCCGAGTTTCGTTCATTCGCAAACTTCTGCTTGGGAAGCAGGTACGGATTGTGGGTAGCCCTCGGCTGCATGTCGCGTTTGTATGCAGTTTCAATCGCGCTCGATCGGTGATGGCTGCGGTGTTGTTCGCCGAACAGCTGCGGGAGCGTGGTCTGGGCGATCTGGTGCGGGTGTCCAGTGCGGGCACCGCCGCTTCTGTGGGCGATGGCGCCGATGAGCAGGTGTTCTCGGTGCTGCGTGAGCGTGGTTATCCGGTGCCGGCGGATCATCGGGCCGCGCTGGTCAGTGATGAGCACCTTGCAGCCGATTTGGTGGTCGCGTTGGGTCGCGAACATGTTGGGGTGTTGCGGGTCTGTGGCGTTGATGACGACCGGCTCAAATGCGTCGACGTCCGGAATCCGGTCTTTGGCCCTGATTTCGAGCACGCCTTCGTAGCTATCGAGGCGGCGATGCCCGAGCTGCATGAGTGGCTGGACGGGCGGATGACCGCACCTGGTTTCGGCCGCTTGGAAACCGCCGTGGGCTTTCGCTTTTGGACGGGGATGCCCGGGGATGTGCTGAGGTCCCCGTACCATTCGGATCCGTGGCCGACGAAGTTCTCCGAGGCCGGATGCTCCTACACCCCAGAGAACCCAGAGCACGTGCCGCCGGTGCCGGCGTGCGTGTGCGGCTGGTACGCCGATATCGAGGTCCCGGACCTGATCGCGCGGGCACGTGGGTTCCCGGTAGCGTCGCGTGTCGCGTCGTCAATGGGGGTTGTGGATCCGCCGTGGTCGTATCTGGTTGTCGGCAAGGTTCTCTTGAACGACGTGCTGGCATACCGGCCACCACCTGCGATTACGATCAGCCCCCGCGCCGAGTATCGGGCGCGCTCGGGCAGCATCGTCGAGCTGGGCCTCTTGGACACAGACGGGGGCCCGGGGGCCTTGGCGTTCGGCCAGGAGTTGTCGGAGAGGTACGACGTGGAGGTCCTCGACGTCAGCGTTCGCGGGGAGCTTGACGACCTTGCCCAAGGCACCGGCGGGTAAGCACACCACCGACGTAAACCGTCCCGCGTGTAATCGGTTGTGCGCCAACCGCCGTGGGAAGCAATGAGCTCCGTGTCGATCAACCCGATATCTGCTTGACGAAAGTCACTGCAAAGCAGCCAGCTTGCAAACCGACTCATGCACATCGGACTTGATGATCCGCGCGACCAGCCGCCCGATCGGCCCGTTCAGCAGGCCCCCATTCAGATCCGCGGTCGTATGAAAAGTTGATCCAGGATGATTGTCGGTGACCGTCATCGCTACCGCGATGCGAATTCCGCCACGGCCGCGCCCCTTTAGCTCGATGGCTTTCGGCTCTTCGTAACGAGTGACCGTCCAATGGATGACATTACGAAAGCCCTTCACTTTGATGCACGACGACACCCGGGTGCCTTCGTCGATCTTGTCAGGAATTGGACCACGCCAACCTGCGAATATCGTCATCCAGTCGCCGAACCGATTCAAATCGCACGCAAGCTTCCAGGCAGACTCTGGCGCCAGGTCCGACGACGTCGAAACCTCAACTCGTGCCACCGGCGTCACTCTCCTCTGACTGGAACGCGGCTAGGCCTGGATACCCGGCCCCGGCCTCGCGATAAACCGGCGGTCAGATGCCCGTCCAGGTTTGGTCGAGTTGCTGTGCTACGTCGATGACTTGCGCCTTTTGCGATTGCGGCGAATCGATTTCCTCGCTGACGTATTGCGCGATGAAGCGCCGGATCTCTCCGTCAACGCCGGCGATGATGCGCAACAGCTCGCCGCGAATGCTGGTCGACGACACGTGGACGGTGATGTCCGACGACCGTGGCTTGGCGACATCGACGATCAGCAGCAGCGGTTCGGCGGCACGCGCTGTCGCGCGTAACGCAATGTCGCCGTCAACCTTGAACCGTTGCTTATCCAGGCGTAGGTCAAGGAGTAGATCGACCAGAAGCGGGATATGGATGTCAAAAGTGATGCTGTCGCCGACGTTACGGCTGACCTGAGGCTCCTTGATCGACACCTTGGCGCTGACTTTGGCAATCTTGCCCGGACCCTGGGCCATCGGAGGCATGTCGAACTCGTTGCCGGCGATCGCGGCGAAGGCGGCGCCGACACGTTCTTCCGTCACGGCCACTTCGAAGAATCGCCGCCCGAAAGCCTCGTAGCTCACATAGTCGTAGCCCTGCATAAATAGATACCGTCTCACGTCATCTTCCGACGCCGCTGCTGATCCGATCGTGTCGGCCGAAGCCCCCGGTACCAGTGGTGTTAAGCAAATACCGCCGCGGGTAGCCCAAAGCAGGTGAATACGGCCGTAGCGAGGTGCACAAATGAGGTTGCAGAGGAGCACCGTCGGCGGCCCAGGCTTTCACCGTGTTCGCCGTGGCCGCGGCTATTCCTACGTCGACACTGAGCGGGACCGCGTCGGCGACCCGGCCGGTTATGAGAGAATTCGGCTGTCGCACCGGCGCGAACCCGGGCTGGGCGATTCTGGTCGCGTTTGTTAACCGCGCCACACATCCACCCGCTGATTCGGTATCCCCGGCCTTGGCCTGTCAGGCTGGCAGAACCTGGAGGTGTTTGAGTCTGATGCTCACCTGGATAGGTGGCGGAGAACGCCGCGAACTCGATGAACGTCACGAGCGGTCGGCACATGCGATCGCTGGTGTGGTCGTGATCCTCAATGCGGCATTGGCCTGGCTGGTCACGACCCTCGCCGTACTGGAAGCGACACGCTGGCCGGTACTGGCCGTCACGCCGTTCACTCTGGTGTTCGGCTTGCTGGTCGGCGCGATCACCCGCGGTATTGCCAGCGGGCCGATGCGCGGCCTGCGCGGAATCGTGGGACGTGGACTGATCGCGGTTGCCGTCGGCATAGTCGTTGGCGAGTTCGCCGCCCTGGCGGTGTTCGCCGGGTCGATCGACCGTCATCTGGAGCTACAAGCCGCACGCGATGCCGACTCGGCACCGGCGGTCGTGCAGGCGTCGACGAACCTGGCGCAGCTGCGCAACACCCGGGTCACCTTCGACAAAGCCGTCGACACCGCACGCATCCACCGGGACGAGGCGTTAGTGGTCGCGCGCTGCGAGTACCGTCCCACTCCGGCCTGCCCGCAAACCCGCATCACCGGTGTGCCGGGTTCCGGGCCCGAAACCCGAACGGCCAACGAGCTTCTCGCAGATTCCCAGCGGGAGCTGGACACCGCCGTCGCCGCTCGCGACCGCGAAGCTGCTGCACTGGACCCGAAGATCGCCGACGGCGAGCGGACGGTGTCCCAAGCGCGTCAATCGGTGACTGCGAATGCTGATCACGGCTTGGGCGCGCGCTGGCTCGCCATGCAGGACCTGACGTTGGCCAGCGCCGGCGCACTCATGCTGCGGCTCCTGACCATCGCGTTCTTCATATTGCTGAGTCTGCTGCCCTTGATCCTGCGGCTGTGGCGCGGTGAAACAGCCCATGATCGCCATGCCCAAGCCCGTGCCGAACGCGAACGTGCCGAGCTCGAAGCTGACACCGCGATCGCGGTCAAACGAGCTGAGGTGCGTGCGGCCGCCGAAACGATGTGGGCCGAGCAACAACTCGTGCAAGCCCGGCTGGCCGTCGAGGCGCAGACCGAAATCGACCGCGCGCAGCTACGTCAGCGCGTGAGCGCAGCGCTGGAAAGCGCGGCACCCGTCACTGAGCCGGTGGCCGAAGACATCTACTTGCCGATCGCCGCTGAGGCGGAGGCCGCGAGCCTCGCTGCAACCGAATCACCCGACGCCGCCGCGAAAGCCGACGCGGCTGAGACCCCGAACTTGCCCGCAACGGTTGAACCACACGACGTGCCCGCCGCTTCGCCGAGTCCGACCATCCCCGACGTGACCAAAGCCGCCGCGCGTTGGATTCGCCCGCTGGTTCCCGGCTTTGTCGCCCGCGCGATCGACACCTCGACGCATCCGTTGCGTTCCGCGCGCCAGGTGTTCGAGGAGGTCGAGGAAATCACCTTCGCACTCAGGCGTACTCGCAAGATCACCGTCAATACCGAGGAGAGTGCCGGCCCGGGCAGCTCCAGCGGGTCGGCTGCGGTCAGTGCCAGTGACGACGATCACCTCCGTGCGCAACATGTTGGCGCGCAACCCGTGACGTCAGAGCGGCTATCGTCAAAGCAGGTGGCCGACCTGTCATTGGCGCAGCGTGAGCCGCGGCGTGGTCTGACTGAACGCGAGGGACCAGCTGAGGTGCGTGCAGCTGACGGCCCACGGCAATTGCCGCCTGCGGAGTAATCGGCCCGCGTCACCGTGTTGTGATCGCCAGTTCGAAACGCGCTGCACAAAGGCATTGCAACGCAATATTGCTCACCAGCGCGAATAACTCTTTCGCCGAACCGGTTTCTGTCGTACGGTTGGCCGAACTGAGACGAAAATCAACGAAATATAAAGAGTGGCTTAATCTTCGACACGTGTTGAATTAGCTACTTTAGAATATCGCCTACGCAGAAATGTAGCGCGGGTCATTCGGCAATGTGAAAAGTGATGACTGCAACAGATTTTGGCCGTTTTTGATCTTGTTGTTAACGTCCCCGCCATGTTTGTTTTAGCAACGCTCATGGGTCTGCTTGAGCAGATGTCAGGCACGCCGTATAGCCATGGCTATTCGCCCGCCGGAACGGACTGTTCGGGTCTGGCTTCGTTGGTATCGAATGTCGCGACCGACCGGCCTGCTTGGGCCTCGAGGTTCAACACCGGAAATGAAGAATCAGCGTTGTTGGCGCGCGGCTTCAAATACGGAAGCGCCCCGGGCGCTGTGGTAATCGGCTGGAATGGCGGTCACACCGCGGTGACGCTGCCGGATGGAACTCCGGTATCCAGCGGTGAAGGCGGCGGCGTGCGAATTGGTGGCGACGGCGCC
>JAFAID010000539.1 GCA_019236925.1 Mycobacterium sp. | reverse complement strand
CGAGTCGCGACGGGCACGCTGGATTGGCGTGCTGGCCCTAGTCGGCTCATTCGGCTGGCTGATGCTGTTGGTGGCGCACGATCATCACGCTGCCGATTGGCATACTACGAGCCGACTGACCTGGTCGCTGTCATTCTTGCTTGCGGTTATATTGGCTGCGCGCGGCATCCTACTGGGCCGGCCCGTGACTGTTATCCACGCCACTGCCGCGGCCATAGTGTTTTTGACCGGCTTGGGTGCGCACCTGCTGTCACTTGAGCTGCTCGGTGACGGGCTGGTCGCGGGTGCCAGCGTGGTACTGATGTGGCCGATGCCGTCGCACCGGGACCCCGCTGCGCTGCCGCGAATATGGGCGTTGATCGAGGCGACACATGGTGATCCTCTTGCCCCGTTCGCGATGCAGTCAATGAAAAGCTACTACTTCGATGCCGAGGATACCGCGGCGATCGCCTATCGCACGCGGCTGGGCCTCGCGGTGGTCAGCGGTGACCCCATCGGACAACCCACCCGATTCCCAAATCTAGTGAGCGACTTCGCCGCGATGTGTCGCAGCCGTGGTTGGCGCATCATCGTGCTGGGCTGCGGTGAACAGTGGCTTGGATTGTGGCGTAACGCCGCTGTGGTTGGCCAATCGCTGCGAGCCGTGCCCATCGGGCGCGATGTGGTGATCGATGTGGCCCGCTTCAACATGGTCGGGCGGAAATACCGCAATTTGCGCCAGGCAGTGCAGCGCACACATAACTTCGGGATCACCACCGAGATAGTGACTGAACAGAATCTCGACGATGCGCTGGCGGGCGAACTGGCGGAAGTTCTGTATGCCTCACACCGTGGGGCGCGCGTCGAACGCGGGTTTTCGATGATTCTCGACCATGCGCTCGAGGGCCACTACCCAGGTATCAAGCTGATCCTCGCGCGTGACCGCTGCGGCCGCGTGCAGGGGTTCCACCGGTACGCAACGTCGGGCGGGGGTACCGACGTGACACTGGACGTGCCGTGGCGCCGCCCCGGGGCACCAAACGGGATCGACGAGCGACTGAGCTTCGACATGATCACCCACTGCAGAGAGCGTGGCGGCCAACGGCTTTCGATGGCATTCGGCGCGTTCCCGGAAATCTTCGACAACAAGAACCGCAGCTTGATCGAAAGCGTCTACTACATGCTTATTCACCTGGGTCATTCGCTGATCAAGCTCGAATCGCTGTACCGCTACCTTCGCAAGTTCCACTCATTTGACCAGCGCCGCTACGTGCTGTTGTCGATACGACACATACCTGCCGCACTGGTAGTTCTGCTGTCCCTGGAATTCATGCCGCGCCGGCGGCATCTGCCGCTATCGGCGCGGCGCGGACGCGACAACGTGGGTCAACCAGGAAGAGCGCATGACAATCGAACGTGAGGACCTTCAATCAGCGTGTTCGATGCTGACGAGCTCGAATCGTTTGCTCGCCGGCAGGCACCAGCGCGGATTCGAGCCGGATTCACACGCCACGCACGGGCGTCAATTCCTGGCAAACGCAACACAATAGAATAGCGGTTAATGCCGGGCCGGGCAGAACGAACCAGCGTCGCCGAGTGGAGCGAAGCCAGGCGATGATCTCGCGGTGGTAGGTCCCCTCAAACGGTTGACCGACTGATCACCGATGCCTTTCGGCCCCTTCGATGGGACTTACGGCCCTGCCTGTGCTCCGACAAAAGCGAGCAGTATCGAAATGCCCGCACAGCAAAGGAGCTTACGGTGAAATCAACAGCAGAGACAGATCGCTGGAGAGATCCTCGCCGGAGCGGCCAGCGAAGTCTCGGCAATGCCGAGGGTGTACTTGTTGCCCTGCGCCATTGCACCCTCGACGAGGCGTTCATCGACATTGTTCAGACGGCCAAACGGCACAACGTGGCTCCGATGGTGCTGGCCGACGCGCTGGCGGCTATCGCCGAGAACGATGCGACCCAGGGGTTTGACGACGCGGTTGTCGCGGCCGTTGATCGAGCCTGGGGCGCGCTGTTGGGCAAGCTCGGCTAAGACACTGACCGCGAGTGCGTACAACATCCGCAGCCGACGATGATGGCTTACACATCCAGCGGGCCGACCAAACGCGTTGGACACCAACGGTGATCGAGCCAGTCGCGCATGTTGATGAAGCCGACATCGCCGAGGGAGGCCGACCCGTTGATGGCGCCGACGAATGCCACATGATACCCAGCCAGCTGGGCGAGAATCCGAACGCCGATGCCGGCGATTTGCTCGACCAGCGGCTATCCACCTCTGGTCACGACAATCACCCGTCAGCTGCCGACCGTGCTGGGGCAGCATTAGTCAGCGGTCGTGTCTTCTGGTCGGCCTGGAAATCCAATTCGCTCGTAATACAACGGTCGTTCATCGACGACGTGGCATCGCGGAACAACCCGTACGGATCGGACTAGTGAAAATCGCGGAGGTCTGACCGCGCCCTACCCCGCGACAACCCCTGATGGTTCGGAATACGGCGACCCAAGGTCGGGCATGGCGCGATAGCCATGCCTTCGGGCCGCTGCCGCGCCGCGCCGCGCCAGAGCGCCCAACCCGATGAACGTGGCCTGGTCGAAGATCATGGGGGTCAGCAACCGGTTGTGTACAAAGCCCAACGCTATTCCGCTGGCCGGGTCGGCCCACCCGATCGATCCACCCAAACCGGCGTGACCGAATCCCGGCAACACGCCCGGAACAGGCAGCGCGTGATAGCCCATGTGCCAGGCCAGCGGAACGAAAAGGTTGCGGTCGGGCCGCAGGCTGGGCCTGCCGGTCAATCCGCTCACCAATTCGGGCGACAGAAATTGTGTTCCGTCGAGCCGGCCGCCGTTGGCGATGGCACCGTATAGCCGGGCCAGCGCCCGTGCGGTACAAACCCCGTTTGCTGCCGGTACTTCGCCGTCGAGCATCGGGATTTCGCCCTGGACATATGCTTTCATGCCCGGGAAGTACATCGCTCCGAAACCAGCCGAGAACGGGAAGGCAGCGATCTTCGGTGCCACGAAGTTGAACAGCGGGTTTGCCTTGGTGCCCTGAGGAGTGATGATTTGCGCCGTCCGCGTTGGCGCTTCGGCTGGGGGCCGGCCCAGATGCAACCCATCGGTATTGAGCGGCTGGGCGAGCTCCACGCGGATCAGCTCACGCATTCCCTTACCCGTAACTGCACGTGCCAGACCAGACATCAGCCACCCGTAGGTCAGAGCATGGTAGGCCGGCTTACCGAGCAGCCGCCCTGCCGGCGCTGCCGCCAGCCGGGCCTCCATGACCTGATGGTCCATCAAATCGGCACCGCTGGCGCCGCTCAAGTGGGACAGCCCGGCGCGGTGCCGCATCATGTCACGAATGGTGATGGCGGACTTGCCGTTCGCGCCGAACTCGGGCCAGTATTCGGCGACCGGCACGTCGTAGGCAAGCAACCCCCGGTTGACAAGCCGATGGACGACCGTCGAAGCCAAGCCCTTGGTTACCGAAAACACCATCGCACCGGTGTCGGCGGACCACGCTACGGTGCCCCGGCGGTCTGCCCACCCGGTCCATACGTCGACGACCGGCCGGCCGTCGAGGTACACCGACAAAGCGCCACCGCCGAGTCGGCGGGTCGGGAACAAACTAGCGAAACTTCGCACAGCGCACGCGAAGTTGGGATCAGCCGAACCGTGGACTCCGCCGGGCAGCCTGCTGTCGAGGGGGTAAACCTTTGCGAGCGTCACAAAGCCCAGAATTCACCGGCGAGACCCCCGTGGACGAGTGCCGTACGGTCCGCGATCGGTGTTGTAAGTCACTGCTCGACGAGGTCAGAAGTCGCTAGCCCGCAGGCCAAAAGTCCACGTGACACAGGTAAGATTCGTGCCCGATTGGCGGGATTTGCAACGCTGACCGCTCCGGGAGGGCCCGTGAGGTGACCTCAGACCACAGTGCGCGATGACTTCGTCCTCTATCGACGGAGACGTTCAGACACAACCATGAAGTGATCGGTTCCAGTCTGGCATCCGCGGCCAGAAAGCGTTGGATGAGGCCGGGATTGGTATGAAGGATCTCGACGTGCCGGTGCAGTTGGCTGGCGCAGTCCCGGGACGCCAAACGGGATCGACGAGCGACTGAGCTTCGACATGATCACCCATTGCAGAGAGCGTGGCGGCCAACGGCTTTCGATGGCATTCGGCGCATTCCCGGAAATCTTCGACAACAAGAACCGCAGCCTGATCGAAAACATCTACTACGTCCTTATTCACCTGGGTCATTCGCTGATCAAGCTCGAATCGCTGTACCGCTACCTTCGCAAGTTTCACTCATTTGGTCAGCGCCGCTATGCGCTGCTGTCGATGCGGCACATACCTGCCGCACTCGTCGTTCTGCTGTCCCTGGAATTCATGGCGCGTCAGCGGCATCTGTCGTTGCCAGGGCAACGCGTCCGCCGACCTACCGGCCGAGACCAATTGGAGTGAGCGGCATTCGGTGGCAGTGACCTCGGACCATAGTGGCCGGTGACTTCGTCCTCTATCGGCTGGAAGAGCTGCACACCACCATAAAGCAATGGTTCCGGAAGTGGACATGAGTGATCGCGACGAGCTGGTGGGGTCGCCCGATAAGGCCTCGGACGCGTTTATTGCTGACGGTGATGGCAGCGGCCTTGCCGAATCCGCACGTTTGTGCGCGGCAAAGCGGGCCGAACAGCTCGCCAGCCTACGCGCTGGCCTCACCGCCGGCCAGCTCATTACCAAAGACGATGTCGCTTTGGCTCGTCGTCGCGTCGACGAAGCCCACATCCGTGCTCGCAGAGCACATCTCGCGGCAGCCGAAAGACATCGGCGAGCCGCCGAGGCACATGATCGCGCCGCTCAAGTCCACCACAGGGCCGCCGCGCAGGGAATTGGTGACCTCGAAGCGCACCGCCGTGCGGCGGCTAGCCACCGCACGGCGCGCGATAATGATTACCGCGCAGCCGACAAGGCGCTACGCCTGGCCGAAGCTGAATGAACTCGATGTGCGGCCTCCGGGGCAGCGGTCTTGCCCGCGTTGCCGACAACGGCGACCTCTGTCGGCGACGCATGAAAACTGACCCCGTGTCGACGCCCGTCGAAAAGGGTCAATTTTCGGACGACAACACGTGCTCCCACACTAAAGGGAACAACGGATCTTTTCGCAAGGACTAATGCCTCCTGACCCGTTGCGACCCAATCGATAAGGTTCTTGGTGTTCTTCAGTCGTCAATTGCTTCGGAGTGCCCATGCTCGACTATCATCCGCCGAAGTCGGTAGTCGTTGGCATCGACGGGTCAGATGCGGCTGTTCGAGCCGCACTATGGGCCGCCGATAAGGTGGCCGGTACCGATACTGCGTTGCGGCTGCTGTGCATCAGCGAACAGACCCTTACTGACAACCCGCGCGAAGCCCAGCGCGCGCTGGTAACGGCGGAGGCGGCGGTGAACGACGCCTACCGCGCGATTGATGCCACGGGAAAGCCGGTGAAAGTCGAGATGCAGATTCTCGACGGCCGCCCGGTGCCGGCGCTGATTCACGCTTCCGACCCGACGACATTGCTGTGCGTCGGGGGCACCGGATCCACCCATCCCGGTGACGATGGCTTCGGTTCGACCGCCGCCGAGTTGTTGCGATCTGCGCCGTGCTCCGTGGCGGTGGTCAGAGGCCGCCGCGACGTAGCTGCGACGGACGATCGCCGGATTGTGGCCGCGGTCAGTGAGTCGCTGGACGAGAGCAACGGCGTCCTGCAGGCAGCGTTCGAGGAGGCTCAGCGGCGAAACGCTCCGCTGGCGGTGGTCGCAGCGTGGCAATCCGGATTCGACGACCTTCAGAACGACCGCGCTATCGACGATAGTGATCGCCTGGCGCGACACCGACTCGATCGCGAGTTGGCGCTTTGGACGCCGCGATACCCCGAGGTCGATCTGCGCGCCGTCGTCGTATACGGCACGTTTCTCAGCTATCTCAGCAAGCACGCTAGGACCATTGAAATGGTTATGGTCGGCGCTGCGCACGCCCGCGAACTACAGCAGCTTGTCGGTCCGGCTGGCGCGCTTGCGCTGCGTGGCAGTGATTTTTCCTTGCTCCTCGTCAGGTAATGGCTGTCACCGAGTCTCGTGAAATCCTCATCGAGGCAATGCCCGACGAGATCATGGCCGTGTTGTTCGACCTCGAGTCGTTGACCGAGTGGTCTTCAACCCATAAAAAGGTCGAAATTCTCGAACGGGACGACCAGGGCCGCCCGAGCAAGTCTCGACAGGTCGTCAAGATAGTGGGCGTCACCGATGAGCAGGTGCTGGCCTACTCTGTGCACAACGACGGCGTGAGCTGGACACTGGTCAGCGCCAAACAACAGCGCGCGCAAGAAGCCCGCTACAGGTTGACACGCGAGGGAGATTCCACCCGGGTTCGCTTCGAGCTCACCATCGACCCTCTGGTGCCGCTCCCCGGATTTCTGATCAGGAAGGGCGCCAAAGGTCTGATGGAGACGGCTACCGAGGGCCTCCGTACGCGGGTGCTCGACGTCAAAAAGCGCGGCAAGTAGCCTCAGTCAAAGGTATTGTCGGCCTGAACGTTTGAATGACTCAGTGGGCAACCAAGCCTCATTGTCGATCGCGTACCTCGGGCCTGGGGTCCGCTGGGAAAGGGCAAAGCCGCCAGGCGTTTAGAGACGTATCCCGGTGACAGGTTTGTGAGTTGCGGCTTCGATATCGCTGACTGTCAGCTGAAGAAGCTGCTGCGACAAATCAGATAACGCCCGGGCAATCGCCAGCTCGTCGCCGATCGCGGCCACTGGTTCGTCAGCTGGGTCGAGTCGCGCCAGACCAACACCGACCAACTCGTTATCCTGCCATGACAGCCGCACCTTGGCGCGCGTGCGCATTTCATGTTCATCGACCAGCACATCAAGGTGCCAGGCTTTGATACTGCGATCCTCGTCCGTCACTGTCTTCTCCTCGTCTCTCTGGCAGCCGCTTTCGATGCGACCACCGGTGAATCCGTGCTGACTACGGGCACAAGTCCCAAGTCGCGAGGTCATTCGTCTGCGACTGCACCCGGCGCTTGATACCAACCAACACTCCTCGTGTCATCAGGGCGATCGCGGGTCTGGCGAGCTCCATGGCAAACACCTCGCCAGGGTGCCGCAAGCCAACCCGCGCCCGTGCGAGGAGGCGGCTATGGTGATCCCAATGCGGCTGAAGATGGAATGACCACACTGCATTCGGCAGATTCGGTGGCATGCTACGAAGCACGATGCTTCGTTCAGGCGCGATCGCCTCGACACGCAAAGTCAGCCCTTCCCGCAACCCCAGCCAGCCTTCCGGCGCCAAGCGCACTACATCCCCCACCGCGAGCTGCTGCCATTCCGGATGAACTCGATTGGCGTTGCGAAACCGAAGACCGACTACATTTTCCAATGCCTGATAGCTGTAAAGGCCGCCCCGGTCCTGACCCATCTGCAATAGCCATGGCCAGATGGCGGATGGCGGAGCGTCAATCCATACCGCCTCGGTCGCCTGAAGGACAGGTTCGCCGACCAACTCGTCGCCCGGCAACCGCACCTGACACTCCTCCTTCGTAGTGCCCCAGTTGCGGTAGTACCGCCGCGCCGCGTACAGCACTGCGATGACCCCCGCGATCCGGGTGATCCGTTTGGTGGCATGTGGCATAGCCGCAGTCTGCGTGATCCAGGTGCTGTGCTACCAGGGCCATTGGTCCTCGGCGGGCACGCCGAAGCGCCCGCACGACCAGTCGACATACAGCGGATTGGCAACACAAAAGTTAGGCACGCCCGCTACGCGAGCGGTGCACGGGTTCCTGAGGACCTTCGGCCGTAGACCTGGTGACCTTGTCCCGTTACGAAACGTGGGCGGGTGTCGGCACGATGAAACCACGCAATAGCCAAAAGGTTCCGCCGCCGAAAGTTGACTAAAGAGGAATGAACATGTCGTGCCAGACCGTCAGCCGCGGACACCGGCATCGGCTCGCGGGACGTGGCAAAAGCCATCAAAGATGAGGAGAGTTGACATGACGAACAACCGTCACCTCGAGATCATCAAGCGCCTACTCACGGCCGAGACCTACTCGCGTTTGCGCCAAGAGGCGAAGAAACCTGAACAGGAAACGCCCGGCCCTGAGAAGAAGCCGCAATAACGACCCGTTCACCGAGCAAGACGTCAAAATCCGGTTGGGGGCGGTTCAAGGTTCCCCGCGACGTGCTCTTGTAAACGCCTTGCCCAGCAATCCAAGCGGCAAGGTTCTCAAACGCTTCCTTGACGGCAACCCCAGCAGCACGTGGGCAACGTAGTGACAGCGCCAGCCGGTGCTCTGCTCCTTGTCGACCACCGCTCATCGATGCCTATTCGTGCAGTGGCTTATCGCTGGCCCCGCGCCCAGCACATAGCCGAAGTCCCATCCGGAGGGGGCCGTTTGCCGCCGCGACCGGGCAGCCACGTTCAGCGGCGAAGTGATCGGGCCGGGTTAGGCACCACTGCCATAGATATCCAAGAGTCGGAGTCTTGTCGCATCAAGGCTCTGGCCCAGAATTGAAGCGATTCGATTCAACAGCTCGTATCCGAGCTTGTGATCCTCTTCGCATTTAGCACGCAGGCACCTGCCGTCCAGGACGATCGCCCGGGTCGCGTTCACCGCGCGCCCATCGAATCGCCAGTGGTGCGGTGCTATCAACCACGAATATCCGAGGATCTCACCGTCTTCTAGTGTTTGAACCGTCAAGCTGCCCCGGCCCGGAGCGAAGAGCTCGAGCGCGACCTTTCCTTCGCGAATGAGATAGAAGCTGTCTGCTTCATCACCTTCGCGGAAGATAAGGTCGCCCGCGTTAAAGCGGACGTTCGACGCGCACCCCGTTGCCAATTGAATATAACGCGGATCCAGGCCGCTAAAGAATGGCTGCTCGGCCAGAATGCCTTCAAGGGTCCTCATGTCGCACCACACACCCGGGAGCAGTTGTCGGAGTCACCAGGCATCACTTTCCTTGATGCGCCAGCGACTCGGCCTCGGGCGATGTCGTCGGCGATGCGAGTGAAACCAAAGTGCCGAACGAAACCTTCGAGGCGTTGATCAGAAATTGCCAGGCCACGTCATCAGCACCGCGGTCGGTCGACAACCGCGAGTCGCCGCCAATGTCGGTCATCTCATCGTCCTCATGGTGGTTGGCAATACACCGTAGCCGGACTGAGGCTCATGTCATCGTTTCGACAGGCTGGCTCATCGGAATAGAGTCAAAAGTCATCTCGTCCGGGCCGACCCATCCGGACACGGCACGTGATCGAGCATCAGCTCCTTTGGCATGACCCGCCAGCCATGCTTGCTGACGATTTGTCCTAACGGCTCAGACGGCCTGCGACCGGGTGAGCCAGAATCCGGCGCCGGCATTTGGGCATACATTAGGTAGCCGCTGTCGGTGCTCAGATCAACGCCTCCGCACTGATATGGGACGTATGACCGTATTGCTCGATGACCTCAGGCCCTGTCCGCACAGCGTGCATCGTCGAAATAATGACATCGCAGCCTCGGTCAGTCCCCAAGCGGAGGAAACGATATGCCAACTACCGGCGGCGAGCCCTTATTGACCGACTCTGACGTTGATGCACTGGTATGGCAATTTCTCAACTCCGAGTATGTTGGCGAAACGTATGCCAGGGCGCCTCTCGACAAACGCCTCCACAGCTTCCTCCGGCACAGCGGCCTTGCCCGTGTTGCCGACAACGGCGACCTCTACAACATCATCTTCGACCGTGTCATGAGCTGTATCAGCAGCCTTTCGGAAACGGCGAACAAATCATCTGCTGTGAGCCCCCGTCCCCCATCGCCGGCTTAACGAACTGAGCACAGGCTCTTTGGTCAGCAAGGGCGCATCGTAGCGTCGGGCACCGCTCCTACCGCCGCTTCGAGTTCGACCAGGCACCGCTCGGTCAGCGGTATCAGCGTGTCGATGTCGGGCACCACTTCGCGGCCCGCGACGTAACCAAATCCCACTCGGTCGGCGTAGGAGCAGGTCGTCACGTTGAGCGCTTGTCCGTCGTATACCGCCGACACCGGATAGATCTCGTCGATATGCGCGCCGTTCCAATACATTTCGGTCCGAGGACCGGGAACATGGGAAAGCGGCACGTTGTATCCGGTCCGCACCTTCGGTGCAAACGGTAGGTGCGGTAACAGCACTGTCGCCGCAATGCTCGCAGCGTTGTTGAGCAGGGATGCCGCCGATCCGCGGTTGGCCACCTGCTGCTTGCCTTCCGACATCGACCTGTGAATCAATTCCAGCCGCTCGGCGGGGTCGTCCACATCCGTGCCCAACGGACACAGCCAAGCACCGAACATGTTGCCGTGCTCGCCGTTTCGCGGGTCGTCCGCAAGACCACGCACGGTGATCGGGCAGATACCCACTAGTGATTGTTTGGGTAGCTCGCCACGGTCGAGCAGCCAGCGGCGCAACACACCGGCGACCACCGCAGTTACCACATCGTTGCCCGTCACTCCGGCCGCCTGTTGCACGGCCCGGATACGCTCCTTCGACCAGCTACCGGCCGCGACGACGCGGTCTCGCCCAAGACGACCGTTGAATCGGGTGTAGGGCGCTCCGAAAGGCAGCACTGTCGTGTGTCTGACCAGGCTGTCGACCACGTTGGACAGCTCGCCGGTGACGACCCGCTCGGCAAGCGCGATGCTTGATGCTGCCGTGCCTACCAGCGAACGCAGCGGCGCGATCAGACGGGATGCCCGGCCGCCCATCGGGGTTGCCAGCGCCGTCGATTCGGTGCGACGGGCGGCATAGAAGGCCGGCATCGACCTGCGTTTCGGATCGGTGCTGAGCCCGTCGGCGATCATCTGAAAACCCGCCACACCATCCATGACGGTGTGATGGACTTTCACGTAGAACGCGAAGCGGCCAGCGTCGAGACCGTCGATCAGATAAGACATCCACATCGGACGCGACGGTTCGAGGCGCTGTGCATGTAGTTCCCCGATCAGCCGCCACAACCCCCTTCCGCCGGCGTCCACCCTGCGGCGCTGGCAATGTTGGCTGATGTCAATGGTGTCGGCATCGCGCCACACCCACATGCCGCCGGTACCCATGTCACGGTGCGGATACCTGCGCAGCCTCGGATCGACCGGATACTTTGCGGTGAGCGCCTCCCGATAGAGTGCCTCAACGTAGTCCCGACCGGCGTCCTGGGGTGGTGACAGGATCAGCACCGCGCCGACGTGCAGAGGGCTGAACAGCAACTCTCCGGTCATCATGGCTGCGTCCAACGGATCCAGGGTCTTCATATCGGACTCCGCGCTACGCAGAGCGGTCACGCGGCGTTGGTGAACCGTCGAGGAGTCCTGACTGCATCAGTGCATCCAATACGAATCGCTGCACCGGCCGGGAACGGAAGAATCCGGTATGGCCGCCGGGATACCACACAATCTGCGGTCTGCCCCAGTGCTCCCAAAGGCGGATCACCTGTTCGCGTGGGTGTACCAGTTGGTCAGCTATGCCCGCATAGATGAAGCGGCCCGGCTTTGGCACGAGCGGAGTCAGCGATAGGGGCGATACCATCTGCCCGATCGGTTCGGCCAGTCGCACAGTGCGACTGCGTGGATCATTCTCGTCGAGTCCTGAGTGGCGTCCCAGCAGCTCGACCAAGTTGGCCATCGGAACACCCAGAATCGCACAGGTGAGATCCTTTTCGAGACTGGCGACTAGCGACGCGATATAGCCTCCTAGCGAAAGGCTGTTGAGCCCGATAGGCGACTGTGGTTCTTGCAGTCGTATCCAAGACAACAGCCGCCGTATGTCCCACACCGCCTGAGCCGTGGCATGCACATCGTCGAGGATGTCCGCGCCAGGGAAAACAGCATCTTTTGGCAGCCCGCGCGCTCGCGGACCGTGCATCGGAAGGACGGGCAGGACGACGTTCAGGCCGAGATCGTCGTGTAGTTTCCACGCTCGGAACACAGTGAGATCAATTGCGGCTCGGCCCATCTCGGTTCCATGCACGCATACCAGCCAGGGGCGTGGCTCAGGATGCCGCAGCAGCAAGGCGTACTCACGGTCGTTGGCGGTGTAACTCAGCCACCGTTCCGTACCCGGTTCACCCGGATGCGGCCTGTACCCGCTCTCGAAAAAGATACGTTGAAAAGAACGTCGGCCACGCTTGACTTCCCGGACCCGGACGTTCGAAAGCGGCGGCGGCGCACCGAAAAACGCTCGCGGCCTGTGCAGCCATCCCCGGTGCCCGTAGAACTCCAGTGCGGCAAGCACTTCGCGGTTGACTCGCTCGAACGCATGCAGATCGCTGACCGGCCGGCGCGCCTTCAACCCAAGCAGCACGACCTCGTCGCGAAAAGCGTGCGCCGCCAGCGCAATACTCGGCCGTGCGATCGGAAGCTCATCCGGCTCGTGATCAAGGTAGTCCCGCCATGCGTGGGTGTAGTAGCGGCCGGTGTGCAGGAACGGCCCGATGATGTTGCCCAGGCTATCAACCCCGGGTGGGCTTCGGTGAGCGGCGCCCGATTGTGCGCCGTCGTTGCCGACTGTCATGGCGTCGACGCTATGGGCCCACCAGATGGCCTAGTAGGGACTTACGTCCCGCCAAACGTCACCCGGGAAACGCAGGGATCACTCACGCCGACGATGGGCCAAATGACGAGCTGACGAAGGACTTTAGTCACTCGCGCAAGCCACGCTCTGCGTCCTAGCGTCAGCGGATCAGGATGTGCCCGCTGTAGCAGGAAGGGCCTACAGCGCCACCAGTAAGGACTAGGAGTTTGATCATGACACGGACACCGGATAAGACTGAGCCACGCTGGGCCGAACTATCCGACGAGGTGCTCGAATCGGTCGAAGCCGGACGAAAGAAGGCCATTGAGGCGGTGCGCAAGTTCGTCGACGAGGTGGGATCCGAGCTCACTGATGAGCCACGGCGCAAGACCGTCATCGACGCTGCCCTCGATTTGGCTGAGGAACTGTCCACCACGCAGATCGAGTTCTTCCGCAGCGTGGTGCGAAGCGCCGGGCAGACACTGATCAAGCAGTGAAATAGTCCGGGGCGCGGCTCGGGCCGCGCAACGACGTAATCCCTCCTATTTAGGGCTTTCGGTCCTGGCGCGACGGAATTGACCAAACAAGTCTTTGAAACTGCAGGGAGGGCCAGGAAGTCGGCGTGGTATGAGCACAGCAATTCCCGACGAGGACGGCATCCGCACGGGCCTGGCGCTGGCCAGCCGCGCACCGTCGGTGCGAAACTCTCAACCGTGGCGCTGGAAGGTCGGGCCAGATAGCCTGCACTTGTATTCCGATCCGAATCGGCACCGTCCGCGCACCGAGCCGGATCGGGACCTGACGATCAGCTGTGGCGCCACGCTGCACCATTGCGTTGTAGCGTTGGCGGCACAGGACTGGGGATCACGGGTGTACCGGTTTCCCGATCCCGCCGACACCAATCACGTTGCCGCGATAGAGCTTTACTCGTCTCGAGCTGCAGATCTGGACTTCGTGCTGGCCGCAGCGACGCCACGCAGGCGAACGGATCGGCGAGTTTACAGCTGTTGGCCGATAGCAGCGCCCGATATTGCCATGATGGCAGCCCGCGCCGCCCGAGTCGGGGTGATGCTGCGTCTGGTCGAGTCGCTTCCTTGGTTGAACGAGATTGTGGCCCACGCTGCGTGGCACTACACGGGCGATAACCACAATTTGGGAGAATCGGGTACATCGAGTGAGCAGGACCGACCAGCCGAGGATGCTTCGATACACGACGCTCCCAGCTCCGAAGCGACGGTTCCCGGGTCGGGGCGCGCGATCGACAGCCCTGCCGAGGCTCAGCAGGGCGGCGAGACAGCACGGGACGAGGTGGCCGTAGTCATGGCTTTGAGTACCGAAACCGATGACCAACTCGCGCACCTTCGAGCCGGCGAGGCAACCAGCTTGGTGTTGCTCACCGCCACCGCTTTGGGCATGGCCAGCTGCCCCGTCACCGAGCCGTTAGAGATCGCGGCCACCCGCGAGCGGGTCCGCTCGGAGGTGCTCGGCGGTCACAGCTATCCCCAGATGCTGCTACGCATCGGTTGGGCTCCGATCAATGCCGATCCCCTCCCACCAACCCCTCGGCGTCCACTTGCCGATGTCGCCAGCCACTTGGACGGCACGCCATTCGGTTAGGCCCCGCGGCTACCCCTTGCGCTAGGCGCGGGCCAGCTGTGAGGCGATGGTCAGAGGTGCCGACCGCGGATGATGAACACCGAAAGGTTCGCATCATGGAGCGCTCTGGACCTGGTTAGTTCAACCAATTGCGCGACATCATGGTGGTGCTCGGTGCCCAGAACTACACATCGGATCGACGCTTGGTGCTCTGTCACGTACCCGAAGAACTGCTCGGTATGCACGACGAGCGTATCGATGCCGTGATAGTACCGAGACCAGTTGGCCAGCGACTCTGCGAGCGCGGCATCTAGCTGCCCTCGTTCCGCGTCTGCGCTGTCGCGCCTGGTGTCGGCGCGGCTGCGTCGATTCGTCCTCACCACACGCAGGGGAAGCTCGCGAA
>JAFAID010000251.1 GCA_019236925.1 Mycobacterium sp. | reverse complement strand
CATCGAAGGCCAGCCGGACGAGGCTACCGGGATGACTGCCCGTGAGATCGCCGAGCACCCTTTCGGCACCCCGACTTTCACCGGCCGCTCCTGGCCGCTGGCTGACGTGCGACTGCTGGCCCCGATGCTCGCGAGCAAGGTGGTCTGCATCGGCAAGAACTACGCCGATCATATCGCGGAGATGGGCGGCCAAACGGGCCCGGCGCCGGCCGATCCGGTGATCTTCCTCAAGCCCAACACCGCGATCATCGGGCCCAATGTGCCGATCCGACTGCCGGCTGATGCATCCCCGGTGCATTTCGAGGGCGAGCTGGCGGCTGTCATCAGTCGACCATGCAAGGACGTCTCGGCCGCGCGCGCTGCCGAGAGCATCCTGGGCTACACGATCGCCAACGACGTGTCTGCCCGCGACCAACAGAAGGCTGACGGTCAGTGGACACGCGCGAAGGGCCACGACACCTTCTGTGCCGTCGGGCCGTGGATCGTCACTGATGTCGACCCGGCCGACCTCGAACTGCGCACGGAAGTCGACGGCGTGGTCAAGCAGGACAGCCGTACCTCGCTGATGATCCACGACGTCGGTGCGATCGTGGAATGGATTTCGGCGGTGATGACGTTGCTGCCGGGCGACCTGATTCTCACCGGCACGCCAGCGGGTGTGGGGCCCATCGAAGATGGCGACACCGTCAGCATCACTATCGCGGGAATCGGAACGTTGACCAATCCCGTTGTTCGCAAAGGAAAATCGTGACCGAAGCAGTCGGCGTACGGGTCCGGTTCTGCCCGTCGCCGACCGGTGTACCGCATGTGGGTCTGATCCGCACCGCGCTGTTCAACTGGGCCTACGCACGGCACACCGGCGGCACCTTCGTGTTTCGCATCGAGGACACCGACCCCGAACGTGACAGTGAGGAAAGCTATCTGGCGCTGTTGGATGCGCTGCGCTGGCTCGGGCTGAATTGGGACGAGGGCCCCGAGGTGGGCGGAGCCTACGGCCCGTACCGGCAGTCGCAGCGCAGCGACATCTACCGCGACGTAGTGGCCAAGCTGCTGGCATCGGGTGAGGCATACGAGGCCTTCTCGACGCCGCAGGAAGTCGAGGCGCGCCATCTGGCGGCCGGCCGCAGTCCGAAGCTGGGCTACGACAACTTCGACCGTGATCTGACACAGCAGCAGCGAGCCGCTTACCTGGCCGAGGGCCGTAAACCGGTGGTGCGGTTGCGAATGCCTGACGAAGATCTGGGCTGGCACGATTTGGTGCGCGGGCCGACTGCGTTCGCCGCGGGCGTGGTGCCAGATTTCGCGGTGACCCGCGCAACCGGGGATCCGTTGTACACCTTGGTCAACCCGGTCGACGACGCATTGATGAAGATCACGCACGTGTTGCGCGGCGAGGACCTGCTGCCGTCGACCCCGCGGCAGATCGCGCTGTACCACGCGCTGATTCGCATCGGGATAGCAGACCGCGTTCCGGAATTCGCGCACTTGCCAACGGTTTTGGGCGAAGGTACCAGGAAACTGTCGAAACGCGATCCGCAGTCGAATCTGTTCGCGCACCGAGACCGTGGGTTCATCCCCGAGGGCCTGCTGAATTATCTTGCGTTGCTCGGCTGGGCGATCGCCGCCGACCGCGACGTGTTCAGCCCCGACGAAATGGTGGCGGCGTTCGATGTTGTTGACGTCAACGCCAACCCGGCGCGGTTCGACCAGAAAAAGGCCGACGCGATCAACGCCGAGCATATCCGGCTTCTTGGCGTCGAGGATTTCACCGGCAGGCTGCGCGCCTTCTTCGATACGCACGGTCATCACACCGGGCTCGACGATGCGCAGTTCGCGGTGGCCGCTGATCTCGTGCAGACCCGCATCGTCGTGCTGGGTGACGCATGGGAGCTGCTGAAATTCTTCAACGACGACGAGTACACGATCGACCCCAAGGCCGCGGCCAAGGAACTGGGCGCAGACGCCGGAGCGGTGCTCGACGCCGCGGTCGCAGCGCTGGATGGGCTGGCGAACTGGACGGTGGCCGATATCGAGGCCGCCCTCAAAGCCGCGTTGGTCGAGGCGCTCGAGCTCAAACCGCGCAAGGCTTTCGGACCGATCCGGGTGGCCGTCACCGGATCCTTGGTCAGCCCGCCGCTGTTCGAATCAATGGAGCTGCTCGGGCGCGAGCGCAGTCTGCAGCGGCTTCGGGAAGCCCGTGACCAGGTCGGCGGCCCGGCGACAATGCGGGCCGCGGCGCGGCCCGAGGAGGAGCCGGGCGAGGGGGCACAGCCGTGAGAAGCGACCGGATTGTTTGGTAGTCTGCACGTCGGCCCACAACGGCTGGCAGCAGCGGCCGCATGACTCTCACATCGTGTGCGGAAGCCTTTGACCAGCAGTTTTAGGCAGCCAATGGGGTATGGTGTAATTGGCAACACAGCTGATTCTGGTTCAGCCATTCTAGGTTCGAGTCCTGGTACCCCAGCAGGGTTTTTCCAACGTTGTTCCACCGCCAAGTAATTAGGGTGCGCGTATGCCGGTGAGCTATGCTGGCACCTCGGATCGGTTCTGGCCCCGTCGTCTAGCGGCCTAGGACGCCGCCCTCTCACGGCGGTAGCGTGGGTTCGAATCCCATCGGGGCTACTTATCCAAGCGGCCCTCGGAAGGCATCCGGGGGCCGTTCGGGGATTGCAGTGTCGGTGAAAGGAAAGCCGCTGCATCTCGTGACGTGCGCCGCCGTCTAGGCTGGTGGAGATGCTGGAGAAGTCCGAGATCCGGTTCCTCCTTCGTGGCGCGCGCCGCGTGGCGTACGAGATACGCGGGGACGGTCCACCGCTCGTCGCTCCGGCCTGGTGGGTGAGCCACCTCGAACTTGACTGGCAGAGCGCGGGCTTTCGGCGATTTTGGCAAGGAGTGGGGGACGGCTACTCACTCATCCGCTACGACCGGCTCGGCGTCGGCATGTCGGACCGCACGGTGCGAGATTCGGATCTGACCCTCGACGGGGAGGTCGCCACGCTGCGTGCGCTCCTCGACGACCTCCGTGTCGAGCGCGTGTCGCTTTTCGGGGGTTCATCTGGAAGCTGCACCGCCATCGCATTTGCCGCAGCGTTTCCGGAGCGCGTCGAGCGTCTAGTCCTGTACGGGTCGTATGCCAATGGTGCGGAGATTACGGCTTCCCATGTGGCGGAGGCGATCTCCGCCGCAGTGCGCGCGCATTGGGGACTCGGCTCACGTCTGCTCAGTGACATCTTCATCGATGGTGCCGACTCTGCGGAGCACGAACGCTTCGCACGGTTCCAGCGCGAGGCGGCGACCGCCGAGACCGCTGCCGCCCTTTTGGTCTTGTCTATCGCCTCGACGTACGCTCGCACCTACCCCTCGTTCGCCAGCCGGCCCTTGTCGTGCACCGTCGCGACGATCGCGCCATGCCTTACCGGCTCGGTCGTGAGGTCGCGGCCGCGATTACAGGCGCGACGTTCATCCCGCTCCAGGGGAGCGCGCACCTCCCCTGGCACGGTGACACCGATTCCGTCGTCCGCGCGTGCCGCGAAGTGCTGGCACCGATGCGGCGGTCGCCGCACTATGAGAGCGAGCCGGAGGGGGTTCCGCTATCCGGTCGCGAGCGAGAGATCCTCGCGTGCGTCGCGCGCGGTCTCAGCGATGGCGAGATCGCGGAGCAGCTCACACTGAGCCCGCATACCGTTCACCGCCACGTCGCGAACATCCGCCGCAAGCTGGGTCGCACCTCCCGGACTGCCGCCGTCGCGGAGGCCGCGCGTCTCGGTCTTCTGTGACGTAGCCGGAAACGGCCATCGGCGAAAGATGGCCGCGTCAAGCGATGCGCGCACTATGCGGCCGCTCGTACGTTCGCGGCATGACGGAGATTGTGACCACTGAAATCCCTACGAGCCCGCCGTCCGCGGCGTGGCTGCGGATTCTCGCGTTGTTGTACGGGCTGGGTGAGATCGCAGGCATGCGCCGTCGTCGGCGCACGGTCCTGGGCGGTGCCCGCGGGCGCGTCGTTGAGATCGGTGCCGGGACCGGGCTGAACATCGCGCACTATCCGGACGGGATCACCGATCTCGTGCTTGTCGAGCCCGTGCCGGGGATGCGGCGAAGACTCGCGCGCCGCCTGCAGCGACATCAGCGCGTCGCGCGGATCATCGACGCGCCTGCGGAGCGTCTGCCGCTTGCCGATGCGTCCGTGGATATCGTCGTCTCGACGCTTGTCCTTTGCACCGTCGACGATCCCGAACGCGCGCTCGGCGAGATCGCACGTGTCCTTCGCCCGGATGATTGAACACATTCGGGCGGACTCGAGGTTCCTCGCGGCCTGCCAAGAGAAACTCCTCGAACCGTGGCGCCGCTTCGGGGGCGGCTGCCGCTGTAACCAATCGACCGTAGAGCTGATGCGCGCGTGCGGTTTCGCTGTTGAAGCCAACGGCGTTGTGTGGCGCGGCATGCCGCCGATCGTCCATCCGCTCGCGGTGGGACGGGCGACTCGGTGATCTGGACGGAAGTCGACTTCGGCCGAGCTTTGAAGAATGCGACCGTCACGATTTGTTCGAGCAGAACCGTTCGAGGGCTACAAATTGTGATCTTGCGCGTTCTACTGCTGGCATTGCCCCCAGGCAGATCACTAGCGGGTCTGGCCGGTCCCCAGCACGGCCGGTGCCGTCGATCCACCCACTGGCATGGCGGGCAAGCCGAGCTTGCGGTGATCCCAGGAGCGTGAGCGACGGGCCACGATGCGCACGCAGACCCGCTTGTTCATCATCTGCTCGACGATCGGCTTCATTTCGTCGCTGTAGGGACCGGTGTAGCGCTCGAACACGCTGACTCCGACCCGGTGCGAGACGTCAGCATCGTCGACAATCTCCGCGACGCCTTCGAAGGACACTCCGCGCAAGGTGTCATAGGTGTCGCCGTCCTCGATCAAGAAGCTCACCCGCGGGTCTCGTTTGAGGTTGACCGCCTTCTGCGACTTGGCCTTGGTCTCCAGCCAGATTTCCCCGTCAACCACGGCGTACCACATCGCGGTCAAGTGCGGCTGGCCGTCGGAGCCAATGGTGGCAAGCGTCCCAGTACGGCTCTTGACAACGAAATCGGCGATGTCGTCGTCGGACATGACGATGCTCGCGCGCTGGTTGGTTCCCATGGCGACAGTGTGTCAGGTCGCTACCGCGGGCCCGTCGGGCGGCCAATCAAAACGGGCCTTCAGAGTCGGCGAGTAATGGCATCGGCAGCCGCCAGCAGGTCGGCCGCCCAGCGGGCGCCGGGGCGGCGGCCGATGCGGTCAATCGGACCCGAGACCGAGATCGCCGCGATCACCGCACCGCGAGCGTCGCGTACCGGTGCCGACACACTCGCCACTCCGGGCTCGCGCTCGGCTGCGCTTTGCGCCCAACCGCGCCGCCGGACCTCGGCCAGCACGCGGTCGCTGAATTTTGCGACGGGCAGCACCGCTTGCCGAGTGGCGTCGTCGCTGTATGCCAGCAGCACCTTGGCGCCGGAACCGGCCGTCATCGGCAAGCGCGCTCCGACTGGAACGGTATCGCGAAGGCCTGCAGGCGGTTCCACCGCGGCGATGCAGATCCGCGAGCTGCCCTCGCGGCGGTACAGCTGCACGCTTTCGCCGGTGATCTCGCGCAGCCGCGGCAGCACTGCTGCGCTTGCCGTCAGTAGTGGGTCGTTGACCTGACCGGCCAGCTCGCTGACCGCCGGACCCAGTCGCCAACGCCCATCGCCATCGCGCGCCAGCAAGCGATGGACCTCCAGGCCGGCGGCCAATCGGTGTGCGGTGGCTCTGGGCAGGCCGGTGCGATCGCACAATTCGGCCAACCCGCACGGTGATTCCGCGATGGTGTACAGCACCCCCACCGCTTTGTCGAGGACGCCGATGCCGCTATCCTGTCTCACAAAGAGATACTAACTTCTCGCATAGTGAGATCACGTTATGACACCGCAGCCGCGGACCGCAACCAAGAGAATCGGGATGACCTCGTGACGAAGACTTCGGCCGACACCGATGCCGGGCGCCCGCGCACGTTGGCGCAGAAGGTTTGGGACGACCATGTGGTGGCCTCCGGTGGCGGAGTGGAGCCCGACTTGATCTATATCGATCTGCACCTGATCCATGAGGTCACCAGTCCGCAGGCATTTGACGGCCTGCGCCTGGCCGGGCGGCCGGTGCACCGGCCCGAATTGACGCTCGCCACCGAAGACCACAATGTGCCGACCATCGACACCGACAAGCCGATCGCCGATCCCGTCTCCCGGAACCAGGTCGAGACACTGCGACACAATTGCGCCGAATTCGGCATTCGCCTATACCCGATGGGCGATATCGAGCAGGGCATCGTGCACGTCGTCGGCCCGCAGCTCGGTCTGACTCAACCGGGAATGACGATCGTGTGTGGTGACAGCCACACCTCTACACACGGCGCATTCGGTGCACTGGCAATGGGAATCGGCACTTCCGAGGTCGAGCATGTGCTGGCCACTCAGACGCTTCCGCTGCGGCCGTTCAAGACGATGGCCGTCAACGTCGACGGGGAGCTGCCCGCGGGGGTGACAGCCAAGGACATCATCCTTGCGGTGATCGCGAAGATCGGCACCGGCGGTGGCCAAGGCCATGTCATCGAATATCGGGGCAGCGCCATCGAATCGCTCTCGATGGAGGCCCGGATGACGATCTGCAACATGAGCATCGAGGCCGGCGCCCGGGCGGGGATGGTGGCACCAGACGCGACCACATACGAATTCTTGCGCGGACGCCCGCATTCCCCGACCGGCGCGCAGTGGGATGCGGCGATGACTTATTGGGCTCGGCTGGCCACCGACGAAGGCGCCAGGTTTGACACCGAGGTCTATTTGGATGCCGCTTCGTTGACGCCGTTCGTCACCTGGGGCACAAATCCGGGGCAGGGAGTGCCGCTGGGGGCCGCGGTGCCCGACCCCGAGCTGATGACCGATGACCACGAGCGCCAAGCCGCCGAGAAAGCCCTGGCGTACATGGACCTTCGGCCGGGAATCCCGATGCGCGACATCGCCGTGGATGCCGTGTTCGTCGGATCGTGCACCAACGGCCGCATCGAGGATTTGCGGGTAGTAGCCGACATATTGCGCCGCCGCAAAGTGGCCGAGGGAGTACGGATGCTGGTTGTCCCGGGGTCTATGCGGGTACGCGCGCAGGCCGAAAAAGAAGGGCTCGGCGAAATCTTCACGGCCGCCGGCGCCGAGTGGCGGCAGGCCGGATGCTCGATGTGCCTTGGGATGAACCCGGATCAGCTGTCGCCGGGGGAGCGGTGCGCGGCAACGTCAAACCGCAACTTTGAAGGACGTCAGGGCAAGGGCGGGCGTACCCACTTGGTCTCGCCCGCCGTCGCCGCCGCCACCGCGGTGCGCGGGACGCTCTCCGCGCCCGCCGACTTG
>JAFAID010000152.1 GCA_019236925.1 Mycobacterium sp. | reverse complement strand
CCGATCACATAAGTCATGGTCAAAGCGTACAAACTGCGGCGTGCTGGAGGCTGGGGCAAAAAGCCCAGTTTCTCAGGGACCAACGGCCCTGGCGGCCTGCCGAGAAATCCCTAGCGTCGAGATATGAGGCGTGAGGTGCCGGAGCCTGAACTTATCCGTGACGCGGTGATGCTGGCCTGCCATGCGCCCTCACTCCACAACAGCCAGCCTTGGCATTGGGTAGCCGAAAGCGGGCGGCTTCACCTGTTCTTGGATCCGGAGCCGTTGGTGCAGGCCACCGATCGCTCAGGCCGAGAGATGATCCTCAGCTGCGGCGCGGTACTCGATCATCTACGGGTAGCGATGGCGGCAACCAGCTGGGACGCCGCGATCCACCGGTTGCCGGATCCCAATGAACCTAAGCATTTGGCCATGCTCGATTTCAGTCCACTAGCGTCGATTAGCGATGCAGAGCGCATGCGGGCCGAGGCGATCCTGCGACGCCGCACGGACCGGCTACCGTTCGCCGCGCCCACCCGATGGGAGGCGTTGGAACGAGAGGTGCGCCGCCAAGTTGACGACCACGCTGTGATGCTCGGCGTCATACCCGAGGATGCTCGTGAACAGTTGGCCGAGGCGTCCCGACTCACCGAAGAAATCCGCCATGAGGATCTCTCGTACCAATCCGAATTACGTTGGTGGACATCGCCTTTCGAGCTGGATCACGGAGTACCGGCAAGCTCGCGGGTGTCCGCCTCGGAGGCCAGCCGGGTTGACGTGGCACGGGCGTTCCCGACGACTGGGTACGGCGGCCGGCGGCCGAAAATAGATGTCGACCGCTCCAAGATCCTGGTGCTCTCCACGCGGGACGACACCCGCTCGCAGGTGTTGCGGTGTGGTGAGGCGTTATCCGCTGTGTTACTTGACTGCACGCTGGCCGGGATGGCGACGTGCACCTTGACGCACATGATCGAAGTCCCCATGGCGCGAGAGCTGATCCAGCGTGTTAGCGGGCAGACCGGCATGCCGCAGCTGTTGATTCGGGTGGGCAGGATTCCCGCGGTAGAGCAACGCCCTCCCGCCACGGCCCGTCGTCAGCTAAGCGACGTCTTGGAGTTTCGGCGTTAGTACCGACGCCGCGGTAAGGAGGTGATCTGTCAATGGGCACCCATTGGCTGGTGATGGATGTCTCGGGCGATGGCGCGGCGCCGTTCAGCACCCGGGTGGCTGGGGCGGGTCGGCGCCTGCCGCCGACACATCTCACCACAGACGAATTGATGTCCACCACGAGACATCACACCCATATCGACCTGGAACGGTTGACAGGCATACACGAGCGTCGAGTCTCAACCGGTGACGAGGACTCCTACAGTCTTGCCACTATGGCGGCGCTGGACTGTCTCGCCAAGGCACAACAGGATCCCGCGTCGGTCGATGTGGTGATCAACTGCAGCATCACGAAGTTTCGTGGCGGCCTTACCCAGTGGCTGGAGCCGTCGATGAGCAGTGCGGTTGCCCATGCGATCGGCGCCGAGAACGCGATGACCTTCGACGTCTCTAATGCCTGTGCGGGAATGCTGACCGGTGTCACGGTACTCAACAACTGGATCCGGCAGGGAGCAGTCCAGCGCGGGCTGGTGGTCAGCGGCGAGTACATCTCCCAGCTCGGCCAGAACGCGGCCCAGCACATCCGCAACATCATGAGCAAAGAACGCGCGTCGCTGACGCTTGGTGACGCCGGAGCGGCGCTTCTGCTCGAGCGTGCCCCCGCCGGATCGAGCGGGATCGTCTTGGCCGGCTTCACCACCGTGGCCGACTACAGCCGACTCTGTCTGGCTTATCCGAAGGGCCGCGATCCCGGAGCGCGGATGTTCACCGACTCTCGCGGTATTCACCGTGCAGCGATCTCGAATACCCCGCTGTTGCTGCACGAAGTCCTTGACGCAGCGGGTATTTCGATTCACGACATCGACCACGTGATCACCCATCAAACCTCCGCACGGGCCATCCGCAAGGGCATGGCGGCGGTGTCGGCCTCCTTCGGCGAGACCCCGCGCCACGATGCGGTAATCACCGTCGATCGATACGGAAACACCGCCTCAACCACCCATACAGTGGCTCTTATCGAAGAACTTGAAGCGGGGCACATCCAGCCGGGAGAGACCGTCGCGCTGATTGCTTTGGCATCGGGTCTGTAGATCGGCGTTGTGCTGCTCACTTTGGACGAGGATCTGGTGAAGCGTTATGGGCACAATCATTGAACAGCTCGACGTCACGAGCGGCGGTTGGCGCACCCGCCACAGCGCGTTGCGGTTGGCAGTTTCGGCGGCCCAGAGATGTCTACAACAGGCCGGGCGAGACCCCGACGACGTCGACCTCCTGGTCAACGCTGGAATCTACCGCGACCGTAACCTCGGGGAACCCGCGCTGGCGGCACTCATCCAAGAAGATGTCGGCGCCAACGCGGAAGACCCGCACGCCGGCGGGCATGGCACGTTCTCCTTCGACATTGCCAACGGCACCTGCGGCCTGCTCACCGCCCTGCAGATCGTCGACGGATTCCTTCGGTCGCACACCGTCGACTGCGCTCTGGTGGTAGCAAGTGATGCCGATCCCGGGCACGGGATGAGCGAGCATTTCCTGTTCTCCCCGGTCGGTGCGGCACTGTTGTGCGCCTGGACCGAAGACGGCGACGGCCTGGGCCAATTCCACTGGGCGAACCGCCCCGACGACGGTGAGAACTTCCGCGCCACCGTCGGGCTCGGCGATGCGCGTAACGTGCTTCGATTCAACGAATCTGCCACGCGGACCCGGGAGTTCGCCGCCGCCGGCGCCGAGGCGGCTCGCGGCTGCCTCGCCAAGTCCTCGCTGGGACTTGACGACATCCATGCGATCGTCGCCGCTCCTGCCGTTCGCGGTTACCGCGCCGCGCTTGCCACCGAGCTCGGAGTACCGGTCGAACGGATTAGCGTCGCGGCAGACAAAAGGATCCATACCGCGTCGCTCGCGGCGGCGTTCCACCAGAGTGCCGATTACCTTCCGCCAAGCACCCGAGTTCTATTCATCGCCGCTGGCGCCGGGGTTACCGCCGGTGCCGCGATATATCGCCAACCCGGCGTATCGCTGTCGCACCGCACCGGGTAACTTCCGGCCGTCGCGGCAGCTGCCCGATGGACTTTCGGCCCACGAGGCTGGTGGCGTACTGCCCTTCCGCCGGCATTCGCAATGTCCGCACGATAGAAGCCAGTTGCGATGGAAGGTTGGGTGATGAAGGCCAACGTAGGCGATTGGTTGGTGGCCAAGGGCAGGACCAACGGACAGTCGGAGCACCGCGGGATGATCACGGGAGTGCACGGCACGGACGGTGCGCCGCCCTACATGGTGCGCTGGCTCGATACCGGCCACGAGGCTCTGGTATTCCCAGGGGGCGATGCGATTGTCGTCACGACGGCGGAGCAGGCGGCGGCCGACAAACGGGAGCGGTCACGACTAGC
>JAFAID010000007.1 GCA_019236925.1 Mycobacterium sp. | reverse complement strand
TGGGCGACTCGTTGCCCGAAAGCGTGCTGGACACCTACGAGCAGGAGCGGAAAGCCCACGCGGCCGCCATGATTTTGATGGCGGTGTCGGTGGGCGCGGCCATGACCGGCGGCGGTGCGCCCGGCGACCTGGTTCGCCGCGTGCTGTTCCCGAAGCTGGGGAATGTGCACCTGCCGGGCACCCGCACTAGTGCCGCCGACGGCGTCGCTCCCGGGCTGCGCCGCTCGGCACTGGTTGTCAAGTCCCGCACCCCAGGCCAGCTCGCCGGATCTTTGTGCCCCAACCCGGTTTTGAGTGACGGCCTGCACTTCGATCAGCTGGTCGGGAATCGGTTTGCGCTGGTTACCACCTCGTCTCTGACCGCGACACAACAGAGGCAGCTGGAAAGCCGCGGGGCGTTGGTTGTCTCGGTCGCCTCGGACAGCCTCTTGGGCCGTTGGCTCAAGCAAGGCCGGGCAACCGCGGCCATCGTCCGCCCCGACGGTGCCGTGATGCAGGCGGGCCGAAACGTGCAGGCGCTGTGCGATGCCGTGCCGTCGTTCTCGGTTGGCCAGGACGCCGAAGCGGAAAGCGGGCAGCGATGACCGAGCTGCTGGTACTCAACGATGGCAAGCAGGTAATGCAGGCGGTGTCGCTGGACGGCAGCCGGGTGCGGACCCTGATCACGGGAGTTGACGAGCGGGCGGACGGCATCGTCGTCGACCAGTCACGCGGCCACGTCTACTGGACGAACATGGGCGCCCCCGATCCCGGGAGTGGCCCACGCTCGGAAGTGGCCTACGCCCGCAACGGATCACTGGAACGCGCCGACCTCGACGGCAGTAACCGCGTCACGATCGTGCCGCGCGGGGCGTTCACCACCGGCAAACAGCTCGCTGCTGATTGGGAGGCGGGCGTCCTGTACTGGTGCGACCGCGAGGGCATGCAGGTGCTGTCCTGCAACCTCGACGGCAGCGACCTGCGTCCGCTGGTGGTGCCGGCTATCGGTGACGAGGCGGCACGTACGATCGCCAATCACCCTGTTGGTATCGCCGTCGATTTCGATCGGCGCCTACTGTATTGGACGCAAAAGGGCGCGCCAAAGGCGGGCGAGGGCAGGATCTTTCGTGCACCGCTCGATCTGCCGGCCGGCATCAGTCCGCAGCATCGCGACGACATTGAACTGCTGTGGAAGGACCTTCCCGAGCCGATCGATCTGCATCTGTTCGGTGGCTCGACGATGGTGTGGACCGATCGCGGCGCCGAACCGTACGGCAACACGCTCAACCGCGCGACGGTGCAGCCGAGCGTCGGTACACCCGAGATCCTCTCGCGTCACTACCACGAGGCGATCGGCGTCGCCGCGATCTCCGAGTCCGAGCTTTACGTCGGCGATCTCGGTGGCAGCATCCGATACCTCAACTTCGACACCGGCATCGACACTGAACTGGTGAATTTAGGGCCAGGACTTACCGGGCTTGCGCTTGCAGAACTCTGAGCAGCCGAGATGACTGAATGGATCAGCCTCTGGCACAACGTAACTCCGGGGCAAGGGACAATGCTGGGCGGCGCATTCGTTGTCCTTGCCGGGATCATCGCGTTCAGCACCGGTGCGCTCGACCGTAGATCGGAACACAAGCGCTTTCACTACGAAGAGATGAAGACGCTCTACGCCGAAGCGTTGAGCATCGGACGGGATCTGGAGCTGCTCAAGGCACTGCCGCCAGAACTTCGCGGAGAAGTTCTGACCGAAAAAGCCGAAGCGATCGACAGGGTGATAAGCGCGCTTGCGCTCACCGGCAATTACCAGACAGCTGATCTCGCCATCGCCTACGCCTATCGGCAGGCAGTTCAATTGGCCGAGTGGATAAGACAAGTCGAATCCGACGCCGGCGTGACCGACCGGATTCAGATGTGGTTGGACTATCTGCCCGAGGAACAACGAGTCGCACTGCAGAAATACGAGACGCTGAAAGTCGAACGTCGAGACGTGGTACAGGCTGCGCGCAGAGAGTTGGGCTTGTATGTGCCGGTGTGGTCACGTTACCGACGTGCCCTACGGGAAACCATTAAAGGCCAATTGTTTCCGCTGAACTAAGCCGCAGAATGGTGATAGGTCAGCCGAAACTGCAGCGCGCCGAGATGGCCGTTTCTGGGCGTGCACCGGTAGGCGCTGATTCCAGCTGGCCGGGGGTGTCAGTGGCCGCCAGCGGTGAAGACATGGCCTGAATTTACGGGAATCCTTGAGGCACAAGCTTTAAGGAGGAGCCCGTGTCATTCGTGACTACACAGCCGGAGATGTTGATAGCAACAGCGACCAACTTGCAGAGTATCGGCTCGACGATCGATGCCCAGAATGCCGCCGCGGCTACCCCGACTACGGGAGTGGTACCCGCAGCTGCCGATGAGGTGTCGGCGCTGACAGCGGCGCAGTTCGCCCTGCACGCGCAGCTCTACCAGGCGGTGGCCGACCATGCCGCGACGATCCATCAGATGTTCGCGACCACGCTCGCCGTCAGCGCCGATTCTTATGCGGCGACCGAGACCGCCAACGCGATCGCGGCCGGCTGAAGCAGCGCTGCAGCAATGGACTTTGGAATCTTGCCACCGGAAATCAACTCCGGGCGAATGTATGCCGGTCCCGGCCCGGGACCGATGCTTTCTGCGGCCGCGGCATGGGATGGATTAGCTGCCGAACTGTATTCCGCGGCCACGGATTACGGATCGGTAATCAGCGGGTTGACCAGCGGGCCATGGTTGGGCCCCGCGTCGGCGTCGATGGCGTCCGCCGCTGCCTCGCATGTGTCGTGGTTGATGAGCACTGCAACCCAGGCCGAGCAGGCCGGTACTCAGGCCAAGGTTGCGGCGGCCGCATTTTCGGCCGCGTTCGCCATGACGGTTCCGCCGCCGGTGATCGCGGCCAACCGGGCATTGTTGATGATGCTGGTCGCGACGAACATCCTAGGTCAGAACACCCCAGCGATCGCGGCTACCGAGGCGCACTACGCTGAAATGTGGGCCCAGGACGCCGCGGCGATGTATGGCTATGCCGCTTCCTCGGCGAGCGCCTCGACGTTAACGCCGTTCACCCCTCAACAGCTGACAACCAACCCGGCCGGCCTTGCCGGACAGTCCGTAGCAGTCGGCCAGGCTGTTGGTACGTCGGCCGGACACGTGCAGGCGGTCATCTCGGCCGGTCAACTGATGTCCGCGGCGCCGCAAGCGCTTCAAGGCCTCGCGTCGCCTTTGGCGTCCACAACCGGAACAACGGGACTGGCAACGAGCGGAAGCGAGATAGCGACCGTCATTTCTGATATCGCCACGGCGGTGGCGACGACGCTCGGCTTCGGCGCAGACGGGGGCATCATAGGCAGCGTTTGGGGCGCCGGTGCTATGGGTGTCGGCGCCTCGTCGGCAGCCTCCTCGGCTTCGGCCGCGCCGGCCGTCCTGCCAGCGGTACCGGGCGCGCTGGCTCTGACGTCGGCGCCGGGATCGCTGGGCGGACCGGGGGTATCGGCGAGCATGGGCGAGGCTTCCATGGTTAGTGGCTTATCGGTGCCGCAGAGCTGGGCCGCAGCGGCACCGGAGATGCGCCTTGCCGCGGCCACATTGCCTACCAACAGCTTCAGCGCCATGCCGTCGAGCAGCCTATTGAGTGGGATGCCCCTCTTCGGGGGATCGCCGCTGATGGCTATGGGCGGGCGCGGCGCAGCGACACCTCGTACTCGGCCAATTCATGGCAGGAAAAAGGGTTACGGGTCGGCGCCGATTCTCATCTAACCGAGCATCAACACGTTCAAGTAAGGAGCCATCCAAGTGACCAATCACTTCATGACCGATCCCGACCAAATGCGCTCAATGGCGGGCCGTTTTGATGTGCACGCCCAGACCGTGGAGGACGAGGCCCGCAAGATGTGGGCATCGAGCCAAAACATCGCCGGTGCCGGCTGGAGCGGGACCGCCCAGCTGACGTCCTACGACACCATGGGCCAGATGAACCAGGCCTTCCGCAACATCGTCAACATGCTGCACGGTGTGCGCGACGGGTTGATCCGCGATGCCAACAACTACGAGCAGCAAGAGCAGGCCTCCCAGCAGCTTCTGTCCAGCTAGCCCACAAACTTGATGAAGGAGAACGACTATGTCGATCAGCTACGAGTTCGGTGACGTCGATGCCCACGGCGCCACCATCCGCGCCCAGGCGACCGCATTGGAGGCTGAGCACCAATCCATCATCCGTGATGTGATTGCAGCCGGGGACTTTTGGGGCGGCACAGGCTCGGCGGCCTGTGAACAGTTCATCACCGAATTGGGCCGTAATTTCCAGGTGATCTATGAGCAGGCGAATGCCCACGGCGCCAAGGTACAGACGTCCGGCTCCAACATGGCCGACACCGATAGTGCCGTCGGGTCCAGCTGGGCCTAGCATCCGTCGAAGACCCAGCGGGCAGGCGCGGCGCACCACCAGTGTGGTGCGCCGCGCCAGTCTCGTCTGGCTGTGATCGCGAATCTGAGCATCGTTTGATCGCGAATTCCAGCGTCACCGCGGCCTGATTGTGGGGTGATGTGATCGCGAAATTCAGCGTCAGTTACCGGCGGCCTTGAGTCGCGTCGGACTGCCGAGGATCGTCCCGATCTAGGGTGGCTTCTGTCCCGAGCGTGAGAATCTGTGCAGGCGACCTTGCGTGCCGGTCGAGTGCAGCCGCCGAAACCTGCGATTTCGGCGGCTGCACGCTGGAGTGACCTATTTGGTGTCGGTGACGACCGCTATCTGACGGATGAAGGTGTTTTTCACGGCAGAGTGCAGGAGAAAGTCGGCGACGTTTGCACGAGAGGTTGAGGGGAGGATCGGCAAGGTCGTGACGTCCTCGAGCGCGATCGCGGTGTAGCGGGCGCCGCCCCCGTCGTTTAAGGCACCGGGGTATTCGAGGGTCCATTTCAGGCCGCTCGCT
>JAFAID010000691.1 GCA_019236925.1 Mycobacterium sp. | reverse complement strand
GTCGGCTGAAAGAGGGCGACGTTCTGCCCTCTCAGGAGAGCTTGTTCGGCGAATTCGGCGTGAGCCCACCGGCGTTGCGGGAGGCAATCCACATCCTGGAGACCGACGGGCTGATCTCGGTGCGCCGCGGCAATGTCGGTGGAGCGGTCGTGCACCGGCCGACGGACGAACGGACCGCGCACATGATCAGCATGGTTCTGCAAGCCAGGTCCGCGACGCCGGTGGACGTCAGCGAGGCGCTGATGCGTGTCGAGCCGGTCTGTGCGGGGATGTGCGCTGCCCGCGACGACCGGATGACCGAGGTGGTGCCATACCTGCAGCACGAAATCGATATGCAGACAGCGGAATTCGATGACGTGTCGCAGTATGTTCCGAATGCGCGACGGTTTCATGAGACGCTGGTCTCCCGGTGCGGCAACGAGCCGATGATCCTGTTGATCGGCGCGCTGGAGCTGATCTGGTCAGCGCATGAGTCTTCGGTCTGGACCGACTCCAACGATCCCGCCGAACCGGTGCGGATGGTGGATAAGACCAGGCGAGCGGCGCTGCGTGACCACCAGCGTCTGCTCGACGCGATCAGCGACGGCAATCCGGCCAGGGCGGTCCGGCTGGCGCAGGATCACCTGGCTGCGGCTCGCCGCAACACGCTTGCCTTCGGCAGCGACAAAACCATTGAGGCGAACCTGATGTCGGATATCGGTCCGCGATTGAACTCGCGGTCCCTACTCAACGGCCGACCGAACGGGAAGGAGTCCGGCGCATGACAGTCTCGGACGCTTCAGATGAGCGTGTTCTCTTCGACGTTGATCCCGAAAAGCGGATCGCCACGATCACGTTGAACAACCCCAAACAACGCAATTCCTATGACGCCGCCATGCGTGACGCCTTCGCCCGCTGTCTGGATCGGGTGGCCGAAGACGACGACCTCACCGTGGTGCTGTTGCGTGGGGCGGACGGGGTGTTCAGCACCGGGGCGGACATGAACAATGCCTACGGCTGGTACGGCGGGCAGGAGAACAAAGAGCGCAAAGGCGCGGCCGGTGATGACAACCGTTCGGCAAAGGGCCGTCCCAGCCAGCGCCGCCGGCTCACCGTGGACCGAAAGTCTTTCGGCTTCTACCACAACCTGATGGGCTTCCCCAAGGTCACCGTGGGAGAGATCAGCGGGTACGCGCTCGGCGGCGGGTTCGAGATCGCTTTGATGACCGACATTTCGGTGATCGCCCGTGACACGAAGATCGGGATGCCGGCCACCCGGTTCCTCGGGCCTGCGCTGGGCAGCCTGCACATGTTCTTCCATCGGTTGGGGCCGGTGCTGGCGCGGCGGCTGTTGTTGACCGGCGACATCATCGAGGCCGGCGCCATCGAGCACCTGGGAATCTTCACGGACACTTGCGATCCCGGTCTGGTGCCGGCTCGGGCCCGGTATTGGGCGGAGAAAGCCGCCAAAATGCCGGCCGACGGCGTCGTGATTGCCAAAGAGGCTTTTCGGCTTGTCGAACAGAGCCAGGCTTACCAGGGCGAGGAAGTGGCCAGCTATCTATTCCACGCGTTCGGAACCAATCTGCAATTCGCGTCGGGGGAGTTCAACTTCGTCAAGACCCGAGCGCAGCATGGCACCAAAGAGGCGTTCCGGTTGCGCGACGAGCATTTCGACGTACCCGAGCCTGGGCTTCAGTAACGCTTGACTAGCGAGACTTGGCCCGCCCCGGGGAAGCAGCCGACTTGCGCTGCCGCGGCGCCGACTTACGTTGCTGTCCAGGCGACTTCGACCCTTGCTCGATCAGCTGACTGGCGTGGTCGAGGATGCAGTCCAGGCCATATTCGAAATTGTGGTCGTCGGGCGCGCCGATGTGGTGGCCCTTCGTGGTCATTTCGGCGAGCAGGGGCGTGGTTTCGGGATCGATGATCATCGCATCCTCGATGGTCCGTGCCCCGTTCTCCGTCGCCTGGTTCTTCTCCTGGAGCCGATGCAATACCACCGAACCGCGCACATGAACCGACACCGCAGAGTAAGTGTCGAAAGCCGCTTCCGGCGATAGTCCCGCCTCGACCAGACCCGCGATCGCCTTCTCGATCTCCTGGACGCCGAGTCGAGCCGCTCGGGGGCTCAGCGCCGACCTGATTAAAATCAGGTCGCACAGTATCGGGTTGCCCATGAACGTTTTCCGCATCGAGCGAGCGTGATTGCGCAGCGTCTCACGCCAGTCGCTGGCTTCGACGTACGGCGTGGCGAACACATACTTGCGCAAGGCGCGGTCGGTCATCGCGTTGAGCAGATCGTCCTTCTTGCGGAAGTACCAGTAGATGCTGGTGACCCCCACGCCGAGATGCTTGCCGAGCAGCGGCATGCTCAAGTTGTCGATCGACACTTGCTCGGCAAGTTCGAACGCGCCGCTGATGATGTCATCGGGGTTGATGGACCCGCGTTCGCGTCGCTGACGCTTCTCGGCGGTTGCTTGCTTGGCCACTGCGGCCACCTCCATCAAGATCAATGCTGCGCGTGCCGTTCCGGTCTCGCGACCGGCGGAGTCGAATCTACCGGGAGTTGCCCGGTGATCTGCGGTTACGCAGCCGTGTCGCCATCACCATCTGCTACTGTAATACCCACCGTAGGGTTTTTGATACGCACGGCGGCAAGCAAAGGATAACCGGGCATTTGCCATGGATTTAGGGCTGACAAACGCCACCGCGGTCGTCGTCGGCGGTGGCCGCGGCATGGGACTGGCCGCCGCGCGCTGCCTGGCAGACGACGGCGCCCGGGTTGCGATCGTCGCCCGATCCCAAGCTGACCTTGACCGCGCAACCGAAGACCTGACCAGTCGCGGCAGCCCCGACGCAGTCGGCGTGG
>JAFAID010000420.1 GCA_019236925.1 Mycobacterium sp. | reverse complement strand
CTCTTTATGTGATCGTCCTGGTGACTTTCAACGCCGCCGGTAAGGCCCAGCGCCTGGTGGTGAATCACCGTCCGCGCAGCTCCGTGTTGTTGCTGTCCCGCGAGATGCTGGCGAGGTTCGCCGGCACCCCACTTGCAAAGCACTGGGAAGGCACACCGTAAGCGGGCGTTTCGCTGATCGCGTGTCGCAGCACACTCGATGTCGGTGAGCCTCCATACGATTGGGCGTGTGCGGCTAGCAAGAATCGCTCCGCGGAGAGCGGTCACGGTCGTCGTGGCAGCGAGCGTCGCGCTGGCTGCGACGTGCTTCGGCTGCGGCCTAACCACTTTCGCGGCGCCGACCGCACACGCGGCCGATGCAAACTACCAGTTGATTCAGGAGCCGGACGCGGGGTACGCCCCCATCATCGGTCTGATCAGCGGCGCGACCCGCTCGGTCCGGATGACCATGTACGAACTCACCGATCCCGCCGCGGTGAACGCACTCATTGACGCCCACAACCGGGGCCTCGACACCGGGGTCATTCTCGACGCCGCATTCCGCGGCCGTCAGACTAACGCCGCGACCTTCCAACAACTCAGCGACGCCGGCGTGCAGGTCAGATGGGCACCCAACGGCGTGATCTATCACCAAAAGACGATCACCGTTGATGACGCCACCGCGGCAGTCGGCACCGGCAACCTGGAACCGCAGTACTACTCGACCAGCCGCGACGCCTGGGTGCTGGACACCAATCCCACCGACGTAGCGGCCATTGCCGCGACGTTCGATACCGACTACACCGCGCCATCGTCCGGGCGGCCGCCAGAGGCCACTCCCGCACCGAACCTCATCTGGTCGCCGATGGCGCGCGGCAGCTTCTTGCAGCACATCGACCAGGCCACCCGCAGTATCGATCTCACCAACCAAGAACTCAAAGACCGCGCGGTGGTGTCGGCGTTAGACAAAGCCGCAAGCCGCGGCGTGCAATGCCGCATCGTTATGACCGAGAACCCGGCGTGGGCCAAGTCTGTCGCCGAAGTGTCAGCCGCCGGCTGCTCGGTGCACCTGTTCCCGAACACCGAGTCGGGGCTTTACATTCACGAGAAAATGCTGCTTACCGACAACAACTCACTCATCATCGGCAGCCAAAACCTTTCCACCACAAGCCTTATCGAAAACCGCGAACTGTCCCTTGCGCTGGACACCGCTATCGCACCAGAACTGATTTCCGCAGTGGAGTCGACATTCGACGCCGACTACGCCGCCGCCTCCACGTAGTAGACCGCGTTTATCCGGGGGGGAGCGGCCGCTTCAGGGTACAAACGATGCCCCACTCGAATAGCCGGTCCCCGACTTGGTCATATTCCTTGAAGTGGTGGACGACCTGAGTTCGTTGGACCGCAGAGTTGACGATCTCCCACCCTTCGGCTCCGTATTCGTTCGTCAGTCGGCTGACCGTATCGATCACCGTTTGCAGGGCTTCGTGCGTCTCGTAGATGAAGGCGGTCTCCCACCGCTGCGGCTGCCATTTGCCGTCTGCCGCCAGGCTGCCAGCACTCCCGGACGAAGGTTCGCTCATGTGTCGGGATCTTACGGCGCTGGGACCCGAGAAAGATGAATGAAAGTTGACCGACGCTTTACAACTAAACGGTTGTGGGTGCAGCTCAATGTACGAATTGCTGACCGCCATCGATGTCGTACGTGGCGCCGGTAAGCGCCGTGTTGGTCATGAGGTGTATGGCGAGCGCGGCAACGTCGGCGGGGCCGACGACCCGCCCGATGGGAAGCGTCGCGCGCAGCTCGGCTCTACGCTCGTCGAGTCGATCTCCGAGTAACGCGGCAGATAGTGGTGTGTCGACGAAGCCGGCGGCGATGAGGTTGACGCGGATGGGCGCGAGCTCGAGGGCCAGGGCGGCGGTGAACGGAGGCAGCGCAGCGGTGGCCGCCGGCACAATGCCGAGGTCTTTGGTGACACGACGTCCGCCGGTGCCGCCCATGAATGTCAGCGAGCCCTGCGGCGTCATCTTGCCCACCGCGTGGCGCGCCACAGCAAGATACAGCGTCACGTGCCCGCTGAGTATCTCACGCACTTGGTTTGAGTCCATTTCCAGCAGAGGCGCGTAGCGTGGGCCCCCTGCGGTGACCATCACGTGATCGATTGGGGCGCACAAGGTTTCGAAGAAGCCTTTCAGAGCATTGTCGTCGGTGGCATCGAAGGCCACAGTATCTTGCGCTCCGACGTCACGGGCGGCTTCGGCGAGTCGGTCGGGATTGCGGCCGGTGAGGATGACGTTGGCACCGTGGGCGCGTGCGCATCTGGCGGTCTCCAGCCCAATGCCGGCGCTGCCACCGATCAGTACGACGGTCTTACCGGTGAGGTCCAGTTGTGGCCGGGGGTTTACGGGTGTGGTTGCGCTGCACATGATTCCTCCAAAGGTCGAAGTCTACGGGGTGGCTGTACGCCTCTCACGAAGACTTGAACCAGGTTTTCCGACCTACGATTTCACTTCAGACCGATGTATCTCTGTTACCAGAACGTGGCCTGCGTGTACTCATTGGTCGGCTAGGTTTACGACTCGGCTGATCTAGCGCATTGCAGGCGGAGGCACTGCAGCCCTATTACGAAGTACGGGGGATTGATGGATTTCGAGGGCGTACATACCCGGGAGCTTCTGACAATGGCTCGGCGGGCACTGCACGGCGACAACGTCGACAAGGGAATGCTTTGCACCGCCGCGATCAGGGTCATCGACAACCCTCCTCGCGATGGCATCTTGCGCAGTCTGGCCGACCACGTATGTCAGGCCGTTTTTGACTGGGCTTGCTTCGAGGGCTCTCCTGCACGTCTCGAGGGTGTCGTCGAAAGCTACAAGTCTGCCGCTAGCGCACTACAAGTCGACGAGCTGCTTAATAGGTTGCGCCACTAGCGCCTTCAACGGGCCCAGATAAGGGGCCGCATGTGCAGAACCTTCACGCCAAAATAACCCCTATGGCCCCGGAAGGACTGAACATGACAACCCCAGGCTCCAACAGCGGTCGGCGAACTCCGCAACTCATCCCGCACCGGTTGCTGCGGAACAATCAGCGCCACCATCCGGCCGTGCTGGAGGAGGCTAAGACGACGCGACAAGTTCCAGTTGCGATTGGCCGATGGCATCACCGCATTCGCCGGATCAATGAACTTCGTCTGGATCCACGCGGTCCTTGTCGCCGTGTGGATGGTGGTTCTCGAAAAGAACCCGTGGCCGACTCTGACTCCGGTGGTGTCGCTTGAAGCGATCTTTCTGTCGACGTTCGTCATGATCGGCCAGAACCGCCAAGCGGCCTTCCAACAGACCAAAGCAGACCACGACTTTGAAGCCCAAGACCTCGAGCTCAAAACCAACACCGAGCTGACCCGCCAATCCACGTCCTCACAGAGGAATTACACAGGCGCTTCATCGGCCGGTCGGTGTAAGCGTGGATCACGCCGCTGCCCAGTGCTGCGACCTGACCCCGACTTGATGTCCTGCGACCAGAACCACCAGCGCGGCGCACTACGCAGCCGGGTTGTTGTCCGGTCCAACCCAACGGATGCTAATTCGCCGAAGCCAGGTCGACGGAGTGCCCCCGTGTTTTGGTGTCTGTACCGACGGATCTAGGCCGCATCGTCACGACCGGCTCGGGTCGGTGGAAGGAGTTCGTATACTCCCTTACTCGGACGGCATTCCGGCACGTCGGTTTCCGATCGTTAACGTCACGCTGATCGTCGCGAACTTCGCGGTCTTTTTGTTCTATGAGTTACCCAACGGCGAGGCGGCGGTCAATCACGCATCGTTCTATCCGTGTGAAGTCACCAACGCCTGCCACCTGGGCATCCCTTGGGGCGTCGGCTGGGTCACCGCCATGTTTATGCATGCCGGTTGGGATCACATCCTCGGCAACATGCTGTTCCTGGCCATCTTCGGCAAAAACGTCGAGGATGCTTTCGGGCGGCTTGGCTACCTGGTCTTGTACTTCGCCGGCTGATTTGCCGCGATCATGCTGCAAACCGCGATGACGCTATTGTTCGGCACGGCGTCGGATGCACAGGTACCAACCCTGGGGGCCAGCGGGGCGATCGCGGCCGTGCTGGGCGCCTATATCGTGCTCTATCCCGCCTCACGCATCCTCACCTTCGTGGGGTGGTTCCCGGTGCAGATCCCGGCTTGGGTCTTCCTCGGCGTATGGTTTCTGTTCCAATTCTTCGAGGGCAACTACGCACTGGTCCACCCAGACAGCGCAGGTGGCAGCGGTGTCGCGTTCTTCGCCCACATCGGTGGCTTCGTCTTCGGTGTGCTCGCGGCGATAGCTCTAACCCGCACCGGACGAATCACGGCCGGAGCGCCGCAATAGCGGCGTCAGCGTGACAGATAGCGGTCCGCGTGAACTCGCCACCGACCGATGACATCCCACAGTGAAACTGAAGCTGAACGTCGGGCGTGAGCGTTGTGACTCGCCCCGGCGATCGAGCTAAACACGCCGTCCCCAAGGTATCTTGAGCTCGTGCCGGCTGCTGCAGAGTACGCCTCCGCGGTAGAGAACCTCGCACATCCGTCGTCACCAGATGCTGGCCTTCCAGCCCAGTGTGCAGCCGCGGTCGGGGCGGCGTCGCGACCACCAATCTCCTTCGCCGCGACAAAACCTCGTGCGGACGCCGCTGGCATCGGCTCCGGCTGTCGAGACCTAATATGCGAAAAGCTTTCTCGCATAACGACCTTAGGCCGTGTGACGAATCCCGAGCGGCTGAAGCCAATTGTGCTGCTCGCTCTGGTGGTGGGGCTGCAAAGTGCTGATGGCGGCACAGTGGGAGCGCTGGTTGTCTCGCTCAAACAGTCATTGCACATCAACGACATTCAGGTTGGGTTGCTGGTCACCGTGTCGACAGGTGTCGGCGCTGTTGCCACACTGCTGGCTGGGCCGCTCGCCGATCGCGCCGTGCGGGTTCGCTTGCTGTGGATAACGCTGCTGGTGTGCTCGGCGGCAATGGCGTTGAGCGCAGCCGCTCCCAGCTATGGGTGGCTGCTGGCTAGCCGGGTGGGCCTCGGTGCCGGGATGGCGGTCTCAGGGCCAGTGGTCGCCTCGCTGATCGGCGACTACTTCAGACCTGGCGAGCGCGGTCGGGTGTACGGCCTCGTGCTTGCCGGCGAGGGCACGTGCACGGCGGTGGGGCTGCTGATGGCGGGGGAACTCGGCGCGCTCAGCTGGCGGCTGGGCTTCGGCTGGCTGGCCGTGGTGGGGTTCGCGCTGGCCATCGCCGTGGCGACGATGCTCCGCGAACCGCTGCGCGGAAACCAGGGCCGCCTCGGCGACAGGGCGGCGGCCTTGTGGTTGGTCGGGGGTCCGCGCGTTCCTGATGAAAATGCACGGCGTCGTTCTGTGTGGCGGGACCTCCGCTGGGTGCTCTCGATCCGTACCAACGTCGTTCTCATCGCAGGGTCCTCGTTCGGCTACTTCTTCTCCACGGGGTTGAGCACCTTCGGGGTGGCCCTGCTGTGCGGCCGGTTTCAGATCGGCCAGGCGGTCGCGACCGTGCTCATCGCCATCCTCGGCGTGGGCGCGCTGATCGGCGTGCTCAGCACGGGACGGATCGCCGACCGGCTGACAAACCGGGGTCAGATCAGTGCACGGATTGTGGTAGGCGGGGCGGCGTTTCTTGCGGCGGCGGTGTTCATCCTTCCGACACTGCTCACAGACAGCTTGCCCCTGGCGCTGGTGTTCGCGTTTCTTGCCGGGATCGCATTGGGTGGGGTGAACCCGCCCCTCAACGCGGCAAGGCTGGACATCGTGCATTCCCGGCTTTGGGGGACAGCAGAAGCGGTGCGGAGCGCGTTGGTGTCGATCTCCACGGGATTGGCGCCGGTGATGTTCGGCGCCGTGTCCACGGCACTAGGACAAGGCGATCGAGCCTTGGGCCACACCTTCCTCATCATGCTGGTCGCCCTGATC
>JAFAID010000366.1 GCA_019236925.1 Mycobacterium sp. | reverse complement strand
GACGCGCTCCAGCGCGGCGTTCTCGTCCAGGTGCTTGGGCAGCGGCAACTGCACGATGTAGCCGGTGCACTCGGGGTTGGCGTTGAGTTCGTCGATGGTTTCGTTGAGCTTCGCCTGGCTGATATCGGCGGGCAGGTCGCGACGCAGCGAGGTGATGCCGACCTTGGCGCAGTCGGAATGCTTTCCGCGGACGTAGGCCTGCGAGCCCGGGTCGTCGCCGACCAGGATCGTGCCCAGGCCGGGTGTCAGCCCGGAAGCTGTCAAAGCCGCCACCCGTTCCTTCAGGTCGACGAAAATCTCATCGCGCGTGACCTTGCCGTCCAACGTGATCGCACCCACGCCTGACAGTCTTCCATGCCCGCACCGGTGGCCGGCTGACGGCGATCCGACGCGCCCGGCTCCGCCGCGCTTGCGATCGCCGCGCAACCCGATGATGGCGACCCGCCGCGCCCGGCTCCGCCGCGCTTGCGATCGCCATTAGGCTCCCGGTATGTCTAGCCCTCCGGACGTCCTGAGCCCCGCCAAGCTCGGCCCGATTACCCTGCGCAATCGCACCATCAAGTCGGCGACATTCGAGGCGCGAACACCCAACGCGCTGGTGAGCGACGACCTGATCGAGTACCACCGACTGCCGGCCGCCGGCGGCGTCGGCATGACCACGGTCGCCTACTGCGCGGTCTCCCAGGGTGGCCGCACCGAAGGCAACGGGATCTGGATGCGCCCGGAGGCCGTGCCTGGATTCCGCCGGCTCACCGATGCGATCCACGCCGAGGGCGCGGCGGTCAGCGCGCAGATCGGCCACGCCGGTCCGGTGGCCAACGCCACATCCAATAAGGCAACCGCCCTGGCGCCGGTGCGGTTTTTCAACCCCATCGGCATGCGGTTCGCCAAGAAGGCAACCCGCGACGACATCGACGACGTCATCGCCGCACACGCCAACGCCGCTCGATTTGCCATCGACGCAGGCTTCGACGCCGTCGAAATCCATTTGGGCCACAACTATTTGGCGAGTTCCTTTCTGTCTCCGTTGATCAATCGGCGCACCGACGAGTTCGGCGGATCGCTGGAGAACCGCGCCAAGGTCGCCCGCGGGATGGTGATGGCCGTCCGGCGCGCGGTGGATCAAGAGGGAACGCCGATCGCGGTCACCGCCAAGCTCAACATGGCCGATGGTGTTCGCGGCGGTATCTCGGTCGAAGAGGCGTTGACCACAGCGAAGTGGTTGCAGGATGACGGGGGGCCGGACGCGATCGAACTGACCGCCGGCAGCTCGCTGGTCAACCCGATGTACTTGTTCCGCGGCGACGCGCCGCTCAAGGAGTTCGCCGGCGCCTTCAAGCCGCCGCTGCGCTGGGGCATGCGCATGACGGGCAAGAAGTTTCTGCGGGAGTACCCCTACCGCGAGGCGTATCTGCTGCGCGACGCCAAGCTGTTCCGCGCCGAGCTGACGGTGCCGCTGATCCTGCTCGGCGGGATCACCAACCGCGACACGATGGACCTGGCCATGGCGGAAGGATTCGATTTCGTCGCGATGGGCCGCGCCCTGCTGGCCGAGCCCGATCTGATCAACCGGATCGCCGCCGACGGCGCCGCGCACACCGTGCGTTCGGCGTGCACGCACTGCAACCAGTGCATGCCGACGATCTACAGCCGCACTCGCTGCGTGGTAACCGGCGCGCCTGACGCACACTGAGGAGACGCGTCCGCCACTCGTGTCGGTCGGAGCCGATTGCCCGCCGGCCGATAGAGTCGGTGCAGTGAGCCAAGCAGCTAAGGTTGGGGCGATGAGTCAAGCAGCACCGCCCGTGCTGACAGTCCGATACGACGGATCTCAACGCACCTTCGCCGCGGGCCATGACGTCGTCGTCGGGCGCGATCTGCGTGCCGACATGCGCATCACGCATCCGCTCATCTCGCGTGCTCATCTACTACTGCGGTTCGAGCAGGGCCGTTGGCTCGCGATCGACAACGGTTCGTTGAACGGGACCTACGCCAACGGGCGTCGGGTGCCGGTGGTCGACATCCACGACGGCCAGACCATCAACATCGGCAATCCCGACGGGCCACAGCTTGCTTTCGAAGTCGGTCACCACGCGGGGCCGGCCGGCCGGCCGCCGCAAACCGCGTCGATGCGCGCCGTCCAACGGTCAGCGGCTGCGCGGCCTGCGCCCCAGCCGGCGGCCCGCCCGGCTGCCGGGCCCCCGCTGGGCGTTCGACCCCCGGCAGCAGGACCATCCCGGCCGCATCCAGGCGGCCCTCCGCAGCCGATGTATCAGGGCGCCGGGGCTCAGCGGCCGCCGGTCTATCCGCCGAGCTCGCCGCCCCAACCACCGCCGCTGAACCGGCAACCTCCGCCGTCGCCAACGCCCCAGCTGAAGACTCAACTGCCGCCGCCGGCCAGCAAGCCCGAAACAGGCAACCTCGCCACCAAGATCATCCAGGCGATTCTCCCCGGCTCCGGCAGGCTGGAGAAGCCGCCGGGATCGGCCACGATCGGTCGCGCCAACGACAACGACATCGTCATCCAGGACGTGCTCGCGTCGCGCCATCACGCGTTCTTGGTCCAGTCGCCGCTCGGCACCGAGATCCGCGACGCGCACAGCGTCAACGGCACGTTCGTCAACGGCGTGCGGGTCGGCTCGGCGGTGCTGAACGAGGGCGACGTGATCACGATCGGCAACGTCGACCTGGTATTCGCCGACGGCAACCTGATCCGCCGCACCGAAGCCGCCACCCGCACCGGTGGCCTGGAAGTCAACGGCGTTCACTTCAAGATCGACGGCAAGGAACTGCTGGACAACATCTCCCTGACCGCCCGACCGGGCACGCTGACCGCGATCATCGGGGGGTCCGGCGCGGGCAAGACCACACTGTCGCGGCTGATCGCCGGATACACCCGCCCCAGCGCTGGCACGGTCACCTTCGAGGGCCACAACATCCACGCCGAGTACGCCACCATGCGCAGCAGGATCGGGATGGTCCCGCAGGACGACGTGGTTCACCGCCAGCTGACGGTGAACCAGGCGCTCGGCTACGCGGCCGAGCTGCGGCTGCCGCCGGACACCAGCAAACAAGAGCGGGCGCAGGTGGTCGCGCAGGTGCTCGAGGAACTCGACCTGACCAAACACGCTGACACTCGGGTGGACAAGCTCTCCGGCGGCCAGCGCAAACGCGCCTCGGTGGCGCTGGAACTGCTCACCCAACCGTCGCTGCTGATACTCGACGAGCCGACCTCCGGTCTGGACCCGGCGCTGGACCGTCAAGTCATGCTGATGTTGCGCCAGCTCGCCGACGCCGGTCGCGTGGTACTGGTGGTGACACACTCGGTGTCTTACCTCGACGTGTGCGATCAGATCCTGCTGATGGCCCCGGGCGGCAAGACCGCTTTCAACGGGCCGCCCAGCCAGGTCGGTTCAGCGTTGGGCACCACCAATTGGGCGGACATCTTCGCCAATGTGGGCGCCGATCCCGACGAAGCCAACCGGCGCTTCATGGAACGCGACGGCCGAAGACCGTCGGAAACCCCGGCTCCGGAAAGCCCGGCAGACTTGGGCGAAGCGGTGCACACCGACCTGGTACGCCAGTTCTCCACGATTGCGCGGCGTCAGGTTCGGCTCGTCATCTCCGATCGCGGCTACTCGGTATTCCTGGCGATATTGCCGTTCCTGATCGGCGCGTTGTCGCTGACCGTCAAAGGGCCCAAACCGGGACTTGGTCCCGCCGACCCGCTCGGCCTCGCACCCACCCAACCGCAGTACATCATGGTCCTGCTCAACATCGGGGCCGTCTTCATGGGCACGGCGTTGACCATTCGCGACCTGATCGGCGAGCGGCCAATCTTCCGCAGGGAACAAGCGGTCGGCTTGTCCACCACCGCCTACCTGCTGGCCAAGATCTTCGTGTTCTTTGTCTTCGCGACTGTCCAGGCGGCGATTGCGACCTTCATCGTCAGGCTCGGCAAGGGCGCACCCACAGCGCATCCCCCGTTCTTCGACAACTCCACATTCTCGCTCTTTGTCACCGTCGCCGGAACCTGTGTCGCCTCGGCCATTCTGGGCCTGCTGTTGTCGGCGGTGGCGCAGTCCAACGAGCAGATCATGCCGCTACTGGTGGTGTCGATCATGTCGCAGCTGGTGCTCGCCGGCGGGATGATCCCGGTAACCGGCCGGGCCGGCCTCAACCAGCTGTCCTGGGTGACGCCCGGGCGGTGGGGTTACGCCGCGGGGGCGTCATCGATCGACTTCCCGAACCTGGTCAAAGTCAAGCAGATTCCAACGAACGACCCGATATGGCAGCACTCGAAGCACATATACCTCTTCGATATGGCCATGCTCGCGCTGCTCTCGCTGTTCTACGCGAGCTACGTGCGCTGGAACATCCGGCTCAAACGCTGAGGCCCAACAGTTTTCAGCTGGCGGTGGGGGCCAGGCTGGCCAGGGCGTACTCGCTGACCGCGATCAGTGCATCGGTCGCCGATCTACGATCACGCGCGTCGATGTTGATGACCGGGACGTGCTCGGCCAGGGTCAGCGCCTTGCGCACCTCGCCAACGGGATACGTTGGGGCACCGTCGAACTCGTTGACCGCGATGAGAAACGGCAGGTTGCGGTGCTCGAAGAAGTCGACTGCGGCGAAGCTGTCCTGCAGGCGCCGGCAGTCCACCAGGACGACCGCGCCGATCGCACCGCGCACCAGGTCGTCCCACATGAACCAGAATCGGCGCTGGCCCGGAGTACCGAACAGGTAGAGCACCAGATCTTCTTCCAACGTGATCCGGCCGAAGTCCATCGCTACCGTGGTGGTCCGTTTGTCCGGGGTAGCCTCCACCATGTCGACGCCTGCGGAAGCGTCGGTGACGATTGCCTCGGTTCGCAGCGGCATGATCTCCGACACCGCGCCGACGAACGTCGTCTTCCCAGCACCGAACCCGCCTGCGATGACGATCTTCGTCGACGCGGTATCTCGCGCCTTCGGGCGGCGTCGGGCCTTTCGCTCAGAGGGCTCGTAGGCCACGGAGCGTCCTTCCTATCAGTTCGAGGCGTTCATCTTGGGTCGAGTGATCGGTCAACGTCCGGTTCACTCGAAGGTATCCCGAAGTCACGAGATCGCCGACCAACACACGCGTCACACCGAGCGGTAAATCTAACCGGGCCGAGATCTCCGCAACGGATGGACTCTTGACACACAGTTGGACGATCCTGCCTCGCACGTCGTTGGGTGGCCATCGGTGATAGAGCGCCGACTGCAACGTCTGCACTGGCGCTTCGAGGGGAAGCTCGACGCTCGCCTTGGTCCGCCCGGCCGTCAAAGTGTAAGGGCGGACCAGGCTCGCCTCAGCTGCGGGTGGCTTCGGCCCGAATGGCTCGCGATTGTCCATCGCGGCTCACGAGTGTGAGGGAGCACGTCGAGTGGACTGCACGACGTTGCCCACCCGCTCGACAAGGACGGCCATCTCGTAACCGATCTGACCGATATCACACGACGTCGCAGCCAGTGTTGCCAGATGCGAGCCGTCACCGACCCGCATCAACAACAGGTAGCCTTTTTCCATCTCCACCACCGACTGCAGCACCTGGCCGCCGTCAAACAGCTGGGCGGCGCCGCTGGCCAAGCTCGCCAGGCCCGACGACACCGCGGCGAGCTGATCCGCCCGCTCCTGTGGCAGGTGCTCGCTGGCCGCGATCAGCAGCCCGTCGACGGATACCAGCACTGCGTGCGACACCCCGGGAACCTCGCGGGCGAAATTCGACACCAGCCAGTCCAGCGAGTTGTCCGAGCGGGCCGAGTCGTAGGCAGACGTCATTCGTGATCGGATCCTTCATCTGTGTCACGGGCGTGCGATCGTCCTGCGCGAACGCCGCCGAAATGGCTACTCATCGAGGCGCGGATCGCCTCTGGGTCCCGCACCGGTGCCTCATGTGCGGGTTTGCGGCCGGACCAGGAGGAACCGAATCCGCCGTTCGATACCGCCCCATTGTCCTCGTCTGCCCGGTGGTGTGCGACGCCGGCAACACCGTTCTGCTCGGGGCCGGCACCGCCCGGCACCAGCCGGGCGCCGGGGTCACGCACCGGTAGGCCCTGCTCGGTGTGGGCCTGCACGGGCACGTTTTCGACCTCGGCGGCCGCCGACCAACCGTGGTCCCAGACCGTCTTCCAGTCCAGGTCGGCGCTGCGTCCCAAGTCATGCGGGTCGACCAGAAACTCGGAAAGCATCCGCTGGTAGATCAGATCGTCGGACTCCGGTGGCTCGCTCGACGTCGCGGCGGCTTCGGCGGGCCAGGCGTCATCGATCTCCTGCGGCTCGGACTGGGCTTGCTGCTCCGCCGCCACCGACTCCGGCGCCACCGGCTCCGCTTCAGGGGCCTGCTGGCGGGTGAATCGCACGCGTGAGCCGAAGAACGACGACGTATTCGACACCGGTTGGGCTGCGGGGGTTTCTGGGGTTTCTGTAGTCGGCTCGACCACCTTTTCCTTTTCCCGCCGGCGCAGCGGCGGAACGCGCCGTGACGGCCGATCCGGTCGGTCGGCCGGGGCACCGGTGATGCCGCTGGATCCCGGCCTGCGCCGCGGCAATAAGGTGATCGGTGACTCGGTCGAGTGTGACCCGTTGCGTTCGGGCGTATCCGCCAGCGCAGCGAGGTCTGGAGTATCGCCGTAATCCGGCGCGGGCGATCGATCGGCCGGGGCCGAAACGTCTGGCTGCACCGCCGCCGTTTCGCGCGGCGCCGGGTAGCCGTCGTCCGCACCGACCAACAACGTCGACGGCAGATAGACCTCGGCCGTCGTGCCCGATCGTGCCTGCTCGGTCGACAATCCGCGCAGCCGCACCCGGACACCGTGTCGGTCGGCCAGTCGGCCGACCACGAAAAGACCCATGTGGCGCGCGCTGTCCGGACTGACCTCTCCGCCGGCGCGTAGCCGCATATTGGCGATACGCCGGTCGCCGTCGGTCATGCCCAGCCCGGCGTCGAGGATCTCGAGCAGCACCGCGCCGTCGCTGCGCTGTGAGGCCGACACCCGGACCGGCGACGCGGGCGGTGAGTAGCGCAACGCATTGTCGATCAACTCCGCAAGAAGGTGAACGATATCGCCGGCGGCGGCGCCGTTGATCGTGCAGTCGGGCACCATCGACGTTTCGACTCGGCGATAGTCCTCGACCTCAGAGGTGGCGGCGTTGATGACCGATGACAACGGCACCGCTGCGCGTTGGTCGCCCCGCGAACTCCCCGCTCCCGCCAGCACCAGCAGGTTGGCACCATTGCGGCGCATCCGGGCGGCGAGGTGGTCGAGGCGGAACAGGCTGTCCAGGCGATCGGGATCTTCCTCGTTGCGCTCAAGCCGGTCGATGAGTGAGAGCTGCTGGTCGACCAGTGAACGATTTCGCCGTGACATGGTCTCGAACATGTCGTTGACCAACAGCCGCAGCCGGGACTCGTCACCGGCCAACAGCAGCGCCTGGGTGTGCAGTTCGTCGACGGCGTGCGCGACCTGGCCGATTTCTTCGGTGGTGTGAACCGGCAGCGGCTCGGGAGGCGATTCGTCACCGGCTCGAACCCGGGTGATCTCACGCTCGAGATCTCCGTGGGCGACCTTCAAAGCGCTGTCCCGTAGCACGCGCAGCGGCTGGACCAGCGAGCGTGCCACCAGCAGCACGATGCCGAGTGCGGCGAGGATGGCTGCCAGCACAAGGACGGTGTCGCGGATCGCGGCATCGCGCCGGTTGTGCGCCTGGTCCTCCACGGACTTCGTCACCAACGCGGTGGTGTCCTTGATCACCTGTGCGGCAATCCCGTCGGTGGTCTGTACCGAGCGCAGCAGCGCCGGGTTGTTAACCAGCAGACTGGTCGGATCGGACATGATTGCCATCCGGGTCACCATCTGCTGCTGCAGCGTCTTGGCCTCCGCTGAGCCGACCCCGAGCACCTCAGCCATCCCGAACAGCGTCGACGGCTCGGTACCGGCCAAGGTGATCATCGATGTGCGCAGCTCCGGCTCAGGCAGGTCGGCGCCGCGGGCGATCAGCAGCTGCTGCATCATCATCTGCCCGCGGGCCCCGATCGCGCGGCTCAGTCCCTGAGCCGCGGCCCGGATTTGCACGTTGTCGACGCGTACCGATCCGTCGATCGCGTTCTCGGCGGTCAACAGGATCGGGGCGTAGGTGGTCACGCGCTCTCGCAAACCGATGGCGTTCGACGCGACCGCGTCCAGCAGCGTCTGTCCACCGTCCAGCATGGCATCGACCCCTGCCCCGACATCGGGGGCAACGTTTGTTTCCGCCAGCCGGGCCTGCAACTCGTGTTTGCGGGCGTCGTAATTCTTCTTCGCGCCTTCGACGTCGCCCCCGGTGGAGCTTGCGAGCAATGCAACATCGAGCGCCGACATGTATTTGGTAATGGCCGGAACCACCTCGGCGCGATCAGCGGCCAACCGGAGGTTGCGCGCGTCGGTCAGCGCGCTCGAGATACGGAATCCCCCGAAAAGCATCGCCAGTACCAAAGGCACAACGACAATGGCCACGACTTTCCACCGCACCGGCCAATTTCGCAGCGACCATGACGCCGGTCGTTTTGTCGATGAGGACTCGGCGCCGGTGCGGTCTGCGGTGCGACTTTTGGCCGGCAGAATCGCCCGCGTCGCACGGGCAAACTTGGTCACCGGACTACGTCCGTGCGGGTGACCGCTCCGCTGATATGCAGTGTTGGCGCGTCGTTCATGAGACTTCCTGCTGATGACACCCACACCGAGTGACGGGCGGGCGATATACGCCTGGCAATTCAGCGAGTATGCCAGCCTGCGGCTATGGAAACCACAATTCTTACTGAACAGACAGAGTTCGCCGACTAGTGCCAGACATCGCGAAGCATAGCTGAGCAAATTCTTCGACGACAACTGTCATGATCGACAGATGTTCCGGCTGCTGTTTTACTCCCCGCGTATCGCACCCAATACCGGCAATGCAATCCGGACCGCGGCCGCCACTGGCACCGAACTGCATCTCGTTGAACCGCTCGGCTTCGACCTGTCCGAACCCAAGCTGCGCCGAGCCGGGCTGGACTACCACGATCTGGCTTCGGTCACCGTGCACGCGTCACTGGCTGACGCCTGGAAGGCGCTCTCGCCGCAGCGGGTGTTCGCCTTTACCGCGCATGCGACGTCGTTGTTCACCGACGTCAGCTATCAGGCCGGCGACGTCCTGATGTTCGGCCCCGAGCCCACCGGGCTGGACTCGACGACCTTGGCTGACGGTCACATCACCGACCGCGTCCGCATCCCGATGCTGACCGGACGACGCTCACTCAACCTGGCCAATGCTGCCGCGGTCGCCGTCTACGAGGCGTGGCGTCAGCACGGGTTCGGTGGTGCGGTCTAACGAGTCACCAGGCATTCCAGTGTGTGAGGTTCTCGGCGGGCAAACGCTTGGCCGGCCGGAAATCCGTGCCTTTGGTGTAGGCGATCGGAAACAGGCCACCCTGGCTGTACTGGTGGTAAGGAATGCCAAGCACCTCGGCGACCTTTTTCTCACCGTCGCGAATTAAGTGCAGGGTCGTCCAACAGGACCCCAACCCCCGGGAGCGCAGCGCAAGACAGAAACTCCAGACCGCCGGGAACAGCGACGCCCAGAACGAGACGCCGCCCAACGGAGAGGAGTCTTCGCGGCCTTCGATGCACGGGATCATCAGGACTGGCGCTTCGTGCATGTGCTCGGCGAGATAGGTCGCGGAGTCCCTGACCGCACCCGCACGCTCACCGCGGGTGTCCCCCTCGGCGTATTCGGCTGACGGCGAGCTCAGGTAGCCCCGAGCATTGGCGAGGTAGATCTCGCCGATCGCCTTTTTCTTGTCGGGGTCCTCGACGAACACCCACTGCCAGCCCTGCGAGTTGGAACCGGTGGGCGCCTGGAGCGCCAATTCGAGGCATTCCATCAGCACGTCGCGGGATACCGGCTTGTCGAAATCGAGGCGCTTGCGCATCGATCGGGTGGTGGTGAGGACTTCGTCGACGGACAGGTTCAAGGTCATGCCTGAAGCTAACAGTCGCTTCGCAGCGATCCTTCCCACTAGACGAGTCACACCAGCCCCACCAGCACCGTCAACTTGGCGTGGGATGGATCTGCAAAGCGATGCGCATGCGATATCACCGCCTTGGCAGCGCTCGGTGATATCGCATATGACCTCGTATTGAATAAGGCGCGAATCCCTGGCCGAGTGACGCGAGTTAATGCTGTGGTTAGCGGAAGTCCCGGGACTTCGATCCGACCTTCAGGGTGAGCTTGGCCAACCGCTCGGCCACGACGGTGACTGCGCCACTGGCATTTTGGACCTGACCCCGGATCAGCAGCGCCGACGACGTCTGCGCGAGCTTGCGGTGTCGTGCCCATACCCCCGGTGTACACAGCACGTTGACCATCCCGGTTTCGTCTTCGAGGTTGATAAACGTCACTCCCTGGGCCGTGCCTGGTCGCTGCCTATGGGTGACCGCCCCGGCGATCAGTACGCGGTCGCCGTCGGGCACCGACAGCAGGGCGTCGGCCGGCAGCACCCCCATCTCATCGAGATCTGACCGCAGGAACTGAGTGGGGTAGCTGTCCGGGGAGATGCCGGTGGCCCACACATCGGCGGCGGCCAATTCCAATTCGCTCATCCCCGGTAACGCCGGAATGTGCGACGACGAGCCCACCCCTGGTAAGCGGTCCGGCCGTTGGGTGACGGCGGCCCCGGCCGCCCATAGCGCCTCGCGCCGCGATATCCCGAAGCAACTCAGTGCTCCCGCGGTGGCCAGTGCTTCAGTCTGTGGCACGGAAAGCTGCACCCGGGACGTCAAATCCAGCAGAGAAGCGAAGGGACCGTGGGCCTTTCGTTCCTCAACCATCTTTTCCGCCAGGTCATCGCCGATATGGCGGACACCGCCCAGCCCCAGCCGGACTTCCATACCGGCGTTCTCCAAAGTGGCGTGCGCCAGGCTGGCGGCCACACATGGACCGTGAACCGTCACCCCGTGCCGCCGCGCGTCGGCCACCAGCGACTGCGGTGAGTAGAAGCCCATCGGCTGCGCGCGCAGCAGCGCCGCGCAGAACGCCGCCGGGTGATGCAGCTTGAACCACGACGAGTAGAACACCAGCGATGCGAAGCTCAGCGCGTGGCTTTCCGGAAAGCCGAAATTAGCGAAGGCTTCCAGTTTTTCGTATACCCGGTCGATCAACTCGTCGGCGGCGCCGTGCATTCGCCGCATGCCGTCGTAAAACCGGCCGCGCAGCCGTTGCATGCGTTCGGTCGACCGTTTGGAGCCCATGGCGCGCCGCAGCTGATCGGCCTCGGCGGCGGAAAAGCCGGCGCAGTCCACCGCGAGCTGCATCAGCTG
>JAFAID010000239.1 GCA_019236925.1 Mycobacterium sp. | reverse complement strand
GGTTCAAGAGCTCTACGGCGCCGACGACGCGGCGCTCGCGGAGTTCTGCAACGACCAGGTCACCGCGTCGCGGGCCGCAACCGCGGATGCACCCGAAGTCGAGCAGCGGTGGCGTGAGTGGGAGCTCGAACTTGTCCAACCCGCGGCAAACGCCGAGCTGATGGACAAGCTGAGCGATCGGCTGCTCGGCGCCGGTGCGAAGCCCGCGGGGCACGGCTCCAAGCTGGCGCGGGTGCTCGGCACCAGGCCGAAGGACCTGGCTGCCGGCGCCGCCGACCGGCTACACCGGGCGGTCGCCGAGCAACTCGACGTGCTACTGGTGTGGGACCGCGCCGTGCGCGCCGAGGCTGACGACGCCGTGCACCAGATGAGGGTGACCACGCGCAGGATCCGCAGCCTGCTACGGGCGTCGCCGGATTCGTTCGGGCTCTCCGATGACACGTCGATCCTCGACGAACTGCGCGAGCTGGCCAACGTGTTGGGCGAGGCCCGCGATGCCGAAGTTCTGGCCGAGCGCTACCGCGGCGCTCTCGACAAGTTGCCACCAACGCTTGCCCGCGGACCTATTCAGGACCGGCTGATCGACGGCGCCGAAGAGCGGTATCGGGCTGGGATACGGCATTCGTTGGCCGTGATGCGTTCACCGCGGTATTTCCGTCTACTCGACGCGCTGGAAGCCGTGGTAGCGACGACTCCGCCAACCGACCAGGGGTCCGGACCGGTCGCCGTCGCCGCCGCCGCCAAGAAGGTGCGGAAGGCCGCCAAGGCCGCAAGGCGGGCCTCCCACGAGGACCTCGACGAGGCGCTGCATCGAATTCGTAAGCGCGCCAAGCGGCTTCGCTACATCGCGGCGGCGGTTGGCGCAAACAAGGTTGCGAAGCGGGCCAAAAAAGTCCAGTCGTTGCTCGGTGATCACCAGGACTGCGTGGTCAGCCGCGAACACCTGACCGAGCAAGCTGACGCCGCGCACGCCGCGACCGAGGACGCATTTACTTATGGGCTGCTTTACCAGCAGGACTCAGACCTGGCGCGCGAATCCCGCCAGCAGCTCCAGCCGGCGCTGCGGAAACTCTTCAAAGCGCTGCGCAAGCAAAACCGGCGGGGCGGGCGAGCTGGCCTGTAAGCCGGATTCTGTTATCTGGGCGTTCGCAGCGTCAAGCTGCGTTGGCTGTTCGGACAAACCGCAGGTCACCGGGTTGGGTGTGTTGGTCGCTGAAAGCTGCCGCTAATTCTGCGGCGTGCCGGCTGCGTACTGGCCGCTGATCGGGGAACCGTACGCGGCGCTAGGGCGCCGTCAACTAACGGATGTGCACCGGCTGAAAGCCCTAGTTAGCAGTCCTGTAACTTCAGGGTCGGCCAGGCGGCTGATAATCCCATATTGTCATTGTCGCGTTCTCGCGTAAGCGCCATTAGGCCAACAAATCGGTGACCACTGCCACCCGATCTTTTGCGAGCGTTGTCCTACGGTCGGGCGTGAAGCGGCCAATACCACCCAAGAAGGAGAACGAAATGTCGGCCTCCGAAACCCATCGTGGCATTTTGGTCGGCGTCGACCGAGCAGCGACGTCGACGGCGGCGGTTCACTGGGCGGCTCGCGAAGCTGCGATGCGCAATGTTCCGCTAACACTCATGCACGTCATCGCACCGGGCTTGCCGGCGGTTGCGCCGCGGCCGGAGATTCCGATGCCTCAAGACTATTTCGAGCGGCAGGACGACAAAGCGAGGCGAATACTCGAAGACGCGCGCAACGCAGTCGCCGACAGCACCGCCGACCATAGCCCGCCTTTCGTACACGGCGTGGTGGTACATGGCCCGACCGTTCCCACGCTCGTTAATCAGTCGAAGATTGCGGACATGATGGTCGTGGGATGCCAGGGCGAAGGCGCCCCGTTCGGCACGGTCAGCACCGGCCTTGTGAACCATGCGCATTGCCCGGTCGCGGTCGTCCGTGATGAGGCTCCGCCGCCCGCGCAGGCGCCGGTGCTGGTGGGAATCGACGGTTCGCCAGCATCGGAACTGGCGACGGAGATCGCCTTTGACGAGGCTTTCCGCCGGGGTGCGGACTTGGTGGCACTGCGTGCGTGGTCGGACGTCAGCATGCCGGAAGCGCCAGGTCTGGATCTCGCGACGACGGAAGTGCAGGCACAAGAGGCGCTGGCCGAGCAGCTCGCCGGATGGCAGGAGCGCTACCCCGATGTCGCGGTGCGACGTGTGGTGGTGTGCGATCAGCCGGCTCGTCAACTTGTCGAGCACTCGGAGTCCGCACAACTCGTCGTCGTCGGCAGTCACGGTGGCGCCGGATTCGCCGACATGCAGCTGAGTTCGGTGAGCACCGCCGTCGCCGATGCGGCGCGGACGGTGGTGATCGTCGCCCACGAGTCATAGCGGGTCCTCGACGATCCGCGACCAGGCGTACGGGTCTTCGGCAACGGCGAACGGCGAATCCCTATGAGCCATAAGGCAATCCAGTTAATTCAATGATGGCGGGTATCTGGCGATCAGTCCGTCGTAGGACCACAGCGACAGCAGCACGGCGAGTTGGTCGGCGTAGCGGTCCTGGTAGACTTGTGCACGCATTCCGCTGGTGAAGAACATCAAATCGTCGCTTCTGAATACGAACACCGATTCGGCACCGTTGGCCGACGTGATAGTCGGGTCGAGCACCAAATTCAAACCCAGGATCTTCCCAATGGGTCCTTGCGCGTTGAGGCTCCGGCAATCGTCGTCAAAATCGTTGACAGGAATTCGTCCGTTTGATCGGGACACCTACAGCCATCTGTGGCCGGATTCTGACGACCGGACGCGGGACGCGATTGACTCCCACCGTGCAGAACCCGACACCGTGGGGTGGGTGGTGGATGGGCACCATCGGTTGTGTTGAGAAAGAAGGAGCAAATGGCAACGCTGAAGTGGCACGAGCACGAGACAAAACGCCGCGGCCTGTCGGCGGCGCATCAGGCCAACACCGGCGATCACGTCTACCTCGTTTATGACGACAGGGATGGTTGGTGGATCCGTCGCTGCATGGTCCGGCACCCCTACGAAGAGGAGATTCGCGGCCCGGTCACCGACCTGGAGTACGCTCGGCGGCTCGCTGAGGAGTGGGCGGCACAGCCGACCACCTGATCTCCGGCTAAAAGCAACGGCTGACCAGAGGAGGCGAAAACACATGCTCGAATGGGAAACGGTGGGTGGCGAAGTCTCGGTCGATCTGGATCAGCTCGCGGGGGTCGGGGCGGTCGGTCGTTTGGCGGTCCTCCTGGGTTGCGGCGGTCGGTAACTACAGCGTTGTAATCCCCCAGGTGCCAATCGGCGGTGCGTACACCACAGCGCCGCACTCGCGGCAGGCCCGAGTCATATGGCCGCCGCAACATGAGCAAGGCTGGCGCCCGACCAGCACCCGGTTTACGCCCGAGCCGATGACCCCGCGGTTCGGCGGCTCGTCATGTGGCCCTCGACTGCCACGCCAAATTACACTGCACATCCACCAAAGGAGCGGAACGGCCTTGAAAAAACCCATCCTGGCCGCTGTGCTGTGCGCCGCAGCGGTCACACTCGCCGGCGCAGGCAACGCTGACGATTCGGTGCCGCACGGAAATCATGGGCGAAACCGGCGTGTCGATACTTCCTACCGGCCAGCTGGGCACAGTCGACACCCTCTACATCCAGCCGAACCTGCCGGAGACCGACCCGGTGCCGCTAGCCACGCCGGAACAGTTCTCACCGCTGATCGGCACCATGACCCTCGACGAGTCGGTAGACCAAGGCGTCACCGACCTCAACACCGCGATCGCACCTGATTTGACCGCCGGAACCCCTGTGGGGGTGTTCGGGATATCCCAATCCGCGATCATCGCTTCCCTGGAGATGGAGCACCTTGACCCCTCGGGAACCCAAAGTTCGCTGCCTGTCGACTTCGTTCTGACCGGTGACCCGATGAACCCCGACGGCGGCGTCATGGAACGCTTCCCCGGCCTGGACATCCTGGGCGCAACGTTTTACGGCGCAACCCCCGGCGACGACTTCTCAACAGTCATCTACACACACGAATACGACGGCTTCGCCGACTTCTGCCAATACCCCATAGACGTGGTGTGCGACGTCAACGCCGTGGCAGGCATCTTCGCCGACCACGACTACAGCTACCTGACCGCGGCCCAGGTCGATGCCGCTATCCCCCTGGCCACACAAGGGGTCACCGACACCACCTACTACATGATCCCCAGCGAGCTGCCGCTGGTGACCGATCTACAAAACATCCCGGTGGTCGGCGAACCCCTCGCCGACCTGCTGGGCCCCGACCTGACGGCCATCGTGAACTGGGGTTACGGTAACCCGGACTACGGCTACTCGCTCGGCCCGGCCAACATCCCCACCCCAGCCGACCTGCTCCCACCCGCATATGACACCACAGCGCTGTTGGACGCACTCGTTAGTGGCACCCAGGTTGGGGTTCAAGACTTCCTAACTGCTGTCTCGTCGGGAATCTCATGAGCTCCGCTGTATACCACGAACGCATTTTCAGGGGCTTGGCCCTCGCTTCGCTACGACCCGATCAGCAAGGATCCAATCAGGGCGATAACAGTGCCCTGACTGATCAACTTCACACATTTTTCATGCGATTTCATGGCCGCCTCTTACCTAGGAGGACCTCATGAACGTGCGCAGTGAGTCGTTGTACCTCTGAGGACCTTCCCAGAACATCGCGTGGCCCCCACCTTCGTCAGCTTCAAAAACGACGAAGGAAGAGCCCGGAACGGCCTCGTGGATCCCCTGCGCGATTTTCACCGGTACCTTCGATACGCATCCACCAATGACCAGGGTGGGCACCTTGACCAACGCATACGCATCCCACCAATCACCGAAGGCGGCCCAGCGAAAGAGTTTGGCCATGTATGGGCGAGGGAGCTTGAGTCCCTCACGGTAGAAGGCCTCCTTCGCCGACTCCTCCGCGTCGTCGGTGAGGAATTGGTCGCTAAAACCCTTGGAGAAGGTGATGGCATCGGGACCTTGGAAGGCGTCAATCGCGGCCAACGCCTGATCCGCACTGAAGATTCCATCACGCAGGTGGCAGGGTGAATCGTCGGAGAAGACAATCGCCCGCAGTCGAGAATCACCGTAAAGCTCGAGGTAGGTCAAAATGATCTTGCAGCCACCGGAGTGGCCGAGGATCGTCACGTCGTTGAGGTCGAGTGCGCGGAGAAATCCGTCGAGGTCCTTGGCCAACGTGTGGTAGTTGTAGCCGCGCTCTGGTTTGTCCGACTCGCCATGACCACG
>JAFAID010000194.1 GCA_019236925.1 Mycobacterium sp. | reverse complement strand
CGTCAGCGGCGACCCGCATCCGGGCCACGTCAAGGTTGTAGACGCGGTGAACCACGCGGCCATCTTTCCCGCTTGCCGCGCCGTCGTCCATCATGGCGGCGCCGGCACCGTGGCGGCCGCGCTGCGCGCCGGAATCCCTGACCTGATCCTGTGGCTGTGGCTAGATCAGCCGATGTGGGCAGCCGCGCTCCAACAACTGGAAGTCGGCTTCGGACGGCGCTTTTCGGAAACGACCGTGGAAACGTTGGTCGCCGACCTGCGCTTACTCCTCAGTCCGCAATACGCCGCCCGAGCTCGCGAAATCGCCCCCTACATCGTCAAACCCGCGGAAAGCCTCGCGTGGACCGCCGATCTCCTGGAACACAGCGCGCGCCGGGGACGGCAAGCCTAATCAGATTGCCCGTCGGACCGCACCCGGCGCATCGGCCGGGTCTCGATGGCGTTGATCGTCAACGCGCGGTGGGTAATCCGCCACCCGGCGTCGGTCCGCCGGTACTCGTCGTCGTAACGCAGATGCCAAACCGCGTCGGTCAGCTGATCCCCGTGTCGGCTCCAGTGATGCGCCACGCAGGCGATGCGCCCGCGGGCACTATCGGGTTGCGGGCCGACATCGAAGACCTCGCCCACGATCGCGTGTTCGGTGCGGATGGTCGCGGCGACAGCTTCGATCGCGGTGCGGATGGCGGCATGACCGCAATGCCGGTGGACAGGGTCCAGGTTGGCCGGCGGTTCCGGCAGCATCAGCTCGGCGGTATGGGTGAAAAGCTCTGTGACAGTGTCGAATTGCCGTTCGTCGACGCCAGCGGCGTATCGGTGCACCAGGTCAGTCAGAGCGGCCCGCTCTGTTGCGTCGAGCATCACGTCCGTAGTGAAAGACGTTGCGCGCAGGCCGACAACTCGTCCTTGGCCTGCTCGAGATCGGTGATCGGCGGCATCGCCAGCACCAGCCGGTCGGCGCCTTGGGCTGCCAGCCGCTCGGCGCGTTCGGCGTCAATCTTGGTGACCGAATGTCCGAGCGAGACTTCGATATCGGCGGGATCGCGGTTGGCCGCCGCGGCCTCGTCACGCATCAGCGCCAACAGGCTATCCAACTGCGCACCGGTTACCCCCAGGGGCTGGAAGCCGTCGCCGAAACGCCCGGCCCGTTGCGCGGCCGCTTTGCTGTGGCCGCCGATGTGCACTGGAAGACGTTTTCCGGCAACAGGTTTCGGGCTGCAGACCACATTGTCGAACTGAAAGAACTCTCCGTGATGGGTGACGTCCCGCGACCGGTCATCCCAGAGCGCCCGCAGCACCGCCAATTGCTCGTCGGCGCGACGGCCCCGACTTTCAAAGTCGGTGCCGCATGCCTCGATCTCTTCGCGTAGCCATCCGACACCGACACACAGCCGCAGCCTCCCGCCGGACAGCACATCGACGGTCGCCGCGCGTTTGGCCAGCACAACCGGATGATGGTTGGGCAGCACCAGTACTCCGGTGGCCAAGCCGAGCCGATCGGTGTGGGCCGCCAGGAATGACAGCAGGTCCAGCGGATCGGGGACCGGGCAGTCGGCTTCCAATTCGACGCGCCCGGAGCGGTCGTAGGGGTAGATGCTGTCGTACCGGGTGGCCAAAACGGCGTGCTCGACGACGACGATCGATTCGAACCCGCACGCCTCGAGGTGGCGGGCGAAAGCCGCCATCCAACGCGGATCCGCGGTGACCGCGGCGGCGACTGGGGCAACAACGCCGAACTTCAAGACGTTCATGGCAGACAAGAAACTAACAGCTGGTGTCGGTGGGCGTGACCGCCGTCTCGGCGCGCATAGCCTCGAGCAGGGTGATCGCCCGGGGATCGTTGAACACGTCTTCGAGCATGATCGGCTGACCGTCGGGGCCGCTCAACGGAACCCGCCAATTGGGATACTCGTCGGTCGTGCCCGGCTGGTTCTGGGTCCGCCTATCGCCGACCGCATCGGTCAGTGCGACGCCCAGCAGCCGCGACGGCGTTCGGCCCAGGTACTGGTAGAGGGCGAGAACGGTGTGCTCGACATCGGCATGCTTGGCCAGCAGGCCGACGCGGCGCAGCTCGGCGATCCAGGCCGCCCGCTCGGATTCCGCAGCTGCCAGCTCCTCGGCAACGGGTCGCGTCAACAGCCCCAGCGAATCCCGCAGGCGCACATGCTCGTTGGCCAGATAACCGGCGGTCGGCGGCAGGTCGTGGGTGGTCACCGACGACAGGCAGTATTCCCGCCACCGCTCGGCCGGCAGTGGGCCGCCACCGGCGGCGCTGCCGTCGCGGGCGAGCTCGAACCAAAGAATCGACGTGCCAAGGACACCGCGATCCCTCAGGTAATCACGGACCCATGGCTCGACGGTGCCGAGATCCTCGCCCACCACCAGGGCCGCGGCGCGGTACGCCTCCAGCGCGACGATGCCGATCATCGCCTCGTGGTCGTAACGCACATATGTGCCGTTCGTGGGCGCTTCGCCCTCGGGAATCCACCACAGGCGGAACAACCCGATGATGTGGTCGATGCGCACGCCGCCGGCGTGCCGCAGCACGGCGCGGATCAGTGCGCGGAATGGCTGATACTCCTGCTCTGCGAGCCGGTCCGGGCGCCATGGCGGCTGCGACCAGTCCTGGCCTAGTTGGTTGAACTCATCCGGTGGTGCACCCGCGGCGACCCCGAATGCCAACACATCCTGTAATGCCCAGGCGTCGGCTCCGTCGGGGTGCACGCCGACGGCAAGGTCGTGCACGATGCCCAGCGGCATCCCCGCCGCCACCGCTTGCGATTGCGCGGCCGCGAACTGCTCGTCGAGTTGCCATTGCAGCCAGCGGTGGAAATCCACCGCCTCCGAATGCTCGGCGACGAATTCGGCGACATCGTCGGCGCAGGGATGCTGCAGCGATTCGGGCCACTGATGCCAGTCGCTCCGGTATTCCTCGGCCAGCGCGCACCAGGTGGCGAAGTCGTCGAGGGCAGAACCTTCCCGGGCACAGAAAGCGGCATAAGCCAGTTCACGGCCGGCCGTGGGGGCGACCCGATAAACCTGCTGCAGGGCCGCCCGCTTGGCTGCCCACGCGGTGTCGCGGTCGATGGCGTCCAGCGAGGCCGCGTGCCGCTGCACGTCGTCGCGCAACCGCCACACCCGGCGACGTTTACGCAGGTAGGCGAATTCCGGGATGGCCTCCACGCGCAGGTAGAGCGGGTTGACGAAGCGCCGCGATGTCGGCAGGTACGGCGACGGCTCCATCGGCTTGGTCGGCGCGGCCGCGTGCAGGGGATTGACCAGCACATAACCGGCGCCGTGCGCGGAAGCCGACCAGACCGCGAGGTCAGCGAGGTCGGTGAGGTCGCCCACGCCCCAGGACTGTCGGGACCGGACACTATATAGCTGTGTGGCCAGCCCCCAGATCCGGCGACCGCCCAGCCGTTCCGGCAGGCCCAGCCAGCCCGGTGTGACGATCAGCGCCGCGCTGGCCTCGTCGTCGCCGGACCGAAGATTCACCCGGTGGTAACCCAGCGGCAGGTCGTTGGGCAACACGAAGCTGGCTTCGCCGACCCAGCGCCCGTCCAGGTCGAATGGCGCGGCGAAGTTGTCGACCTGGCGTATTCCGGCCCGGATCGTCCCGTCCTCGAGCTGCACCCACACCTCGGCGGGATGACCGTGGGTCACATGCACCCAGAACTGGGTGTGGACACCGGCACGTCCAAGGATCGTCGCCGGCAGTGAACGCGACCAGTACGCGCGATCGTGAGCGGTCAGCGCCGCGCGGCGCTCCAGCTCGGTTTCGGCTGCTACGCCGAACGCGGCGAGGACTGCTACCAGCGTGGTTTCCGGGACACTCACCCGCCGGCCGGCCCAGTCCTCGTAGTCAGTCGCGATTCCGAACCGACCGGCGAGTTCGACCAATGACGGCGCCAGCTCAGGCATGCGCGCCGCTCCTCATCGCTTCGCTCTGCATCGTCGCTGGCGGGGCCATGCCGCCATCTTGCTCAATCAGATGGCCGAAATGCGACCCGAGTGTTCACCTCACGGCAATTTTTTCGGGAACCCGAGTTTGCTCTCCGCCGTACGATGCGCAGTGAAGTTTTCATTTTTTTTCGGGGGACCCGAGTTTGCTCCGCCGTACGATGTGCAGTGAAGTTTTCATCGATCTCCCCACTACTGATGGCAGGTGACAGCACTGTGGTGCAGACCACTCACGCCGCGTGCGCTAACGCGCCCGGCGCCCATAGGCTCGCGTGGCGAGGGGGCCCACGGTGCCCTACGGTTATCCCCGTGAATCGTGGGACTACTCAGTATTCAGCCGTTCCGTCGGCTTGGAGCATGATTAACCGTGGCTGATTCGCATAGCGGCAAGAGGTCGGGCTACGGCCTCGGACTCTCCACCCGGACCCAGGTAACCGGTTACCAATTCTTGGCACGCCGTACCGCCATGGCGCTGACCCGCTGGCGCGTCCGGATGGAAATCGAACCCGGCCGGCGTCAAACGCTGGCCGTGTTGGCGTCAGTGTCCGCGGCGGCGGTGATCTCCCTGGGCGCACTGCTGTACTCATTCATCAGCCCCTCCGGGCAGCTGAACGAGTCACCGATCATCGCCGACCGCGATTCCGGTGCACTGTACGTCCGGGTCGGGGACAAGCTGTACCCGGCGCTGAACCTGGCATCGGCCCGGCTCATCGCCGGCCGGCCGGACAACCCGCACAAGGTGCGTAAGAGCCAGATCGCCGAGCAGCCGCACGGACCGCTGGTGGGTATCCCCGGCGCGCCGTCGGATTTCTCCCCGACCACCCCCGCATCGTCGTCGTGGCTGGTGTGCGACTCGGTGACACCGACGGCCGGCGTCGGGGCACCGTCGCCGGTGACCGTCACCGTCATCGACGGAAAGCCCGACCTGTCGAATCGCCGGCACGTGTTGAACGGGTCGGACGCGGTGGTGCTCCGCTACGAAAACGACACCTGGGTGGTGCGGCAGGGACGCCGGTCGCGCATCGATGCGTCGAACCGGGCGGTGTTGTTGCCGTTGGGATTGACCCCCGAAAACGTCAACCAGGCGCGTCCGATGAGCCGCGCGCTGTACGACGCCTTGCCGGTGGGCCCCGAGCTGGCGGTGCCGAAGGTGCCCGACGCCGGTAAGCCCGCCGGATTCGCCGGTGCGCCCGGTCCGGTGGGAACCGTGATCGTGACACCGCAAATCAGTGGCCCGCAACAGTATTCGGTGGTCTTGGCCGACGGGGTGCAAACCGTGACGTCGGTGGTCGCCCAGATCCTGCAGAACGCCGGCACGCCAGCGGGCAATGCGCCGGTGGTGGTGGCGCCGGCGTCGTTGGCGAAGATGCCGGTGGTCAACGGGCTCGACTTGTCGGCCTATCCCGACGGGCCGCTGAGCGTGGAGGACATCCGCGACAATCCGGCGACCTGCTGGTGGTGGGAGAAGACCGGCGGTGAAGACCGTGCCCGCGTCCAGGTGATCTCCGGGCCGACGATTCCGGTGTCGGCGAGTGACAGCGCTAAAGTGGTATCGCTGGTGAAGGCCGACAGTTCCGGCCGCGAAGCCGACAAGGTCTTCTTCGGCCCCGAGTACGCCAACTGGGTTGAAGTCACCGGCAACGACCCGGGCTCGGCTACATCCGAATCACTATGGTGGCTCTCGAGTTCCGGTGTGCGCTTCGGCGTGGAAAACACTCGTGATGCTCGCTCCGCGCTGGGCCTGACTTCTCAGCCCAGCCCGGCACCCTGGGTGGCCTTGCGCCTGCTAGCCCCGGGCCCCGCCCTTTCGCGCGCCGATGCGCTGGTGCGCCATGACACCCTCCCGACCGATATGAACCCTGCAGAGTTGGTGGTACCAAAGTGAAACAAGGATTTGCACGCCCGACGCCTGAGCGCGCCCCCGCCGTCAAGCCCGAGAACATTGTCCTACCGACGCCGCTGAGCGTTCCGCCGCCCGAAGGTAAGCCGTGGTGGCTGATCGTGGTCGGTGTGCTGGTGGTCGGCTTGCTGGTCGGCATGGTCGCGATGACGGTCGCCAACGGCTCGCGGATGTTCCTAGGTGCCGGCTCGATCTTCCCGATCTTCATGATCGGCGGCGTCGCGATGATGATGTTCGGCGGTCGTTTCGGTGGCCAGCAGCAGATGAGCCGGCCGAAACTGGACGCGATGCGTGCCCAGTTCATGCTGATGCTCGACATGCTGCGCGAGAGCGCCAACGAGTCGGCTGACAGCATGGACGCCAACTACCGCTGGTTCCACCCGGAGCCGACGACGTTATCCGCCGTGGTCGGATCGCAGCGGATGTGGGAGCGCAAGCCGGACGGCAAGGACCTCAACTTCGGCGTTGCCCGCGTCGGTGTCGGCATGACCCGCCCCGAGGTGACCTGGGGTGAGCCGCAGAACATGCCGACCGACATCGAGCTGGAGCCGGTGACCGGTAAGGCGTTACAAGAGTTCGGTCGCTACCAGAGCGTCGTCTACAACCTGCCGAAGATGGTGTCGCTGCTCGTCGAGCCGTGGTACGCGCTGGACGGCACCCGCGATCAGGCACTGGGACTGATGCGGGCCATCATCTGCCAGCTGGCGTTCTCGCACGGCCCCGACCACCTGCAGATGATCGTGGTCACGTCCGACATGAGCAAATGGGACTGGGTCAAGTGGCTGCCGCACTTTGGTGATCCGCGCCGCCGCGACGCGGCCGGCAACGCCCGGATGGTGTACGGCTCGGTACGTGAGTTCGCCGCGGACCAGGCCGAATTGTTCGCCGGCCGTGGATCTTTCACTCCGCGGCATGCGAGCTCGTCGGCGGAGACACCGACACCTCACCACGTGATCATCGCCGATATCGACGACCCGCAATGGGAATATGTCATCAGCGTCGACGGTGTCGACGGCGTCACGTTCTTCGACCTGACCGGCTCGGCGCTGTGGACCGGTAACCCGGAGCGGGTGCTGCGATTCACCAACGATGTCGGGGTGATCGAGGCGCTGCCCCGTGACCGCGACACCTGGATGGTGATTGACGACAACCGGTGGTTCTTCGCTCTTGCTGACTATGTCAGCGAGGCGGAGGCCGAGCAGTTCTCGCAGCGCATGGCGCACTGGCGACTGGCTGAGGCCTACGAGGAGATTGGCCAGCGGGTCACCCAGATCCGCGCTCGAGACATCCTGTCCTACTACGGCGTTGAGGACCCCGCCGAGATCGACTTCGAGTCGCTGTGGGGTAATCGGCGCGACGGCCTCAGCGGCCGGTCCCGGCTGCGGATCCCGTTCGCCAACCGTTCCGACAACGGCGAGCTGCTGTTCTTGGACATGAAATCCCTCGACGAGGGCGGCGACGGCCCGCACGGGGTCATGTCGGGTACCACCGGTTCCGGTAAGTCGACGCTGGTGCGTACCGTGCTCGAATCGCTGATGCTGGGGCATCCGCCGGACGAGCTGCAGTTCGTGCTGGCCGACCTTAAGGGTGGATCGGCGGTTAAGCCGTTCTCCGGAGTGCCGCACGTGTCGCGGATCATCACCGACCTCGAAGAAGACCAGGCGCTGATGGAGCGCTTCCTGGATTCCCTGTGGGGCGAAATCGCCCGCCGCAAGGCGGTTTGTGACAACGCCGGCGTCGACGACGCCAAGGAGTACAACGAGATGCGCGGCAGGATGCGCGCACGCGGCCAGGACATGCCGCCGCTGCCGATGCTGGTGGTAGTCATCGACGAGTTCTACGAGTGGTTCCGCATCATGCCGACCGCGGTCGACGTCTTGGACTCGATCGGCCGGCAGGGTCGCGCTTACTGGATCCACTTGATGATGGCCTCGCAGACCATCGAGAGCCGGGCCGAAAAGCTCATGGAGAACATGGGTTACCGGTTGGTGCTGAAGGCGCGCACCGCCGGTGCGGCACAGGCGGCCGGTGTGCCGAACGCGGTGAACCTGCCCGCTCAGGCCGGTTTGGGCTACTTCCGTAAGAGC
>JAFAID010000103.1 GCA_019236925.1 Mycobacterium sp. | reverse complement strand
GTCGCCGAGGCCCAGTTGGTGCTCGACCGGATGGCCGAACTCGGGCTGCGGCGAGACGAGAACGGCTTGAAGATTTACGCGATGTGCGAGATCCCCAACAACGTTTTGCTGATCGACGAATTCTCCAAGCACTTCGACGGCTTCTCCATCGGTTCCAACGATCTCACTCAGCTCACCCTGGGCGTCGATCGGGACAGCGAGATCGTGGCGTTCGACTTCGACGAGCGTGACGAGGGTGTCAAGGAGATGATTCGGCTGGCCGTGGATGGCTGCCGCCGCAACGGCATCCACTCCGGATTGTGCGGGCAGGCGCCGTCCGACTACCCGGACATGGCCGAATTCCTCGTCGAGATCGGCATCGACTCGATGAGCCTCAACCCCGACACCGTGCTCAAAACCACCAAACAAGTGCTGCAGCTCGAGCAGCGGCTGGGGCGCGCCCCGCGGACCGGGCCGAAATCGGGTTAGTCCTTTTTGCAGTCCCGGCGCGGGCACGATGGCCCTTGGCGGCCCGGTCAAAGGACTTTTGTCCCTTCGCCCCGCATCTGCGTCGCGGTGGCGACGTCCAGGAATTTGCGCCGTCGTGTGTCCATGAATTTCGACGGTGCATTCAGTCTGCCTGGATCCGTCCGCGAAGGTTTCGCCTTTGACCCGACTTGGCTCAATTTAGTGTTCAAGTTGGCCGCCGATTTTGGTGATCGCTTCGCGGAGGTCGTCGGGAAGCGGGTCGGCGGCGGTGAGTAGTTGTCCGCCTGCTTTGATCTGGACGGTGCGGTAGCGGCGTGCGGTGCGCACGAATTTCTTGATGCTCCAGCCGGTTTGGTGCTCGATGTGGTGGCTGACCGCCATCGCGGCGAACACCACCGTGAGGTGGGCCTCGATGGATTCGCGGATGTGGTGGTAGGTCGGGCGGGCTTGCAGGTCGTGTTTGGACATCCGGAAGCTGCGCTCGATGTGCCAGAGCTGGTGGTAGGCGTCGATGACGAAGTGTGCGTCCTGGCTGACCAGGTTGGTGGTGTAGCCCTTCCAGCCGGCCAGCGCCCGGGTCTTGGCCTCCAGCTGCCGGTTCACCGACTTCGCCGCGCCCGACAGCTGGATGTAGCGGTTGCGCTTGACCGGCGCTTTCCCGTCGACGGCGCGCTCGGCTTTGGCGACCTGCTCATCAATGCCGCGCAGGGTGCGCCGGGCTCGGTCATGGCGGAACTGGTAGTAGATCACCCGCTCGGGGATGCCTCGGGCCTTCTCCGCACTGGTGGATGGCCACGGCTGGGTCAGGACCAGCCCATCGGGAATGGCTTCGTCGCGGTGTTTGTCGCACCATTCGCGCACCACATCGGGCAAGAACGGGATGCGGGTGCCCAAGATGAACGACAACCCCGCGGCCTGAAACGCAACCTGGTTAGCCTTCCGAGATCATGCCCGCGTCGGCTACGACGATCACGTCGGTGAGCCGGTGATTGGTTTTGAACGCGTTGATCACCGGCAGCATGGTGGCGGTTTCGGCCTTGTTGCCCTCGAAGGCGGCCACCGTCAGTGGGAACCCGGTGGCGTCGGTGAGCAGCCCGAAGGTGATCTGCGGGTCCAGGCGTCTTTCCTTGGAGAACCCCGGCTCGCGGAACCCGTCACCGGCATCGGTCTCGAAGTACAGGGCGCTCACGTCGAATAACACCAACGACGCCGGCCCCAGCCCGGCGTGCCGTGCGCACGCGGCGGCCAGCGATTGACGCCACCCCGGTTCGGCGTAGGTCGGCAAGCGACGTTTGACTGTGGCATACGACGCCGCGTCGACACCGACTTCTCCTAGGACCCGCGCCGCGTCGATCTTGCTGGTGCGTTCGATGATCCGGGCCAACACCAGACCACGAAACACATTGTCACCCTTGGACACTGACTCGAATCCCACGACCTGGTAGGCAGCACACAGGGCGTCCCATAGGTGGCTCATCCGCGAGCAGGTGATCGGCAACATGCCCGGCTCGACCCCAGCGCTCAGCCCCAGGTCCAATTCGGTCTGCCCGGCCGCCAACCGCGACGCCGCAGCGGCCTTGAGCGCAGCCAACTCGACCTCGTCGTGCGCCGAACCGATGTGTTCGATCGAGCGGGAGCCCCGCCGCCACGACCACACGATCTGCACCCCGTAGCTCCAGAGGCGGTTTTCACGGTGCGGACGAAGGCCACCCGCGCAGCTTACGGCCCAGCTTAGTCCTAGACAACGAAATCCACTTGCTACCAATCAGTTTGAATGCCAAAGGGGACCCCGCGTCGTCGCCGCGCATGGTAGAGGTGCCAAAAGATGCCCCGGATCTGGCTGACCGCAACGTCGTGGTAATAGCCGACGATGGCCCGCAATGGTTCCGGTTGCGCTGTCTGACCGTCCGAGGGACAGCCACTGCCATGGGTGATCGGTCGTATGTGGTCACGCCGAAACGAGTGGTGGCCTGGGACTACGGCCCACTTCGTAACGTGCCAACACCACCGCAGGCGTCAACTCCACGACAGCTCTCATCAGTGGGCCCGACGACGAGGTGCGCCCGTTCCGGTCACCAAGCCTTGAACGGGCGCTATCCGCATCTCGCGTCATGATCCTTGCCACCCGTTCTGGTAACGGAACGGCCTTCGCGGTACCACTGTGGTTCGTGCCGCGCCAAGGCCGGATCTACACAACGACCGCCGCTTCATCGTGGACGGACGCACTGTTGCCGCTTTCCCGCAGGTAGCCATCTTGCTCGGCGGCGAAAGTGAACACGACACCGATCGGCTGCTCGTGCGTGGACGCGCCCGCGCAGTCCCTGGTATGCCACCGGCGGCCGTGCTTGCTCGCATAGCTTGGCGCTATTACCTTCACCCGCGATTCGCGGCGGTGGAGCTGAGTCACATACGGCTATGGGGCCGGCGGATGCGCTAACTACGCGCAGTCGCAGCCAGCGCACGTCATCATCACCTGACATTCTGCGACCGAATGCAGCGCGCCCACCTAACCGTCGCGCGCAAACCGCACACGTCCTGAGCACCGCAGGCGCTACGGTCAACTCAATGCGAGCAACCGACGCCTCGCCGGACCCCAAGAATTCGTCCATTATTCCGAGGCGACCGTCAAACGGCAAAATCGCTGTCGATCATGGACCATGTCTGCTCCGCGGTTTCATGGCGGCTTGGGCCGCGAGCATCCCGGTCATCATGGCCCCGGTGAAGCCCCCGGAGCCGCCGTAGCTGGACGCGAGCCACAACCCCGGGATGGTCGTGGAGAAGGCCCTTTCGGTGCCGAGAGCGGGGAGGCCCTCGGGCGGCTCCGGCGCGAAGCCGTATATCGCCCCGGCGGGCGTATTCAGGTAGCGGTGCATCGTCGTTGCGGTCGCCATTTCGCGCTGCATGACCGCCTCGGCGAAACCGGGGAAAAATCGATCGATGGCGGCCACGATCGCGTCGAGCCACTCGTCGCGCTTGGCCCGGTAGGCCGCGTCGTCTAGACCCTCCCAGTTGCTTACGCGATCGACACCGACGACGGAGACTAGGTGCGGGCCGTCGGGATTTAGCCCGCTGTCGACGGCGCCGTAGTCGACGAGGCCCAGCGCGGGCATGCGGGTCGCGGGCGGATCGGCGAGCAGTTCGGCGCAGCGCCCATAGTCGGAAAGAGAGTGCATCCACTCCGGTAACAGCACCGTCGAGTATTCGGTGAGGCCCAGCTCGCGGGGGGGCCGGTTCAGCGCGAGCGCGATCGAGAAGAGTGAGGTCGATGGGCGCCGCCCCGCGTAGCGTGCCGTGAACGCTGGCCGCACGTGCGGCGGGAGCGCATCGGCGAGAACGGTCGGGGCGGCGTTGCCGAAGAGCACCGGAGCGCGGTCCACGATCCGGTCGCTTCCATCGGCCGCGGTATGGGCGACGCCAGCGGCGCGGCCTTCGCCGTCCAGCATGATCTCGGTCACCGTGCGGCCCGCGCGCGCCGCGCCGCCTTCCGCCTCGACCACGCCGACGAGGCCCCGGCTGAGCGCACCCGAGCCCCCCCGGATGTAGGTGCCGCCACTGGCGAGATAGCCACCTTGGGCGATCGCGTAGAACAGCCACCACAACCGGTCCGGATCGTCGGCGTAGTAGGCGAGGTTGGCGGCGAGTGCGAGCTTGGGGCCCTCGTCGTCACCGAACAGGTGATCAAACGCCTCCGAGAGGCTGAGTCGCATGTCGCGCAGCAGCGGCCACAGCTTCAGCGGGAGCGCCGGCGCATGCACGAACCACCACAAGCTGTCGTGTTGCTCGCCGACCACCGACATCGCCTCCCGAACGGCCCGCAGCCGCTCGAAGAACCGGCGGAAGGCCGATCGATGGGACGGGAAGCGGGCAGCCAGCGCCGCCTCGGCTGCGTCGAAGCCGTGTGGCAGCACGAACGGCGGATCAAATAGCGGCCCGCGCACCTCGTAGAACGCGCCGACCGGCACGAACTCGAGGTCATCGAGGACACCGAGCGCCCGCAAGATGCGGGCCTTGGGGTCGAGCGGATCACGCGGGTCCACGGTCTCGTGCAGCGAGGCTTCGATGGTCAGCGGTCCGTGCCGGTAGGTCGTCGCCGCCCCGCCGAACTCGGCATTACGTTCCAGGACGAGCACCCGATGCCCGGCCCGAGCGTACAGCGCGGCCGCCGTCAGGCCGCCGAGGCCCGACCCGATCGTGATGGCATCGTACGCATCGGTCATGGCGAATGCCCTTCGACGGCCATTGCTTTCGCGATCCGGAGCCTTGCGGCGAAGATCGAACAAACGATACCCCGGTTTGCCGGGTTGATGCGGTGGAGCACCCTGCGACGCTCTGGCGGCTTGCCGTGCGGAAGTATCGGGCCCGCCCCGGACGGCGTTCGCGCCATTGACTGCACGCCCTGGAAACCGCCGCCAGCAGCAACAACAGCGACGATCGCCCTGAACCCATTTGCACTCGGCGGCGAACCAGGTGGCGCAGGGTGGACTCCATGGTTGCGACCCGGGGGCGCTTCAGCGGGCAGTCCCGATAGCGTCGCCACCGCGTGACCCCGCTACGAGGGTTGCGTGGTGCCGCAAGCCGGTCTGGGCGCTCTCAGTCCGATCCGGCTAGGCCTGTTGTCTCATGGTTGTGCCGTGGGCCGGGCGCAACCGTGGAAACAGTAGGCCGGTGCGGGCCTTGTAGGCGGCGAAGCCGGGATGGTGTGCCATCGACTGATCCTTCTTGCGCATGTTGCGGACGAAGAATCCGACGATCCACGCGGCGTTGACGACGAACGGTATGGGGTTCCAGGAGATGATCGCGAAACCAAGGTAGGTCAGGATCTCACCGAGATAGTTCGGATTGCGCGTGCGAGCAAACAGGCCGTTCTCGATCAGACCGGGACGAGCCTGCAGGGTGTAGTACTTCTGGGCATCCGAAACATAGTGCAGGAAAATCCCGAATACGTAGACGGTGACTCCCGCCCAGACCGCCACCCCGGGCACGTCGGGCTTGAGCCACGCCAACAGAATGGGCGCGGCGTAGTAGCCGGCGAGCGGCAGAAAGACGAACACGATTCCAATCCAGATGGCCACTTGTTCGGCGAAGCGCCGATCGGGATAGGTGCGGCCCTTGATCAGCCACAGGATGGCATAGGTTCCGTGCATGGCCAAGTAGAGCCACATCACCGTGCTGTAGTTGGCAAAGGTAACCATTGCCGCCACCGTCACCGGGATGACGAGGGCCTTATGCAGGTTAATGAAGAGGCCGGTGGGTTTCATGATTCCTCATTTCGTGCGACCGATCGGGTTTGTGAGGTCTCGCTTCGGATCGCGGGGGTTTCGATGGAGGGATAGGTGTCAGGTGCTAGATAGTATTACTATCCAGCGGGGCCACACAAGTGTCGAGGGAGCGTGCTGCTCCCCACCGTGGTAGCAGGAGGAACCACTGTGCGGGTATCTGAATTGGCCACGCACACGGGCGTGTCGGTGCCAACCGTGAAGTACTACATCCGCGAAGGCATGCTCGCCCCCGGCGATCCAGCGGGTCCGCGGCGTGCGACTTACAACGACTCCCATGTGCAGCGGATACGCCTGATCCAGGCACTGACCGGCCCGGCGGGGTTATCACTGTCCGAGGTCAAAGCGATCTTGCAGATCATCGACGAGCCCACGTCCAGCCTCATCGATCCCCTCGCGGCCGCCACAAGGGTGCTAGCCGACGCAGCCGGCGCCGACATCAACGCCGACGAAAGGTCCTATCCGCGCGCGCAGCAGGCTGTCGGTTGGCTCGGAGAGCCATACCGGGCCGAACCGCCCGCGGCCGCGCTGCTCGAGAAGGCGCTGCAAGCGGTGGAAACAGCGGGCTTTCAACTCGACCCGAACCAGTTCGCCGTCTACGGCAAGCACATGCTTGCCATCGCCGCCAGCGAGATCGCCAACATGCCATCCGACCCTGTCGAAGCCGTTCAATACGCGGTTCTTGGCACCGTTCTTTTCGAACCCGTCCTTACCGCGATACGCCGGTTAGCCCACCAGAGCCTCGTCAAACGAGGCTCCGACACTTGACAAGTTCGCGCACCAGCGTACGGACGGCAGTCGGTCGTCGTGTTGGCCGAACTTGCCGAGCACAGTGTGATGTATTTCGACGCACCTAAGGTACCGTCGACGGAATTCGTTGGTTCGATGAATTCCGCAGCGTCTGTCCGACTTTCGGTGTAAGGGGCGGTTCCCTAGCCTCGGTTGAGGTCGGGCATTCTGTCGGTGAATATTACTGCGAACGCGTTCAAAGCGGGCTTCCAGCGGGCCGTCCAGCGTTGCTGGCCGGTGCCTTTCGGATCGAGCGACCGTGTCACCGGATACAGGCATTTCAGGGCGGCGGCCTTATTAGTTACATGGAATCTGAGTGGGGCTGGGATCATCTCCGCCCCAAGGTGACCACGGAACCGGGAGGCCGGCTTGGCGGCAGCGGGCTTGCAGGATAAGTGGCCGGTGCTCGGCCGGCACGAGCAGGCGGCGGGCTGGTTGCGGGTGTGGACCAATCTGGGTCGCGCGCCGCGCACGATTGGCGCATATGCGCGTGGGCTGGCCGAGTTCCTGCAGGTATGTGAGAACCACGGCTTAGTGTTCAAATTCCGCCGAACCCGAACACAAAAAAGCAGATCAACCGCCCGCGGCTACGCCAGCGCCCTGAACGTGAGCCAAGTCGGGTCCCGGCGCGGGCACGATGGCCCTTGGCGGCCCGGTCAAAGGACTTTGTCCCTTCGCCCCGCATCTGCGTTGCGGTGGCGACGTCCAGGAATTTGCGCCGTCGTGTGTCCATGAATTTCGACGGTGCATTCAGTCTGCCTGCATCCGTCCGCGAAGGTTTCGCCTTTGACCAGTTATAGGGATCCAGTCAGGCTGCCTATTTACCGCTAGGCGATTCTGATGAGGACAACGGTGTCTCCAAATGCCTGGCCGCGCTTGTAACGTCCCTGCAGCCGACTGACGCATCTGGCTATGGGGATGAGCCGCCCGTACTTCGCGCGGATGCTGGCCTGGACCTCGTCGAAGACCGCGCCGGCTTGCAGAATCTCGGCGGTGCCGTCGAGGGGCATGGAGCCTGGCTTTATCTTCCCCCTGGCTGTGCATGCCTGGATCGTGACATGTGGGTTATTGCGCAGACGCTTGTATTTACCGGTGCCCGCGCCTGTCCACATGCCGACTCGGCCATCACTGACCGGAACCGTCCAAACAGGCATGGCCACCCCGGCACCGCTCTTCCGGAACGTGGTGAGCAGCATGTGTTTTCCGCGCGTGATGTCAATCGTGGTCACAGTCCTTCGAACTTTCTGTTGCGCCGGGCTAGGTACATTCACTTTGCCTTCACGTGCGAATGTCTGCTCCTTTCCCGGTGTTGACGACCTTCTTATGAAGCCAGAGGAAGTCGTGGATTCCACCGCCCCGCACCAGAATCCGCTGCCAAACCGGCATTGTCGAAAATACCTGTGATCCGGAGATGATCTCGGGCTGCTCCAGTTCGTAGCTCTGCCCTCTCCAGGTGAGGTTGCATGTCCTAGCGGCCATCACGTTGCGGCACCAGTCGGTCTGGCTGCCGTAGGACAGTGACACGACGAAGCCGTCACCGTAGGGTCGCGCACCTAGCGGTGTTTGGTACGTCTTGTTGCTGCGACGCCCTACGTGGGTGAGAAGGGCAGTGACGGAGTGTGGATGACCCGCGTGCCTGCGACGGAAATGAGCGTATCTCTGGAAGACCCCCAGCTTGAGCCAGTTTGGGTGGCGTCTGATGATTCTGGGCATCACTACTGGGGAAGCAAGAACGGCTGCAAGGATGCCAACCAGACCAGCCGCAACGACAACGAAGTTTCGCGACAGCCACTGTCGGCTCTTGTGCTTACTGGTATCCATGACCACTCCTTTGAATCGGTTTATGTGGCCGGGGCGTTGGTAGAAGCAAGCGCTTAGCCGGCAGCCCAATCTTTCGCGGGCTCGAGCTCGTCGAGGCCGAACACGGCGAGGTCACCAGGGACCATCCAAGCCAGCGAATGCAAGATATGGGCAACCCATTCCTTGTCGGACACTATCGCGATTCGCTTGAAGGCTGAATGATGCGGCAGGACATAGCCAAAGCCCAGCTTTAGGTCTTCGAGCAAGCCGCCGGGTCCGAAGTCCTCGAAATCGGATGCGATGACCTCCACGATCCTGATGTCGCCGGTTTTCAGTAGTTCCTCCATGGCTGGCTTGAACTGGCGCAGCTCGTCACCTCGCAGCCGACCCGGCACGCGGATGCCGGTCACTCCCTCGGGCATGTCCGGGCAGTGCTTCGATCATCGAATCCCCTTGTTTAGGGACGCATCTGGCTCTTGTGGGGTTTAGCCCAGGACCGGGTAGCGGCGCTCTTGGGCAAGTCGGTCAAGGGCGTCTTGCATCACGGAGCGGACGTAGGAGTCGACCTCGGCGACGTTGGGATTCTTACCGAACCGGGCGCCGATGTCGATCGGCTCAAGCACCTGATCGACGATCTTGGTGGGCAGTGGGAAATTCGCCGGGAAGAACATCGTCATACCGAACGGCAAACCGACTGTGACGGGCAGGATATCGAGCCGCATCCGGTGCAGACCCAATCGTTTTGCCAGCCGATCGCCGCGGGTCAGGAACAGTTGAGTTTCCTGCGCCCCGATCGACACCACGGGCACGATCGGCACACCGGTCTCGATGGCGATCCTGACATAGCCGGTGCGGCCTTCGAAGTCGATGACGTTTTGGCTCAGCGTAGGCCGGTACGCGTCATAGTCCCCGCCGGGATACACCAGGACCGCCGCACCCGAATACAGCGCCTTGGCGGCGTTTTCCGGGCTGGCATGGACGGCGCCGATGCGGCCCAGGTACCCGCGCAACGGCGTGAAGAACACACCGTAGTGGGCGAGGATATACAGCGGGCGGTCGTATCCGAACGTGTCGTAGAACGCCGGGCCGAACACCAGCGGATCGGGGGTCAGCGCCCCGCCAGAGTGGTTGGACACCAGCAACACGCCGCCGGCGGGCGGGATGGATTCCAACCCGCGCACCTCAACCCGAAAGTAGCGATTGATGATCGGAGCAACCAGCTTTTTCGCCTGTGCGGTGAAGGTCGGATCCCACTTGGCGAGTTCCGTATTGTCAATATCGTTGTCGCTCATAACGTTCCCCTGCAGTGGCTGGCATCGGCGACAGGTTCCTGCCGGACTGGTTAGCCAATAGCCTATGGCGGCCGCAACGGTGGGAAGAGGGTCTTCGGCTGGTTTATTGTGGGACTTAAGCCCCCTATGGAGCCGCGTCGCGCGAACTATCGTCGTTCGGTATGGCAGAACCAGGTAGGGGCGACGACGCTCAAGATGAGGCTCGCGCCCCTCGTCGGCGTCTTCCCGGGGCTGGCATAGTGGATGGTGCCGTCGGGCCATTCCGAAAGACCGGCCGCTACTACGCTCAATCGTGGCGCGACTATTTCG
>JAFAID010000067.1 GCA_019236925.1 Mycobacterium sp. | reverse complement strand
CATTAGACCGCGAGGCCTGTCGCGAATCCCCGCCGATCACTACAGGATGGCAGTGTTCAAACCGTCGATACCCGCCACGATCGACTCTGCTGCTGATTGCAGTTCGACCGTCGTACCCTCCTGATCAAGCGACTGGACGGAAGAAGTTAACCGAAAAGTCACTCCGCGCACCACGTGTGGCCGGCTGGCACAGCACGGACGAGGGTCCTACGACCGTGAAGTTGAGGACTAACGCCCCACGACTGGCGAGTCGACGCGGGCTAGGGTTCCTCTTTGACAGGAGGAGAGGGAAATGTCAGGACTGAGCAAGGATTACGGCATCATCGCCGGCGTCGACGGATCGCCCGCATCAAATGCCGCTGTCTGCTGGGCGGCGCGCGACGCGGTCATTCGGCATGTACCGCTAACCCTGGTCCACGTGGTGAATCCCGGGGCTTCCCCATGGGCGCAGGCACCGCTGCTGGACGAATTTAAGGTGTGGCAGGAAAATGAGGGGCGCAGGATCCTCGCAGACGCATTGAAGATCGCCCGCGATACCGCGACCGATAAATCAGGGATACCAATCGAAACCGAATTGATGTTTTCGGCCACCGTCCCGACGCTCGTCGACCTGTCCAAAGAAGCCGAGCTCATGGTCGTGGGCACCTACGGGCGCGGCGCATTGGCCCGCGGTTTGCTCGGCTCGGTCAGTTCTGGACTGCTGCGGCACGCACAGTGCCCCGTCGCGGTCATCCGCGACGAGGAGCCGCGGATGCCCCATCCCGCACAGGCTCCCGTACTCGTCGGAATCGACGGCTCACCAGCCTCAGAACTCGCTACGGCAATCGCCTTTGACGAAGCGTCACGTCGTCAGGTCGGCTTGATAGCACTGCATGCGTGGAGTGACAGAGAGATTTTTGAACTTCCGGGTTTGGACTGGTCGGCGGTAAAGGCCGAAGAAGAGCGCCTGTTGGCCGAGGGATTGTGCGGTTGGCAAGAACGCTATCCCGACGTGACGGTGCACAGGCTCCTCGTTTGTGATCGACCGGCCCGCGTCCTGGTTGAAACATCCGAAACCGCACAGCTTGTCGTCGTCGGGAGTCACGGACGGGGGGGTTTCACCGGCATGCTCTTGGGTTCGGTCAGCAACGCGGTCGTTCAATCCATCCGCATGCCGGTGATCGTGGCGCGGCCGTCCGAGGCTTGAGAGTTGTGCCCGATGATCAAAAGACAACAGGCCCAGTGATTACCACCGTCGCCGCTTCAGCCTTTGCCCAACAATGATTGTCTAGGAGCAGACCATGATCGAACACGAACTGGATACCGCGCATTCCATCCTGCTGGTGCGACCCACGTCCGCGCTCGACAAGAACGATTTCGTTGAACTGGCAAAAGCGGTTGATCCCCAGATCGAGGCAACTGGCGATCTTGCCGGCCTCATTATCAACGCCTCGAGATTCCCGGGCTGGGACAGTTTCGGGGCGATGGTCACCCACTTTCGCTTCGTCCGGGATCATCAAAAACACATCAAGAAAGTCGCGCTGGTCACCGACTCGCACCTCGGAGATGTCGCCGAGCATCTGGCATCGCACTTTGTGTCAGCGAAGATTCGGCATTTTCCCGGCGACCAGATCGAGCAAGCACGACAATGGATCATCAACGGCGCGTAATGGCGCGGCCGTCCTAGGCTTGAGAGTTGCCCCTCACAATCAAAAGAGGGCAGTCGGTGTCATGCAGCACACTGTGGCCGACTAGACCGCCGACCTCTTCCACATTGCCGAGATCGTCTGCACGAACGACGACGAGCTTGACCGAACTAGCATGCTCGGTCAGATAGTCCACGATGCGGCCGCGCACTGCTACGGAACGAATGTCCATGTCCGGATAGCGTCGAATCCAGGTGGCCAACTGGGGATCCGGCCGCTCGCGAACATCGCCATCTCCTTCGGCCACAGCGCGGTTGCTTTCGCTCTCAGATGTTTGGGATTGAAATCTGGTCAAGGCCCGCAGCGGTGCTCGGCGCAGCCTCGCCTCCTCGATCGCCCGCTCGACTAATGCGCCGTTCTGGGGCGACTGGTCGAGCTCGACCATGATCCACCCGCCGCTTCCCCGCACAACACTGTCTTGCCCACGCAGCATGGCGACGGCGCAGTGCGCAGATGACACCAACGCCGAGGCCGTAGAGCCCACCCGCTTTCGGGAGGAATGACGCGATGCCCCGACACACACCATCGCCGCCGATCGTGAAGCTCGTGTGAGCGCGGTGACCGGATGTCCTTGCACGATCTCAATCTCGATCTTGACCGGCTGTCGAGATGCCTCAACCGCCATGAATGCGTAGCGAAGGGCGATTTCGGCGGTGGCGAGCCTGTGGGCGAAACTGTCGGCGTCTCTGCGGACCGCCTCGCGTGGGTCGATGGCGTAGAGCAGCCGGAGGGGAATGTCGCGAGCAACTGCTTCATCGATAGCCCAGAGGGCCGCCCCTACTGCGGCTTCAGAGCCGTCGATACCAACCACGACCGATGGCGGCGGGTCAAAATCCTGCATGCTGGGCTCCCAAGGTTCAACCGAGAACCGTGGCGCATTGGTGGGCGCCGGGCCTGAACTTATCCGCATCCCTGCCGCGCCGTTGAGGGGCCATTGGTCCTCCACCAGCCGCCGATGGTCCCGAGCAAAAGGCCTAACGACTCGTGAGGACTGCTCAGGCAGCCAATAGTGTGAGTAGTCATCTCGGACGATCGAAACCACTCGCGGTTTCTCGACAAAGCAGGAGCATGCGATGACGCCGACGGACTGTGCAAACTCGATCGTGGCCGGTATCGACGGGTCTACCGCAGCGATCAACGCGGCCAACTGGGCTATCGAAGAAGCGATCAGCAGAGAGATCCCCTGCGGCTAGTTCAGGTGGTCCGCACCAAGGCGTCAACCCCAGGCGAGGACGACCATCTAGGGACCCAATACGCCGAGACAGCCCTGCATGCGGCCCACGCCGCGATCCAAGTCAGTGGCAAGCCAGTCAAGGTCGACACGGCAATTCGTCGCGGCGAGGTTGACGTCACCCTGATTGGGGAATCGCGCGGAGCAGCGATGATCTGCGTCGGGTCGGTCGGGATTGGACATACGGCCAGCCTGCTGCTGGGGTCGACCGCTGTGGCGCTGGCCAAACATGCGCAGTGCCCCGTCGCGATCATCCGCACCGACGGGCAACCATCACCCGGGAAGCAGATTGTGGCAGTGGTCGATCGCCACACCGACAGTGACGACGTCGTGCACCATGCCCTCGACGAAGCCCGGCTACGTGCGGCGCCCCTCCTAGTTCTGGGCGTAAGGCGGTGGAACCTCGGGGCGATCACCTACGACGAACTGCATCGGCGGCTTGGCAACTGGCTGCCACGCTACCCCGACGTGACGGTCGACATATGCATCACCAGCAACGCAGCCGAGTACCTGGTAACCCGCGACGAACCTATCAAGTTACTTGTCACCGGCAGCGCCGACGCCAACCAACTGAGCCGGCTGGTGGGTCCTCAAGGTTACGCACTAACTGCCTCCCCAAACTGCTCAATTCTGTTGGTGCGCCACTAGACGAACGGCCAGCGCGAAGTCGGAACTGGAGCCGATCACTTAAGTTCCCGGGCTCAGAGTTTGCGCTTGCGCTTCGGTTTCCATTCGCGCCGCACAGCAACCAGATCACCCCACTGAATCGCGCGGCGTGGCAGAGCAACCGACACGAGCTAACGAACGGCCCAAAAAGGGTGGGACTTCGGTCCCTACCGCAGGGCTTCGGTCAAATGGTCGGATATACCCATGGGATCCAAAGGGTCTCACCATGATGAGAGCATGGCTCCCGATGAACAAGCAGTACGACGGAGGTATCGCAATGAGTGCTTCACAAGAGTCACAGATTAGGACGCGCATGTTTGCTCGGGTCCTCGGCCCATTCTCTGTCATCGCTTGTGTCACTGCGGTGGTGCGCGCCTCAGATATGCGAACATTAGTTTCAGACTTCGGAGCAAACCCGCTGTGGCCGTGGGTGGCAGGCGCTTTTGTTCTGGTGGGCGGCCTTATCATCGTTGCGCTTCACCAATACTGGCGAAGCGCCGCCGCAGTCATCGTGTCTTTGCTGGGCTGGCTTCTGGTGCTGCGTGGGCTGTTCCTGCTCGCCTTCCCCGCGACCTTCATGTCGATGGCCAACTCGGTGGTCGGCGCGGGTGCGCTATGGCGCACGGTCTGCATCTGCTTCGCCTTGATCGGGTTGTATCTGACCTACGTCGGGTGGATGCCCGCACCTAGCCGACCGACATCACAAGCGGCAAGCTCAACCACCGATCTGCCGCGTGCTGCGTGATTTCGAAAACGTCAGTCTCACTGGGGCGCAACAGATCGAGCAACAGGCCACCGTTCTGCCGGAGAAGGGCCTTTCGGCCACCTGTGCCGGGACTTCTGGCCGCTGAGTCACGACAGTGGGACTTCTAGCGTTATCGGCATACGCGTTGTAACCGCAACGAGCTTGGAATGGAGTAATCGTTATGAGCCAAAGCGCAACAGTTCTGACGGTTGTCGTGGTCGCCGTGGTGGTGTTATTGGTGCTCGCCTCGATCCGGGTGGTGTGGCAGTATCAGCGCGGCGTGCACTTTCGCCTCGGCCGGGTGATCGGGGTTCGCGAACCCGGACTGCGATTCATCATCCCGGTCATCGACCGCCTGTTGCGGGTCTC
>JAFAID010000036.1 GCA_019236925.1 Mycobacterium sp. | reverse complement strand
GGCGGGCAGCTCTCGTTCGGACAGGCGGGCATGGCCGGCGGCATGCATCACGTGGTCGACGCCGCTCGTCAGGTGATGGGCCGAGCGGGCCAGGCGCAGGTAGCCGACTGTCATCGGGCGTTCGTCAGCGGAACGGGCGGCATCATGAGTGAGCAGGTCGCGCTGATCCTGGGCGGTGACTGACGATGTCCGAGCCGCGACCACTTCCCGAGGCCACACCGGTCTCGGAGCCGTTCTGGCAGGGGCTCGCTGAGCACCGGATTCTGGTGCAATATTCGCCTTCGCTGGGCCGCTATGTGTTCTATCCGCGCACCCTGGCTCCGGGCACGCTGGCCGATGACCTGGAGTGGCGTGAAATCGACGGCGCCGGTTCGGTTTACACCTTCACGGTGGCGCAGCGGCCGACCGGCCCGCCGTGGGCGGATGCGGTGCCGCAGATCCTCGCGGTGGTCCAGTGGGACGCTGGGCCGCGATTCAGCACCGAGCTGGTGGACGTGAATCCTTCCGACGTCCGGATCGGCATGCGGGTGCGCCCGGTGTTCTGCGACATTCCCGATGCCGGGGTCACCCTGTTGCGGTATCGACCGGAGCCGGCCGATGTTTGAGACCGTCCAGCAGTTGCTGCGCGCACGCATGCACGACGACACCCCCGCAGTCGCCTACAGCGAGGAGACCTGGACCTGGCGCGAACATCTCGTCGAAGCAGCAGCCGAGGCAGCGGTGTTGATCAGGCTGGCCGACAGTGCGCGTCCGCTACACGTCGGCGCCTTACTCGGCAATTCGCCGGCGATGCTGCGGTCGATGGCCGCCGCCGCGTTGGGCGGTTACGTATTGTGCGGCGTCAACACCATCCGACGCGGCGCCGGGCTGATGGCCGACATCCGGCGCGCAGACTGCCAACTGCTACTCGTTGATCCCGACCACGTGCCGCTGCTTGACGGGCTGAATCTGGCCGACGTCACTGTGCTCGATGTGACTTCGCGCCGTTATCTCGACGCGGTCGCGGCCGCGCCGCCGCTCGTGCCGCACCGCGAGGTCGGGCCGACCGACACCTTGATGATGATCTTCACGTCGGGAACCTCTGGTGACCCGAAGGCGGTCCGGTTTGCCCACGTGGCGGCAATCCTTTGCGGCGCAAGCCTGATCGCCCAGTTCGGGATCACCGATAGCGACGTGTGCTACTTGTCCATGCCGCTGTTTCATTCCAATGGCGTGGCGGCCGGCTGGGCGGTGGCCATCGGAAGCGGCGCGACGATGGTCCCGGCCCGGTTCTCGGTGTCGCGATTCCTGCCCGACATCCGCCGCCACCACGTCACCTACATGAACTACGTCGGCAAGCCGCTGGCGCTGGTGCTGGCCACACCGGAGAAGCCGGACGATGCCGACAACACGCTGCGCGTGGCGTTCGGCAACGAGGCCACCGATCGCGATATCACCGAATTCAGCCGGCGGTTCGGCTGCCGGGTCGTCGACAGCTTCGGATCGAGTGAGTTTGCGGTCATCGTCACCCGCGAGGACGGCACCCCGGCCGGGTCTATCGGCAAGGGATATCCCGGTGTCGCGGTGTACAACGCGGAATCTGTTACCGAATGCGCACCAGCAGTTTTCGACGATTACGGTGCCCTGGTCAACTTCGACGAGGCGGTCGGAGAACTGGTGAACACCCAAGGCGGCGGTGCGTTCTCCGGGTACTACAACGATCCGACGGCCACCAACGAGCGGATGCGCCACGGCATGTACTGGTCCGGCGATCTGGCCTACCGGGACGCCGACGGCTGGATCTACCTCGCCGGTCGCACCGCGGATTGGCTGCGGGTGGATGGCGAGAACCTGGCAGCCGCGCCCATCGAGCGAATCCTGCAGCGCCTGGCCCCGATAAACCAGGTGGCCGTTTACGGTGTGCCGGATGAACAAGTCGGTGACCAGGTGATGGCCGCCGTCGTTCTCGATGACGGTCAGTCGCTGACACCGGAAGAATTTGAGAAGTTCCTTGCCGCTCAACCCGACTTGTCGGCCAAGGCGTGGCCCCGCTTCGTGCGGATCAACGCGGATTTGCCCAAGACAGCGACGAACAAAATCCTCAAACGCGAGCTGATTCAGGCCGGCGTCACCGCCGCCGGCGGTGTCTTGTGGAAGCGGGTGGACCGCGGAACAACGTACGTCCCGGTGGGCTAGGACGCGGGCTCAACGCGTCGCGGTGATGTATTCGGAGTGCATGATTTCGTCGACTTGCAGGTCGACTTCGGCTGGGGTTCGGCCGTATTCGGCCTGCAGCTCGGGGTTGGTGCGGACGGGTTCAACCGTCCAGCCGTGGTCGGCGAGCCAGGCGGCGGGTTTGGTTTTCTCCGCATCGTCGTAGGTCAGAGCCGAGAACTTCACATCGCCGGACCGGTTGAGACCGGGATAAGTCTCTTCCATAGCGGCAAGTTTGTCCTCGTCGAGGCACGAGCCCAGCGCACCGATCGCGAGCCGGCTGCCTGACGCCGACAGGTCACCGATACGAGTGAACAGCGTGTCCTGCGCGTCGCCGGTCAAGTAGGGCAGTATGCCTTCCACCGACCAGGCGGTGGGTCGTTGCGGGTCGAACCCCGCCGCCCGCAGCGGTATTGACCAGTCATCGCGCAGATCCGCCGCGACCTCCACCCGATGGGCCGCGGGCTCGGCCCCGTGCTCGGCCAGCACGCGTTGCTTGAATTCCAGGACTTTCGGCTGGTCGACCTCGAATACTGTTGTGCCGCTTGGCCAGTTCAGCCGGTAGGCCCGGGAGTCCAGGCCGGCCGCGACGATCACTGCTTGGCGGACGCCTCTGGCGGTGGCAGAGGAGAAGAATTCGTCGAAGAACCGTGTCTGCACCCCGTAAAGCCGCGGGAAGACCGTCGCACCCTCGGAGGTTCCCGGATCGGCGAGCTGACCAGTCAGATACGGGTCCGCAGACGCGGTGATGAAATGCTTTGCGTAGTCGTCTCGCACCAGCGGCTGCGCGCTCACGGTATGGAGCGCACGCCATCCGGCTACCAGCAGCGCGGTATAGCCCACGCTGCTGACGATGTCCCACTCGTCGTCGTCAGAACGAACCCATTTGCCATCTGTCACTGCGCCTCCACCCGATGGAAAACGTATGACCCGGCACGTCAGCCGTTCCACGACACCGGGGCGCGGCCCTGCTAACCGGCGCATTCAAATCACGCTACGCTCAGCCGCCCCAGATGCAACAAGAACCGGCCGATCACAACTCCAGCAGAACGGTCACCGGGCCGTCATTGATCAGCTCAACCTGCATGTGGGCGCCAAATGTGCCGGTTTCCACGTCGGCGCCCAGCTGCAGCAACGCCTGCGCGAACGCGGCTATCAGCGGCTCGGCGACGGTCCCCGGCGCGGCGGCATTCCATGACGGTCGCCGCCCCTTGGCGGTGTCGGCGTACAACGTGAACTGGCTGACCACCATGATCGGCGCGTCGATGTCGGATGCAGACCGCTCGTCGTCGAGAATCCTTAGTTGCCAGAGCTTTTCGGCGAGCCGCTGGGCCTTGCCGAGATCGTCGTCATGAGTGACCCCGACGAACGCCAGCAGCCCCTGACTGTCGGGTCGCATCGATCCCACCACGCGCTGCTCGACTGACACCGTCGCCGATGAGACTCGTTGCACCAGAACCCGCATGGCCCCGATGCTGCCATGCGCCCCGAGTAGGGTCGTGGTGTGTCCGTATTGGTCGCATTCTCTGTTACCCCGCTCGGCGTCGGCGAAAGCGTCGGTGAGATCGTCGCCGAAGCAGTCGGCGTGGTCCGGGAATCCGGGTTACCGAACAAGACCGATGCGATGTTCACCGTGATCGAAGGCGACGACTGGGCCCAAGTGATGGCAGTCGTGCAGCGCGCCGTCGAGGTCGTGGCGGCCCGCGCGTCCCGGGTGAGCGTCGTGATCAAGGCCGACTGGCGATCGGGTGTCACCGATGCGATGACAACCAAAACCGAGTCCGTGGAGCGTTATCTTTCCGCGGGCCGCAGCGATCCCTGAGGCCACCGGCGACTCATTGCCCGGCCGCTGCCCGAAATGCGTGCTCGGCCTCGTCGCCGTGCACCGCGAACACCACCCGCTCAAGCGTGCTCGGCCGGTGCTTGCGCACCGCGTCGACCATCAGCCGCGCCGCCTCGTCCAGCGGAAAACCGCCGACCCCGGTACCGAAAGCCACCAGAGCCAATGAGCGGCAATGTAATTCGTCGGCCTTCCGCAGAGTCGAGTGGGTGGCCCGCGCAATGATGTCGGCCGATGTCGGCCCACCAAGCTCCATCGTGGCCGCATGGATCACATAGCGTGCCGGCATCTCACCGGCCGAGGTCTCGACAGCCTCGCCGAGGCCGATCGGCGCCTTCTCGTTCGACTCGCGCTGCACCTCCGGGCCGCCGGCCCGGGAGATCGCCGCGGCCACCCCGCCGCCATGGCGAAGCTCGGTATTGGCCGCGTTGGTGATCGCATCGACCTCGAGCTTGGTCACGTCCGCCTGCAGCACCTCTAACTCGATCATCGATCCATCCTCCTCCACGCCTAGTGTCATAGCGGTGAGCGCACGCGCGGGCATAGTCGTCACCGGAACCGAGGTCTTGACCGGTCGGGTCGCCGACCGCAATGGCCCATGGATCGCCGACCGGCTACTCGAGTTGGGCGTCGAACTCGCGCACATCACCATCTGCGGCGACCGCGCACCCGATATCGATGCGCAGCTGCGCTTCCTGGCCGACGAGGGCGTGGATCTCATCGTGACCAGCGGCGGCTTGGGACCGACCGCCGATGACATGACCGTCGCCACCGTGGCACGGTTCTGCGGCCGTGAATTGGTGCTAGACGTCGAGCTGGAGAACAAGATCGCGGCGATCCTGAAGAAGCTGATGGCGCGCATCGGGGGCGCCGATTTCGACGCGGTGCGCGCCGCGAACCGTAAGCAGGCCATGGTCCCGGTCGGGGCGCTTGTGATGGACCCGGTGGGAACCGCGCCGGGCGTCGTCGTTCCCGGCAACCCGACCGTCGTGGTGCTGCCCGGCCCGCCCCGTGAGCTGCAGCCGATGTGGCGGACCGCCGTGCAGCTTCCGGCATTTCAGGAGGCTATCGCCGGCCGGACGATCTACCGCCAGGCCACCATCCGGATGTTCGGGTTGCCGGAGTCCGGGTTGGCCGAGACCTTGCGCGACGCCGAGCAGCGCGTGCCCGGTTTCGCCGCGCTGGAGATCACCACGTGCCTGCGGCGCGGGGAGATCGAGATGGTCACCCGCTACGAGCCCGACGCCGCCGACGCGTATGGCCGACTGGTCGAACTGCTGCGCGACCGTCACGGTCAGCACATCTTCTCCGAAGACGGCTCACAGGTGGACGACCAAGTGGCAGAGCTTCTGACCGGTCGCCGGATCGCCACAGCGGAGTCCTGCACCGGCGGACTGCTGGCGGCACGGCTCACCGAGCGACCGGGTTCGTCCGCGTACATCGCGGGCGGGATGGTGGCCTACGCCAACGATGCGAAAACCGAGTTGCTGGGTGTCGATGCGGCGCTGATCCAAGCGCACGGCGCGGTGTCCGAGCCGGTCGCCCAGGCGATGGCCGCGGGTGCGCTGCGCCGGTTCGGGGCCGATACCGCGGTGGCGATCACCGGGATTGCCGGTCCCGACGGCGGAACCGACGACAAGCCGGTGGGCACAGTCTGCTTCACCGTAGCGCTGGCCGACGGCGGGTCGTCGACGCGAACACTTCGGTTGCCCGGCGGCCGCACCGACATCCGGGAGCGATCGACGACGGTGGCGATGCACTTGCTGCGTCGAGCGCTCAGTGCGGTTACGGCAGGACACTAGCGGTCGCGCTGGTGTCCTTGGTGCCGAAGCGGATTCCGGTGGCGTCCTTGCCGATCACCGTCAAGATTGCGACGGCGATCAATACCGGCACAATCGTCGCGGCCAACGCGAAGGGATAGCCGTGTGCCGCGGCCAGTCGTTCTTGAATGGGCAAGTTGAACGCCGCCAGCAGATTACCCAGCTGGTAGGTGACCCCCGGGTAGAAGCCCCGAATGGCATCCGGCGACATCTCGCACAGATGCGCCGGGATGCAACCCCACGCGCCTTGCACGACGAGTTGCATCAGAAACGAGCCGAGGCACAGCATCGCCGCGGTGTGCGAGTAGGCGAAGAGCGGCACGATCGGTAGCCCCAACACCGCACAGAACACGATTGTGTACCTGCGGCCGAATCTTTGGGACAGTGTGCCGAAGAACAGCCCGCCGAGGATGGCGCCGATGTTGTAGATCACCACGATCCACTTGGCCGTCGCGTGGGACAGCTCAGCGCCGCCGTTCTGGGTTGCCGACAGGAAGGTCGGGTAGACATCCTGAGTACCGTGGCTCATCCAGTTGAACGCGGCCATCAGCAGCACCAGATAGATGAACCGACGGACGATGGCGGCGTCGCGCAGCACATCGCGAATTCTGGTCTGGGTCAGCCGCATTCTGTCCTGTTCGGCCTCCCACACTTCAGATTCCTTCACCCGGTACCGGATGATCAGACTGACCAGCGCCGGGATAATGCTCAGCCCGAACAGCCAGCGCCAGGACAACCCGAGCTGGTCCATCACCAACAGGGACGCCAACGTTGCGAGCAGATAGCCGAATGCGTAGCCCTCTTGTAGCAGGCCGGAGAAGAAACCGCGTCGGTCGGCGGGGACCTTCTCCATCGCCAGCGCGGCACCCAAGCCCCACTCACCACCCATCCCGATGCCGTAGAGCAGCCGAAGGATCACCAGCACAGTGAAGTTCGGTGCGAACGCACACAGGAAACCGACGACCGAATAGAACGCCACATCCACCATCAGCGGTAGCCGCCGGCCCACCCGGTCGGCCCACAGCCCGAACAGCAATGCGCCTACCGGCCGCATCAACAGGGTCACTGTTGTCAGGAACGCGACCTCGGTTCTGGTGTGGTGGAAAGTCTTCGCGATATCGGCATAGACCAACACCACGAGAAAGTAATCGAAGGCGTCCATGGTCCAGCCGAGGAGGGCCGCAATGAATGAGTTGCGCTGATCGGCGGTAAGCCGCGATTTTCCCGGCACACGCACCATGTATCACACGGGCGGCTAACGCGTGAGCCGCACGCAGGAAATCAGCTCTTTTCGATGCTGTCCCAGAGCTCGACCATGGAGTGCAAAATCTCCTCGGCGCGGCCCAGGCCGGCGAGATGGCTCTCACCGGGCAGGCGATACAACTCCGCGTCGGGCAGCCTGCCGACGACGTGCTGCCCATGGGCGAACGGGACGATGTGGTCGGCGTCGCCGTGCCACCAGCGAACCGGGATCTTCACCTGCTCGAGCCGGAATCCCCAGTCCCGGGCGAAGACGATCACGTCGGCGAACGGAGCCGCCATCTGCTTGCGGCTGCCGTTGAGCAGATCGTCGAGGAACATCGCCTGAAATTCCGGGCGCACGAGCAGACGGCGATCGGCTTCGGGCGACACCCGCGCGTACGCATAAAGCGCCGTGGTGGCAATCGGCTGGATCAGCCGGATCAGACCGACCGCCGCCCACCGGATCGGAAATCCTGCCACTTGGAGCAGCGGCGCCACCTGCGAACCGAATGCCATCACTCCGCCGCTGATGGCGTCCGCGCCCACGGTGGGCGCGACGCCACCTAGCACCCCGACAGCCACGACGCGATCGGGCATGGCCGCCGCGCAGCCGAGGGTGTACGGCCCGCCGCCGGACAGCCCGATGACGGCCATCTTCTCGATGCCCAGGGTGTCGGCCATGATGCGCAGGTCATCAGCGAATGCGGCG
>JAFAID010000404.1 GCA_019236925.1 Mycobacterium sp. | reverse complement strand
GCTGACCCGCTCCCCCTTGCTGATCGGGCAGCCGCCCACCTCGACGTCTTCCATCGCGACCCGGACGACGCCCGGCACCGGTGTCTCCCAGCGCAACAACTCCTCGATGGCGCTGGGCAAAACGTCGGGCTGCTCGATGATCTGCCGGCGGTGGTCCGGATGCCGGGCCAGATACACGAAGAAGCAGTCGAGCGAATCGGTCACAGTGTCCAGCCCCGCGATGAGGAAGAGAAAGCAGATGTCGAGGATCTCGTCGTGCGTCAGGGGTTCTCCCTCGATCCTCGCGGCGATCAACGAGGACAGCACATCGTCGCGCGGGCTGGCGATGTGGTCGTCGATGGCGCGGTCGAAGTACTCGTAGATCTTTTGCGCTGTGGGCGCACCGGTCTCGTGGCGGCGGTCGAAGCCCGAGTCGCCCTCCGGCCGGATCACCCCGTCCTTCCACTCCAGGAACTGGTCGAGGTCCTCCAGCGGCAGGCCGAGCAACTGCAGGAACACGGTGCAGGGGAGGGGGACGGCGAACTCCTCGTGGAAGTCGCATTCGCCCCGGCCGGCGAAGCGGTCGATCATCTCGTTCACCAGCTCGGTGACGCGCGGTTCACGTCGGGCCATTTCTCGCGGGGTAAACAGCGGATCGAGGATGCGGCGGTACTTCGCATGCTCAGGCGGGTCGATTTGCAGCGGGATCAGCGGCCGTATGTTGCCCAGATCGACGGCATCCATGTTCGACGAGAACAGCTCGGTGTGTTTGAGCGTCATCTCGATATCGGCCAACCGGCTGAGCACAACCGCCTGCGGTGACCGGAACACCGGGGTCGACTCGCGCAACGCCTTGTACATCGGCTGCGGCTCCGCGAGACCCGCCATCGCCTGGTCGACATAACCTTCGGTTTCTGTCATGCCGATTAGCCTGACACCAAACCTCAGCGTTGGGTATAGATCGGAACTTATTGCGGGGCCGGGTGCCGCACGAATGCTCGCGGCTGGGTGAACGCCCGGATGCCGTCGGCCCCGAGTTCGCGGCCGAGGCCCGATTGGCCGACGCCCCCGAACGGTAGCCGCGGGTCCTGCGCGGCCATGCCGTGACAGTTGACGCTGACGGTGCCGGCGACCAGCTGTGCGACGACGCGGTCGGCCAGCGCGTCATCGCCGGTCCAGATCGACGCGGTGAGACCGAAATCGGTGGCATTGGCCGCGGTGACCGCCTCATCCAGATCCCGGTAGCCGAAGACCGGCAGCACCGGCCCGAACTGCTCCTCGGTGGCCAGCGGCGCGTCGGCGTCCAGATCGGTGACCACGGTCGGCAGCACAAAGTGCCCGCCGTCGTCGGCGTCGGCGTCGCGGAGGACGCCGGCGGTACGGACCGTCGCGCCACGGGCTGTGGCATCGGCTAACAGCGCCGCCACCCGGTCGCGTCCGGCGGCGGTGTGCATCGGCCCAAGCGTGACTTCCTCGGCGAGCCCGTCACCGACGACCTCGCGCCGACAGCGTGCCAGCACGGCGTCGGCCAGCTCGTCGACCCGGTCGGCCGGTGCGTACAACCGCTTGATCGCCATACACACCTGACCGCAGGTGGTGTAGGTAGCGATGAACAGCTGCTCGACGAGCTGGTCGGTGATGGAGATGTCGGGAGCGATGATCGCCGGGTCGTTGCCGCCGAGTTCGAGCAACACCGGGGTCAGCCGCGGCGCCGCCGCCGCCATGACGGCGCGTCCGGTGGCCACCCCGCCGGTCAGCGAGATCACGTCGATGCCGGGGTGGGTGATCAGCGCGTGCGCCAATTCGCTGCCCGGGCCGGCGAGGATGTTCACCACGCCGGGTGGCAGCGCCGCGGCGAACGCCGCGCCGAACTGCAGCGCCGCCAGCGGACAGGTCGGCGGCACCTTGACCACGGCGGTGTTGCCGGCGGTCAGCGCCGACGACAGCTTGGTCATGGTCAGGGCCAGCGGCCAGTTGAATGGCAACACCAGCGCCGCAACCCCGTACGGCTCGCGCTGCAGCCGTGGATAGGCCGACTGCGGATCGATCCGTTCGGGCGCCAGCGCTTCCTCGGCGATCGCCCCCAGGATCGCGGCGAGCGCCGGCGCGGTGTCGATTTCGAAGCGCGCCTCGGCAAGCACCTTGCCGTGCTCGCGGGTGTACAACTGCGCACCATCGCTGCCGGCCACCTGGGCAGACGCCGCGGTGGCGGCTGCGGCGACGGCGGCGACCCGCTCGGCGACGCCGAGTGCGCGCCACCCCGCCGCGGCCCGCCGCGCCGCCTGCACCGCGGCGTCGAGCTGGTCGAGATCGGCGGCCGGCGCATACCCGACGATCTCGGCCGGACGGGCCGGGTTGTGTACCGGATAACTCGCGCCGGCACCGGCATGCGGCTCGCCGTCGATCGTCAGGGTCGCGGATGTTGCAGAAGTTTCAGAGGATTTTGGAGATACGGCGGTCATCGTGCTGCCTCCTTGACCTGGTGCGGTCGCCCCGCCATGGTAAATCGGTATGACGTGGATCACTGGGGTCTTGGCGTGAAGGGCGCGGTGCTGCGCGAGGTCGGTCAGCCCACAACCGTTGAAGAGCTCGCGCTGCGGCCGCTGGGCCGCCACGAGGTCCGGGTGCGGCTGACCGCCAGCGGCGTGTGCCACAGCGACCTGTCGCTGCGCAACGGGTCCATCCCGACGCTGTTGCCGTGCACACTTGGCCATGAAGGCGCCGGGGTCGCCACCGAGGTGGGCGACGACGTCACCAACGTCGGTCCGGGTCAGCACGTCGTCCTGACCTGGCTCGTGGCGTGCCGATCCTGCCCGCATTGCCTGCGCGGCGAGCCCCAGCTGTGCGTGCATGCCTACGACCACGCTTACGGCGGTCCATACGCCGAGAGCTCCGCCGGCTCAGTGTGGCCGGGCATGGGTGTCGGGTCGCTGGCCGAAGAGACCCTGCTGCCGGCTGCGGCGGTCGTGCCAGTCGATGAGTCGCTGCCGCTCGATCATGCCGCGCTGCTGGGGTGCGGTCTGACGACCGGCGTCGGCGCGGTGATGCGCACCGCAGCCGTCCGCCCGGGTGAGAGTGTGCTGGTAATCGGTTGCGGCGGTGTGGGTTTGGCTGCGATCCAAGGGGCTCGCCTGGCCGGCGCGGCACCGATCATCGCCGCAGACCGGGTGGCCGCCCAACTTCCGGCCGCGACCG
>JAFAID010000260.1 GCA_019236925.1 Mycobacterium sp. | reverse complement strand
GCTCCGAGCCCTCCGACGAGCAGCGGGCGGTGCTCGCCGAACTCGAGCAGCGCTCGCAAGTCGTTGTGGTACCTGGTGATATCGCCGCGCTCGGTGTGGCAGAGCGGCTGGTGAGCGCTGCCGAAGACACTGGGCTGGCCTTGCGGGGAGTGGTGCACGGCGCAGCAGTGATCGACGACCAAATCGTTGCTGCGCTCAGCAGGGACACCCTGGAACGCGTGTGGGCGCCTAAGGCCGCCGGTGCGCTCCGACTGCATGTCGCCACGGCCGCCGGCGAGCTTGACTGGTGGGTGGGGTTCTCGTCGACGTCGTCGCTGTTGGGGGCGCCCGGCCAGGGCGCCTACGCCGCCGCCAGTGCGTGGCTCGACGGTCTGGTCGCGTGGCGACGCGCATCGGGTTTGCCTGCGGCCACGATCAACTGGGGTCAGTGGTCCGACATCGGCGTCGCCCGGTCGTTGACGTTCAGCGCTTTGGATCCCATCGCTCCGGCCGAAGGCGTTGAGGCTCTGGAGGCGATCCTCGCCAGCGACATCGCGCGAGTCGGCGTGGCGCGGCTGCGGCTGGACCGGGCGGCGGCCGCGTTCCCCGAGATTCAGCAACTCGGGTATTTCGCCAAGCTGGCCGAAGAACTCGACATCGACAGCGACGACGACGATTGGCCCGGTCCGGATGCGTTGCGTCAGATGGATGCCGGCGAAGCCCACCGGGTCGTCATTGCACGACTGGGCGGACGCATCCTGGCCGTCATGGGCTATCCGAAAGACAGTACGATCGATGCCAATCAGCCATTGACCGAACTGGGAATGGATTCGCTGATGGCCGTGCGGATCCGTAACACTGTTCGCGGTGACTTCGGTGTGGAACCGCCAGTGGCCCTGTTGTTACAGGGTGCCTCATTGGCCGAGCTGACAACCGATCTCATCCGTCAGCTGGGCCTCGACACCGAGGAAAAGGCCGAGAGCGCCAACGGGGTTCGCGATCGAGCCAAGCAGCGCGCCACAGCGCGGCAACGAGCCGCAGCTCGGCGAAAGGTAGGGGATCGAGTGTGACCAGCAACAGCGAACTGCCGCCCAACGCGATTGCGGTTGTCGGCATGGCGGCCAGGTTGCCCGGCGCCAACACGCTGTCGGAATTCTGGGACAACCTGCGCCGCGGCGAGGAGTCGATCGTCACGCTGGCCGAAGACGATCTGTTGGCCGAGGGCATTCCCGAGAAGGCGCTGGCGAATCACGCGTATGTGCGGCGCGCCGCATTGCTGGACGGGATCGACGAATTCGACGCTGACTTCTTCGGCTTCACTCCGCAGGTAGCTCGCTCGACCGATCCGCAGCATCGGCTGTTCCTGCAGACCGCGTGGCACGCAATCGAAGACGCCGGCTACGACCCCGCCAACATCGAGGGTTCGGTCGGCGTGTACGCGACCAGCACCACCAGCGGGTACCTCCTGCACAACATCATGTCCAACCATGACCCTAATGTGATTATGGGACAAGGCATTACCTTCGATATGGTCAACCTGTCGTTGCAGAACGACAAGGACTACCTGGCCACCAAGGTGGCGCACGCGTTCAACCTGCACGGGCCCGCACTCTCGGTGCAGACCGCCTGCTCGTCGGCGTTGGTCGCGGTACACCTAGCGTGCCAGAGCATCCTGAACGGCGAGTGCGAGATGGCGCTGGCCGGCGGCGCATCGCTGCGCATCCCGCACCACGTCGGGTATTGGTACGCCCCGGGATCAATGGTGTCGCCGACTGGCCACTGTAGGCCGTTCGACGTCCGTTCGGACGGAACGATTTTCGGCAGTGGTGTCGGTGTGGTGGTGCTCAAGGCGCTGCAGGACGCCGTCGACGACGGGGACCGCATTCACGCCGTGATCCGCGGATCCGCGTTGAACAACGACGGATCGACGAAGATGACCTACGCCGCCCCCAACGCGGCCGGCCAGGCTGACGTCATCGCCGAGGCGCAGGCGGTCGTCGAGGTCGATTCCTCGACGGTGAGCTACATCGAGACCCACGGAACCGGCACGCCGCTGGGTGACCCGATCGAAATCGAAGGTCTGCGACAGGCATTCGCCGTTTCCGACGAGGCCCGCTCAGGCCCATGCTATGTCGGTTCAGTCAAATCCAACATCGGCCACCTGGAGTCGGCCGCCGGAATCGCGAGTCTGATCAAGGCGATTCTGTGCCTCAAGCATCGAGCAATCCCGGCAACGCTGCATTACACCAGCCCCAACCCCGAACTCCACCTCGACCAGGGCCCTTTTCGGGTGCGCAGCGAATACGGCCCGTGGGAGTGGGACGGCGTTCTGCGCGCGGGAGTCAGCTCGTTCGGGGTCGGTGGCACCAACGCGCATGTGGTACTCGAAGAGGCGCCAACGGTTCCGGCGTCAATGCCCCAACCCGGTCCACAAGTGCTGTTGATGTCGGCGCGAAGCACCGACGCGCTGCAGCAGTCACGCTCGGCATTGGCCGCCGAATTGTCCGGCGACGAAGAACTGAGCCTGCCCGATGTCGCATACACCCTCGCGCGCCGGCGGAAAGAGAACATCCGCATGGCCGCGGTCGTCAAAGACCGGCAGGATGCGGCAGTCGTACTGGAGGCGGCCGAGCACGACAACGTGTTCGTCGGCGAATTCGCGCAGAGCGGCGACAATTCGGAACGAGTCGTTTTCCTGTTTCCCGGTCAGGGCGCTCAGCACATCGGGATGGCGCGCGGCCTCTACGACTCCCAGCCGGTGTTCGCCGAGCACTTCGACCGGTGCGCCGCGGGGTTCGGCGAAGAGCTGGGCATCGACCTGCGCGCGGAGATCTTTGAAGGCACCGCGCGCAATCTGGAACGCACCGACCGCACCCAGCCCGCGCTGTTCACCGTCGAGTACGCACTGACAAAGCTGGTCGAAAGCTACGGTGTTCACCCGGCGGCGATGGCCGGACACAGCATCGGCGAGTATGTCGCAGCCACCATCGCCGGCGTCTTCGACATCGACACCGCCATCAAGGTCGTGTCGATGCGCGCCCGTTTGATGCACGCCGCGCCGCGTGGGGTGATGGTCGCGGTTGCGCTGGGTCCCGATGCCCTCGCCGAGCACCTGACGGGTGACGTCGACATCGCCGCGATCAACGAACCGGGCGGCTGCGTCGTCGCCGGATCCGAGGAGAGCATCCGCCAATTCAGCGACCGCCTCACCGAAAAGGGCATTGTCGCGCGTCGGGTCCGCACGTCACACGCGTTCCACTCGCGGTTGATGGACTCGATGATCCCGGAATTCACCGGCTTCTTGTCCCGGCTGACCCTGCGCGAACCGCAAATTCCGTTGCTGTCCAACGTCACCGGAACCTGGCTGGCCGCCAGCGAGGCCACCAATCCCGCAACGTGGGCGCGCCAGGTCCGGTCAACTGTCCGATTCTCCGACGAAGTAGACGTGTTGCTCGCCGATCCGCACCGCGTCGTGCTGGAGGTCGGTCCCGGCGGCACGCTTACCGCGTCGGCGACACGCCATCCCAAGTGGTCGAGCGGACACCACGCAATTCGGCTGATGCGCCATCACGCGCAAAACCGCGACGACCGGGACGCATTCCTGCTGGCGCTCGGACAGCTCTGGTCGGCGGGGGTTGACATCGACTGGGCGCCGCTACGCGATGGGCAGTCGGGGCATCTCGTCACGCTTCCGGGCTATCCGTTTGAGCGCCAACGGCATTGGGTGGAGCACCGCCAGACAAGTTGGGTGGCCGATGCCGCGGTAACCAACGGCGCGGCCCCCGCCGCATCGGCCGCTGAGACTACCCAAGCGGCCAAAACCGGCAAGTCGCCGATGGAAGCGACGTTGCAGCGCATCTGGGGCCAGTGCCTGGGTCTCGGCTCTGTCGACCGCAACGCCAACTTCTTCGAACTGGGTGGCGACTCGTTGGTCGCGATCAGCGTCGCGATCACCGCCTCCAGCGAAGGTCTGGACCTCACACCGCAAGATCTCTACGACAACCAGACCGTTGCCACACTCGCCAAGGCACTGACTGCCCGCTACGCGGCAGGCGGCCTGGCGCGCCAGTCACCAGGTGACGTGCCGCATCCCCCAGTGCCGCCGAACATCTCGTACTTCCTCGAATACGGGGTGCGCGAACATGGACAGTGGCGTGTTCCGCTGATCCTGCAACTTCGCCCGGATGTGCAGGTGGACGACATCCGGTCGGTGCTCACCGCCGTCAGCAACCATCACGAAGCGCTGCGTCTGCGACTTGTCGAACGTGCGGGCACGTGGGAGCAGGCCGTCAGCGAGCCTGGGGAGCTGGCCGAACTGGCCACCCGCTCACTTCCCGACCACGTCGCGCTGGGCAGCGAACACGAGCGAGAAGCTCTGCTCGAAATCCTGAAAGAGCAGATACGCGAACAGGATCTGTCTAGCGCACCGCTGGTCGCCACCTATGTCCGCGGCGTCTCTGGCGGTTCGTCCTACCTCGCGATCAGCGTGCCGGCGATCGCGGCCGACAACGCGTCGCGCGACATCTTGCTCACCGACATCTTCACCGCGTTCGGGCAACGACTCGCCGGTGAAGAGATTGCACTGCAACCGATCAGCACACCGTGGACCGAGTGGTCTCAGCGCTGCGCCGCGCTGGCCGTACACCCGGCGGTCGTCGAAAGCCGCGACTTCTGGCTGCAGACTGCAACGGCCGCGAACCTGCGGGTGGCTGGCGGCGAAGCCACCGAGGCGCCCGGCGTGGCCGATCTGGACCGGATCGCGTCGGCACTGACCATCGCGGAGACCACCGAGATCGACGACGCTCGGCGACGGCTTCGGGTGCCGATCGACGAAATGCTGCTGGTCGCATTGAGTCTGACGATCGGCACTGCGGTCGGTGACGGGACGATCGCCGTCGACCTCAGCGGGGACGGCCGATCGGTGCTCAAACCCGACATCGACCTGCGCAGGACGGTTGGTTGGTTCACCACCGTCTACCCGGTCGCGCTCACCTGCGCCAAGAGCGACGGTGCCGGTGCCAAGCAGGTGCTCGACGACGTGCACAGCATGCTGAATACCGTCCCGCACTACGGAATTGGCTATGGGCTGCTGCGGTACCTCTATGCCCCGACAGCGCGACGGTTGGGCGCCACCGGGCCGGCCGACATCTTCCTCTCCTACATCGGCACGATTCCCGACCTGCCGCCGCTGGGCGAAGACGTGGCCGTTCGATTCGACTCCGACACCGCGTTGCCGGTGCGCGAGGCGATTCCCGGCCTCGGTCACCCCATCGAGTTCCGGGTATTCCGCACGGCGGGAGTGCTGCACCTGGATTGGTGGTACGACACCCGCAGGGTCGACGCGGCCACCGTACAGTCGCTGGCCGATGGGTTCTCGGAGGCGTTGCTGGAACTGATCCGGGAAGCGCTCGCCGAAGACGAAATGGACTCCGGCAGCGACGAACTGGAACTGGTGGACTTGTCGTAGACCGATACGTCTGGCTCCGAAGGGGCTAGAAAAGGGCTAGAAAGGCGGAACGTGTTTCCATCGTCGGTCATCCGCAAGCTGGCGCTCAGCGAGGAAATGCTGGCCGAGACACACAATTTCGTGGGCTTGGCCGCACATGTCGAGGGTCCGATCGACATCGACGCGCTGTCGGACGCCTTTGACATTCTGCTCGAGGCGCACCCGGTGCTCACCGCGCGCCTGGAGCGTGGCGCCGACGGCCGCCACGAGCTGGTTTCCGATGACCTGCTGCACTCGGGGATCGAAGTCGTGGAGGTTGACGGGCCGGACGACGAAGGGCCCGCACCGCATTTCGACCAGAGCGAGGCGCTGGTCCACCTTCGGCTGACCGTTCGGGACGGGCAGCCGCACCCGACGCTGTACGTCCATCACGCGCTGGCTGATGGCCACCACATGTACGGCCTGATCGAGGAGTTGCTGTCCCACTACACCGATCTGGTCAGCAACGGACGCACCGGTCCGGTCACCGCCCAGCCTGCGCCGGAGTCGATCGAGACCGTGCTCGCCGACCGGGGTATTCAAAAAGGGCCGCGCTCAGGTGTCGAGCGATTCATGCCTGCGTTGTTCGCCTATGACCTCCCACCGTCGCGGCGAGCCGACACCGGCGTCAAACCGTCTGAGCCCGTACGTGTTCCGATGGTGTCGTGCCGGCTGAGCGAAAGCCAGACACGCGCGATCGTCGAACTTTGCCGTGCGCAGAAGCTCGGTCTGCATTCGGTGCTCTCCGCCGCTATCCTCATTGCGGAGTGGGAGGTTCGAGGGAAGCTCAGCATCCCGGTGCCGTTCATCTACACGGTCGATCTGCGGTACTTCCTGTCACCGCCGGTGGCGGCGACCGGATGCACCAACCCGGTGGGCTTGGGGACGTATCTGGCTGAGATCAACCATAAGACCACGGTGGTCGACCTCGCCCGCGACATCGCCGAGACGTTTCGCGCAGATCTGGATGAGGGTGTGATCCAGCAGTCGCGGCTGCACTTCAGCCCGCAGTACGTAGGCAACGCACCGGGTATGCCCGATGTGGTGCTGCTTTCCGACAACGGTCTGGTGCCCCCGGTCCGCACACCTCCGGGTGTGGACGTCACCGCCACGCACGGTGAGCTGTACTTCGCCGTCAGTGCCGGTATCGAGATCTACTTCACCCAGATTTACGCCGAACAGCTGAACGTCGAGTACCACTCACATGGGCCGGCGCCGGAGAAGTCGATCGAGGCAATTCATTCGCTGCTCTGCACCGTTGCCGAGCAGCACGCCGCCAGCGGCGTCAGTTAACCGGCCCGAAGGCGTAGCGGTGGTACTGAAACGTTCGGCGCAGCGGCGGGAGAGCGCGGACCAGCCGCCTCATCAACCGGAAGACGCCCGACGCCCGGCCGAAAGTGCTCGCGTCGAAGAACGTCACGGCGGACAGCAACCGGACACCGGAGACTCGGTTGGTGATGTCGGCGGGACTGTTTACGGCCCAGTACAGCGTCGAACCGGACTGCCGCTGCAGGCGGTGCGTCTTTTGCGACCGGACTATGACCCAGTTGTAGAAATCGATCTGCAGTTCGCCCGACCCGAACCGGTCGACGACGTGTTGCAGCAAGGCAACACCGTCATCTTCGGTCAGGTACATGCTGATGCCCTCGGCCAGCAGCAATGTCGGGCGGCCGGTAGGGATTCGGTCGAGCCAGGACGGATCGGTCGCCGCGGTGGCAACCAGATGGTATCGCGGTCGAGTCGGAAAAACCTTCTCGCGCAGCGAGATTACCGCCGGATAGTCGACGTCGTACCATTCCACGCCCGGTCCGGGATCCAGCCGGAACACCCGGCTGTCCAGACCACAACCGAGGTGGATCACCGTGGCATCGGGGTGAGCGGCCAGGAACTGGGCGGCCCAGACGTCGAATTGGGCGGTTCGCACTGTCACCAGCGGTGTCCAGCGGTCCGTGACCTTGAGTCCACCCCAGTCGTAGTCGATTCGGGCCACGGCCTCTTTGGCGAAACCGTCGCCCAAAATGGGCCGGTCCCAATCGGCGTCCAATGCCTTGCAGTACAGAGTGGTCAGCATGGTCTGCGCGGGACCGCTGAGGTCGACGGATACTTTGTCGGTCACGACGCCATAGCCTAGTGTGCGCGATTTCAAGATGGAGGTGCCATGACGGATACGACCAGCGCCGGTGGCGGCGTACGGCCGCCGCGGGTTTTGCTGCTCTACTACTCCTACACGGGCCAGTCGCAAAAGGTCCTCGAAGCTGCGGGTGAGGTTTTCCGCGGCCGGGGATGCGAGGTGCGGACGGCTGCGATCGAATTCACCGACGATAAGTACGCCGAAAAGTTCTCTCGGTTCCCGATGCGTCGGGTGTGGCCCGACATGCTCAGCGTGTTGGGCGCGCAGAAACGCAACGAAACCGGCGAGATCCGAACCCCGGATACGGTGCGCGACAGCGAATACGACCTGATCTTGATCGGCTCACCCACCTGGTGGGATAACGTCAGCATGCCATTGCGCTCATTTCTGAAGTCGGATGAGGCACGTAAGTTGCTGTCCGGCAAGCCGTTTGCTGTCTTTGTGGTGTGCCGTACATTCTGGCGGGAAAATCTCGAAGCGGTGCGTGAGCTCGCTGAGGAACAAGGCGGGCGGTACATCGACGAAATTCACTTCACGTATCCCGGCAACAATCTGCGCTCCATGCTGGCGCTGACCAGCTATCTGGGTTCAGGTGAATACCGCAAGAGGTACTTGGGTCTTCGTCTCCCGCCGACGAACATCCAGCCCGAGCAACTAGAGCAGACGCGGAGTTTCGCGGCCCGTCTGGCGGATCGGTTGTTGGCCACGAGTTCGGCGGCGCCGGGCCAGGAAACGGTTTAGGACAGTTTGGCTATGCCACGTTCGTTCGATGTCGCGGTCGACTCGCCCGCCAGCGTCGACCAGGTTCATGCGGCGTTCAGCGCCGAGCAGTACTGGCTGGCCCGGCTCGCGACCCTCAACGGCAGCACCGCGCTGGAATCCTTGACCGTCGATGACGATCGCACGGTGCGGGTGGCCACCACACAGGACCTGGGCAGTGACCTGCTGCCCGGAATCGTTGCCAAGTTCTATCGACGTGATCTCAAAGTCCGGCACACCGAGACGTGGACGCCGTCGGGCGATCAGCTCCGCGGTGAGATCACCGTCGCGGTGTCCGGGGCGCCGGGCTCCGGTTCGGCTGCGGCCTCGGTAGCGCCCACCGAGAACGGTTCACTGCTGACATTGAACGGGACGGTGGAATTCAACGTTCCGCTGGTCGGCGGGACGGTCGAGAGCTTCATCGCGCGCGAATTCGCCCAGGGGATACCGGATGTCAAAGATTTCACCGCCAAGTGGGTCAACGAGCTCGCCTGATCGCATGACTGACACGCCGAGCTCCGGCTCTCCCTACGCCGATGCATTTCGGGTGGCGCCAACTACGGAAGCGGCGCTCGCCGGCCTCAACATGCCACTGCTGGACGCGATGATGACTCAACGGGCCGTGCGACGCGTTCATCCCGACCCGATCGACGACGCGGTGGTGTTGAAGTGCATCGAATTGGCGCTGCGCGCACCGACCGGTGCCAATGGTCAGAACTGGGAGTTCATTGTCGTCAAAGAT
>JAFAID010000249.1 GCA_019236925.1 Mycobacterium sp. | reverse complement strand
GACGGGCAGGGGCTGCCCACTGGCGAGACGACGCGTCAGCGTGCCATCACTGAATCGTTGGGCGACAAGGCTTTTGACGACGGTTACGACGAGGTCGCCGAAGGCGCGGTGTTCGCGGTGTCCGGTGGTGGCCGCCGTATCGAGGTTCAGTTCGAGCAGGGGTATCCGGCCGCGCAGATCTTCGCCCCTCCTGGCGAGGACGTCGTCTGCTTCGAGCCGATGACCGCGACCACCGATGCCCTGCGCCGCGGCGGTTACCGGTCGGCGCATCCTGGCGATTGGGGGGTCGCCCAGTTTTCGATCCGCGTTTAGCGCCCTAGCCGAGGGTCGCCCATCCACCAGTAGTTATCACAGTGGCGCAGAGGGCGAGCCACCCGGGCCGGCGCGCAATAACTCGACCAACTCCTCCCGCGACCCGGCTCCCAACCGCTGGTATGCGCGATACACGTGTCCCTCAACGGTGCGCACCGACGTGACGAGCCGCTCGGCAATCTCCTTGTTGGACAACCCGGCAGCGACCAACTCGATGATCTCGCGTTGACGGCCGGTCAACGGCTGGCCGATTGGGTTTCGCAGCGCGGGCGTGCACAGCCCGCCACAGTCGGTGGCCAGCTGCTGCGCCAACGCCGCGGCATACAGACTGCGCTTGCGTTGCTGGTTGCGGCTGAATGCCACCGCCGCCTGTGCCGCGACGTCGGCGGCGGCGACACGATCGGCGAGCGCGGCGTAGTCGGCCGATGCCGCGAGCAGACCCTCCGCATCGTCGGCCAGTAACGATTCCGTATGCCGCGCAACAGCATCAGCGAGCGGAAACGACAAGTCGTTGGCCAGTTCGCGCGCGCGGGTCGCCCCCGACGTGTCGCCCCATTGAGCCGCCACTTGCACGCACGCCAGTTCGTGCGTTGGCTGACGACGCTTACGGGCATCCTCACCGGCGGCACGGACGACCGCGACAGCGTCGGTCAGGCACCCGCTTGCCGCCAACGCCCAGCCGCTGGCCACCGCCAAACCCGTCTGCATGAACAGGTAATCGGCCGGCACACATTGCCGTGCTTCGGTGATCGCGTCCTTCGCGGCTTCCGGCTGACCCAGCTTAGCGTGGGCTTCGGCCAACGCAAAACAGCTCGCTGCCCGCAAACCGGTTGTGATGCTATGCTTTTCCGCGCCGGCGAGCGCCTCATGCAGGAGTTTTACCGCGGCAGGGATCTCCCCGCGAACCAGCTGGGCGTGGCCCTGCAAGAAGGCAAAGTTCGCGTAGGCAAGGCCGGGAATGTCGCGGGCCGACTCGGATAACTGCGTGGCCGAGCGCATACATTCGTCGATGCGTCCGTTCAACCGGCAGGCGCGCGCATAGACGCCGCCATACCAGAACCTCATCGGGGACGCCTGAAACGAGCTGATCGCGCGGTCGATGGTCTGCGCCACGACGTCGGTAACCTCATCGATTCGGCCGAGCGCACCCTGCGCGATGGTCAACGCTATCGACGCCAACATAGCGTGGAAGTCGGGCAGCGTCGGTGAATCCAGTGCCGCCCGCGCTTTTGTCACCGCTGCTTCGCAACGAGCCATGACTGCGTCCACGCATGATTCGATCGCCGCGCGCTCGGCATGCTGCGCGGCGGATTCGCGCCTTGATGCCAGCCCATCCAGAATGGCCGCCGCCTCCCGGGGTCGGCCGAGATTCCAGGTCAGGTTCGCTGCCCGGACGGTCGCCCAATGATGACCCTCGGGTTCGTCGACGCCAACCCGGGCCAGCACCGCTTCGGCCTTATCGCCGTGACCGCGACCGGCGAGGCTTATCGCGCGCAGGCCGACCGCGCCACTGACCCCCGCATCGGCTGCGGCGGCGGCGAATCGATCCGACAGATCCAGGTCGAGCAGCGTCATCGCGTATCGCGCCGCCTCAAAATAAAGATCCGGGTCGGGGGGAAGGTCTGATTCCAGTGCAAGCAGTGCGCGGCGCACCGTCGCGTGGCTGTCGGCGTCCGCGTCCTTGGCCAGCCGTTGTGCAAGCTTGCCGCGGATCCGGGACAGATACATCTCGCTGGCCGCGGCCCGCCGAAGCTCACCAAACAACGGGTGGGCCAGCCGGGCCATCAACTTGGAGCCGCTGCGTTCCACGTTGACCAGGTTCATCTTCTCGGCCGTCTCGAGATCGTGGCGGTGCACCAGATCGCAGAGCACGTCGACGGCCAATGGTTCGTACTGCGACAACGTGTCGACGACCAGGGCCACGTCAGGGGCGAGCCGGGTCAATTGCCGGCCGACCACGTCGCCGATACTCTCCGACACCGCGACGTGCTCGTCCCACATCCACACTTCGGCGACCTGCCGTATCGCGCCGGCGGCGACCTGGTCCTTGAGCAGCTGGCGCAAAAACAGCGCGTTGCCCCCGGTCAGTTTCCAGAACCGCTTGGCGCTGCGAGTATCTACCGCGCCACCGAGCATGGATTCGACCATGCGGTGCGTTTCCGTCGCCGACAACGGTTGGAGGTCCAGGCGGGCGAGTAGGTCATCTTTCCACAACGCGGTGATCGCGTCAGGCTCGTCGGCGCCCGTGCGCACAGTGACGATCAGCCGGGTTCCACGGACCTGGGCTAGCTGGTGGACGACGTGTGCCGATAATCCGTCGAGAAGGTGCGCGTCATCGACACCAATCAGCACACGTCCTTCGCGTTGTTGCGCCACAAGAGAACTGATGACGCGCCGCACGCCAGATATCGGGTCCGCAACGGTGTCGCATATCGATGCGATGAATGCGCCTAGTGGGAGCTGTTGCGCGGACTGAGTGCCCACAATCCAATACGTCCGCTCACCGGAGGCTTTGGCATGGGCCAGCACCTCACGCGCGAGCCGGGTCTTGCCCACACCCGCAGCCCCAACGATGACGGCGCCGGAGTGGTTACCGACTCCGCTAAGCGCACGGCCAATGAAAGCTAATTCGTTGTCGCGCCCGGTCAGCGGGTCTCCGCTGATCATCGACCAACTATAACCCGTGTGCCCAATTAGTTGCGCGAATTTAGTCGACATTCATGAGCCGCTTTTTGATTATTCGGCCACGGAATTCGGTCCAACCGCGCAACCGTCATGGCGTGTCCTCGGCCCACGCGATACGCCCGTCAAAGCCAAGCGTTCCCGCCATGTCGCGGTAACGATCCCGGAACGGTGCGTAGGCCACGGCATCGCCCTGAGCCCGGGCCAGTAGAGCGTGTCGCCGCAACAGCCGGATGTCGCGCATTGCCAGGCCGTCGTCGGTGGGCGCCGCCGCTAACCGCTCGATCGCGGCCTCGGCTTGCGCTCCGACAACTGCAGCAGGTTGTAGTCGTTGGGCAACGTGTAGGCGAGCTTGCGTAACTCGATGGCACACTTGTGTAGCTCGCGGCGAAGCCGCACTTCAATCGTCAGCGCCCGAATGGTTATACGCCATGCTGTTCAAGCACTTTGAGGATTTCTGCGCTGTGGATGCCCTCGCTGTGGCGCAGGAGGTGGCGAACGTCGGTTACGGCCGTTTCTAGGGCGTCAAGGCGTGCGGATGCTTCGGTGAAGGCATCTAGCCATCTGCCGTAGTCGCCATAGTCGGGGAGATCGAACATTCCGGGTTGTCTTCCTTAACGGCGTGAGGACTTCGCGAGCAACGTAAGGGCGTTGGTCACCCGAAAGCACGAGTAGTGGACTACTCGAGTCCCCCGCTATTTTGTCCATGCACCTGGGTCCGGCCCGATGCCCTGCAGCAACGCGACTGTGGCGTGCCGAACAGATGGCGCGGTTGCGCGTTAGCGGCTCAGGCTGTCGTCCGCGCCTCTTCGCTCGTCCACTGCGCGGGCTCGCTCATCGCCGCGGCTGCCAGACCACCACTGCGGTGCTTTTGGGCACCACTGCGACGTCGCGTCGCTGGTTGACCCGGAGCGCCTCAATCTCGGCGGCCATCTCGGTCAGCCGTAACTGTAACGCCTCGACCTGGTTGGTCAACTCGATAATGCGTTTGATCCCAGCCAGATTGACGCCCTCGTCCTGAGACAGCCGTTGCACTTCACGGAGCAGCTCGACGTCGTGCTGCGAATAACGGCGTCCACCACCGGTACTGCGTCGCGGGCTGACCAATCCGAGCCGGTCGTAGGTACGCAGCGTCTGTGCGTGCATACCGGCCAGCTCGGCGGCCACCGAGATCAAGAAGGTCCGCGCGTCTGATTCCCTTGGGTTCTTAGCCATCTAGCGGTTACCTGCCCATCCGGCCCGCGGGTCGAAGCCACCGGAGCGTTCGGCGACGGCGTAGGCCTCCAACGCCTCCTTGGCAGCGCCCTCCAGGTTGGGCGGGACCGCGACTTTGACGGTGACCAGCAGGTCGCCCTGACCGCCGGAACGCTTGGGCACACCGCGTCCACGGACCCGCAGGATGCGGCCGTCGGCGGTGCCCTTGGGAACCCGCACACCGACCTTGCCGTCCAGTGTCGGCACTGAAAGCGTGGTACCCAAAGCTAATTCGGTGAAGCTGACCGGGACGGTGACAGTCAGGTCGTCGCCGTCGCGGCCGAAGACCTTGTCTGGCCGCACGTGCACGGTGACATACAGGTCACCCGACGGCGCGCCACGCAATCCGGCCTCACCCTGACCGGCCAGCCGGATCCGTTGTCCGTCCTCAACGCCCGGTGGGATCCGCACGTTGATCGTGCGGGTGCGGGTGGTCACACCGGTACCCTTGCATTCCTCGCAAGGGTGCTCGATGATCGACCCGCTGCCGCGGCAGTCGGTGCATGGCTCGGAGAACCCGAAAGCGCCTTGGTTGCTGCTGATTACACCCGAGCCGTTACACGTCGGGCACACCTTCGGGCTGGTACCCGGCCTGGCTCCGCTGCCGTGACAGTTGGTGCACGGCGCCGGGCTGGTGAGCCGCAGGGGCATCGCCACGCCCTTGGTGGCCTCCATGAAACTCAGCTCGGCTTCGGTCTCCAGGTCGTTGCCGCGGCGCGGACGGCTGGGACGCGGCGCAGCGCCGCGCCCGAACAAGCCGCCAAACAGGTCGCCGATGTTGGTGCCACCGGAGCGGCCGGCGGCGTCAAACAAATCGTTGAGGTTGAACTCGGCGCCATCGGCACCGTAGCCGGCCCCACTGAAGCCACCGCCGAAGTCGCCGCCGTTGAAGCGGCGACCGAATCCGCCCCCGGCGAACAGCCGACGAGTTTCGTCGTACTCCTTGCGCTTGGCCGGATCCGTGAGCACTTCCTTGGCTTCGGATACCGCCTTGTACCGATCTTCGGCGGCCTTATTTCCGGGGTTGCGGTCCGGATGATTCTCGGCGAGTAGCTTGCGGGCCACCCGCTTGATCTCGTCTTGGTCGGCGTCAGAAGCGACGCCCAGCTCTTTGTAGAAGTCCTTTTCGACCCATTCGCGTTGGGCCATATCGCGTCACCCCCTGCCTGCCTTCCGCTAGCTTCCCGTCGTTAGTTCTCCGACGGTTCTGATTCTGCGTTGTGCTCACCCTCGTCCGCGTCGGTATCGACTTTGTCGGCGGTCTCGGGTTCAGCGTCAACTGCCTCGGGACCGGTCTCGTCCGGGATGGTGTCCACCACCCCGACCAAAGCGTGCCGCAGCACCTGGTCACCGAGTTTGTAGCCGTGCCGCATCACATTGCCGATCACCGG
>JAFAID010000248.1 GCA_019236925.1 Mycobacterium sp. | reverse complement strand
CGCGGGTGATGACGCAGAAGCGCTTGTCGCCCAGGGAAATACAAATTGACCCGCTTGGCCGGCCAGGTTACGGCGACCTGAGCGGCGCTGGTGACCGCCGCCGCGCCACCACCCAAGACGATCACCGAATCCGCAGCCGCTAGACGCCCATGGGCGCGACGCAGATCGCCCGCGACGTCGGCAGCAGATTGCAGGGTCGGCTGGCGCCAGAACCCATTGGTGACACCCGTCGATATCACCAATGCGTCGTAGGGCTCGGCCACTGCCGAGCCGTCCGTGCGCCGAGCGAAGACGGTGCGTGCCGCGAGGTCAACTCCGATCAGCGACGCGTGGATCGTTTTCACCCGGTCCAGGGCGCGGAACCGGTCAAACGGAATCCAGTTCGCGCGTGCCCATTCCTCGGGACGGCTGAGCCGCCAGCCCAGCTCCTGGCCGCTGACCAATCCCGGTTTAACCGAGATTCCGACGACGTCGGTGTAGCGAGCCAGCCGGATCGCCGCCAGGACGCCGCTGTCGCCGAGTCCGGCGATGACGACTCGCTTTCGGCTCCTTCGCATCGATTCTCGCGGCTAGTCCAGTTCCCAGTTCATGTTCTTGGCGAAGGCAAGCGCGTCGTCCGAGATTGCGTCGAGCGCTTTGCAGCACTTGGTGTACTCGTACACCATCGTAAGGAAGTTGAGCGGATTGTAGGCATCCTCTTCGTAACTCCACAGCCCTTCTCCGGCATACCTCAGCACCGTCAAGGTCGCGGTCTCGTGGATGCTTCCGTCGCCTGGATCCTTCATGCGGTTGAGGAACTTCCCGATGACCCAGCCTCGATCCTCATCGATCGTGTACCACTCGGTCGGATACCACGGCATCTCCGAGCCGGGAAATGCGCTCATCGTCGAGGCGATCCAGTCGCGGATCTGTTCTCTGCCTTTCATTTGCCCGTATGTGTGCTCGACGTAAACGGCGTCCTCAGTGAACAGATCCGCATAACGCGACCAGTCCCCGCTCTGCCCGATTTCGACGACCGCTTGACTGTAGTCACCAAACGCGCTGTCGATTTCCTCGCGCGACCACTGTCCCATTCGCTTCCTCCGATCGATAAGAACCCCAATGCACTACCGCCGCGAGCCTTTCCGAGGAGAGGCGCTTCGGCTGCGGCGTGGTTGCCAGCGGGGGCCCACCACGGCTTGTAGCGCCTCAGCCACCAACACTGGAAGCGGCGGATGATCCTCGTTGACGATGCGCACCCATTGCTGGAACGCGAAATCAGCTGCGGCAAAGGCCAGGTGGACAAGCAACGCAGGTCTGCTGTCGTCTTCGGGGTCAGTACGCATGCGGGCGGCAGTCAGCTTTACCAACCGGCTCTTGTCTTCCGGACCCAGCACGCTGACCTTCTCAATCAGGCTGGGAGCGGCCAGGATCGCCGCGCGCCAGTGCTCGATTCCGCTGTCTTGGAATGCACCGACGCGAGCCTCGATCGCGCGGGCCAGCGCGACGTCGGGTGACTCTGTGGGGGGGCGCTGCTCGAGTAGCGACGCAATCGCCGCACCGCCACGTCGGACCTCGTCGAGCAGCAATTCTTCTTTGGTGGCGACGTGGCGGAAGAAGGTACTGGGCGACACACCGGCAGCCGCGGCGATCTGCTCGGTCGTGACGGTGTCGAATCCGTGAGTGGAGAACAGCTGAAACGCTGCCCGGCGAATATCTGTGCGGACCTGCGCGCGCTGGCGCTCACGCAGCGACGAGGGCTTGGCGGCCGCGCCTGGCGACGGCCTGTCCTCGGTGTAATCGGCCGTTGGTGGTCTCGGCATGTGTCGCATTGTCAGGCAATAGGTTGAACCTGTGGCCGCAGCGGCGGCACAGGGATGGTGAAGGCTGGTGCTGTGGTGCCCCCGTCGACACGCAGGAACACGCCAGTGACCCACGACGACGCCGGTGAAGCCAGATACACCACGGCCGCGGCGATGTCGCGCGGCGTGCCGATGCGACGCATGGGCGTGTTCTGCTCGAACTGTGTGCGCAGCGTTTCGTTGCCCATGACGAAGTCCATTGCCTGGGTGGCCGTCCCGCCGACGCCGATCGCGTTGACGCGTATCCGTGGAGCCAACTCGGCGGCCAGGTTGCGGGTCATCATGTTCAGCGCGGCCTTGCCCGCCGCGTAGGCGACCATCGAGGTCATCACCATGTCGCCGGAGCGCGACGAGATGTTGACGATGGACCCGGCGCCGTCGGTGTCGACCATGGCTTGCGCTGCCAGCCGGGACAGCAAAAACGGCGCGGTGGCATTGAAGTGCAGCGCGGTGGAGAAGTATTCAGACGAGGTATCCATCGCGGGGAGGGGAGCGGTTCCCCCGGCGTTGTTGACCAGGATGTCGAGTCGGCCGAACTGTGCCACGGTCGCGCGCACCAGATTTGTCAGGTCGTCTTCGATCATCACGTCGGTGACGACCGCCAGCCCGTTGCGGCCGGTTTGTTCGATCTGTCGCACGGTTTCGTCGAGGTCCGATTGGGTGCGTGCGGCCACCACCACGTGGGCTCCCGCCTCGGCCAGCGCGACTGCGGTGCCGCGTCCGATGCCGGCCCCACCACCGGTGACGACGGCCACCTGATCGGTGAGCCGGAAATCGTCGAGGATCATCGCACCGCCCCGGCGAGTTTCGGGGCGGGCCGCCCGGCAATCATCGGCAAATCGAGGTAGGTCTTGATGCCGGCCTCGGCGGCGCACACATGGGGGATCGCGTGCACGCAATGGTTACCGGTCGCTGCGACGCCGGGGTTTTTCCGCAGACCCTCGGCGATCGAATCCGGTTGCAGGCCTTTGACAATGAGCGCGATGTCGGGATCACCGGTCACCTGGATCTCGAAACGCTCGCCGCGCTCACCAAAACTCCAGGCCGGATCCAGATGCTCCTCGCCCATCAACCAGTTCACCGCCGCGGTGATCACCGGTTCTCCGTCGACGAGTGCCTGCCAGCGGAACCGACGCGCGGCCACGGTGCCGGGCTCGATCATCATGAAGCCCGCATCGATGGGGGCGGTGGCGACCGCGACCTCCTCAGTCGATGCGAAAGTCGGGTCGCGGAAGCCTAGATAGTCGGCCACCATCCACACCGAGGCCTTGAAGCCGCCCTCCAGCAGGCTGGCCATCGGACTCTGCGCGGCCTGCTCGGGGGTCATCCCGAACCCCATGATGTGATGCACTACATCGGGCGCGTTATAGGTGCGGATATCAGAGAACTCCTCGGCCCGCACATTCGTTATGGCGGTGGACAACCCCGAGATCATCAGCGGGAACTTCTCAGTGATGCCGCCCGGATGCAGCCCCGAGCCGTGCAACGTCACCCCGCCTTCCCGACAGGCCTGCTCGATAGCCTGCACCTGCGGATCGGTGCGATCTGGGTACACCCAGCCGACCGGCGTGACGACGTTCTTCCCCGACCGCAGAATGGCTTTGACCTCGTCATCGTCGGGAATCAGCGGCGCGTACACCACACAATCCGCATCGACCGCCAGCACGTCATCCTTGCTTGAGCTGGTCGAAACACCCAGCGGCTCGCGGCCCACGATCTCACCGACGTCGCGGCCGTTCTTATCAGCGCTGTGGACCCAGCAGCCCACCAGCTCCAGCTCGGGATGATTGAGCACCGCCTCCACTGCCGCCTTACCCACGCCACC
>JAFAID010000233.1 GCA_019236925.1 Mycobacterium sp. | reverse complement strand
GTGAAGGGCAGCACGGCCGGGCTGGCCGACCAGCCGTGCGGGCACACCAGCGTGACGGTGCCGGCCAGCGGCGTGTCGCAGCTATCGCTGGCCGCGGTCAAGCGCAACACCACGTCGTCACCCGCAGCGGCGGCGAGCCGGTGCGGGTGCAGATGGGCCACCACGGGCAGCCCGCCGAGCGGGGCCGGCCCGCGGTTGTGCAGCCAGTACCGCGCATAGAGCGGCTGGCAATTCTCGGACTGCGGGGCCAACGCCGTGTCCCCGGCGTCGAGCAGCCTGGGCAGCTCGAGTCGCGCCAGCGCGGTGCAGATCTGGTAGCCGTGCAGCGTCGTGAGTTCGCGACTGTGAGATCTAAGCCGCGGCCGCTCCAGCAGATCGGCGGGACGCAGCTCGGACACCGTGCCCAGCGGTGAGCGCACGACGACATCGGCGTCGCCGCCACGGGTTTCGACCAGCCGGATGGCCACTTGGCCGGGGTCGACGCGATGCGCGCTGCCATGCGCGAGCGGGTTGCCCGCCGCCTTCAACGCACCCAATTGCACGGCGCCGGCCGGGTCGACCTGCAGCAGCGAACCGGTGGCGGGCAACCCGCCAACCCGGCTCGACGCCGTCACCGCCAGCAGCGGATTGGCGAAGTCGGCGCTGCGGGAAGGGATCTCGGCGTGGCGCCAGTCGCCGGCGCCGCAGACCAGCGCGTAATCGAAAACGTGCGTCCAATGCTGCAGCTGGAAGTTCGAGCCGTCCGGCGCGGTCCGACGCGGCTCGTCGATCCACACGCCGGACGGCCAGTCGGTGCAGGACCGCATCAGCGCGGTGTGCAGCGTGCCGTCGGTCTCGACGGCGAAGCTGGGCACCCCGCGGTTGAGCAGTGCGACGGTAAACGGCTCGAAGCGCTGCAGGTCCGACGGCGCCTGTTGGCTGACGACGATCTCGGCGTCGACCAGGTCGTCGGCCACCGAGGCGATCGCCGGCCCGAGGTCGGCGTCGTCGCGGCTGGCTGTCACCAGCACCGGCAGCGCTCGCGAATCCCGCAGGTCGGCGCTGGGGATCCAGCCGGCCGCCAGCGGCGCCGCGGCCGGCACCCACACCCGGGCCCGACCGCTCTCGGCCAGCTGCCGCTCGACCTCGGCGGTGTAGGCCGGATCGGCGGCGGCCAGCACGGCCTTGGTGAAGGCGTTCTGGCCCGGCCCGCCCAGCGCGATGCGGGCGTCCGGCAGGTTCGAGTCGACGCCGAGGCGGCCGTAGCGGGGCTTGTCGGCGCTACTGCAGGTCGCCGTGACCCCGGCACGCACCAACGCGACCACCAGGTCGCGCGCCAACAGGCCGCCCATCGGCTCGGTCGGCGCGACCACCTCGGCCACCGAGACCGCGCGCACACCGTCGCCGACCCGCACCCTGGCCGCCGAGGACAGCCCGAACCAGCCGTACGCCGGGTTGTCCAGCGTCCACGGGTGGTCCGCGGTGTCGACGGATTGAGATCGCGAATCAGGATCGTGCAGCAACGCGAAACCGCGCCCGACCACGGCGTCGCCGACCTCACTGACCGGCATGGCGCCCGGCACCGGGCACGGCCAGCGCAGTCGCAGCAACTGGTCGGCGTCGGTGAAGTCGTCGATCGTGGTGGTGCAGTCCACCCGGTCGACGCCGTGCCACAGCGTCAGCGTCTGGGTGTAGCGCAACAACTCACCGATCCGGCCCGTCAGGACTAGCCGTCGGCCGAGCGGGCTGTGGTAAGCCTTTACCTCGGCCGGCGTTTCCGACGAGCAGACCACCGGGCCCTTGGGCAGCAAGTGCCACGGGCCCTCGCCGCCGGTCGGGTGCGCCGGGTATTCCTCATAGACGGCCAGCTCGTTACCCACTCGACCCTCGGCGATGAGCTGCCGCCCGTCGTGTATCAGCGACGACACCCCACCACCGCGGGCCGGATCGACCACCAGCCGGTAACGCTCGTTCGCAATCTGCTTGCTACGCACCGATTTCCAGGTCGCCGAGGTTTTGCCGGTGACCAGCCGGTAGGCCCGCCATCCCAGCGATGGCACGTCGTGCGCCAGCCAGCTGACTGATCGTCCGTCGTGCTCGACAAGCGCGGGCAGCTCGGCGCCGTCGTGGTCCAGCACCCGCACCCAGGCCCCGAGCGGCGCGTCGAGCCGAACAGTGACGACATCGGTCCGGTTGTGCGCCAACGGGTTCCACACGATGACGTCGCCCTCGATGGCGCTGGACAGCAACGCCAGCGAGTTGTCTCGGGCCGCGCGGCCGAGCTCCCACGCGTCGCGCCAGCCGGTCAGCAGGTCGAGGTAGACCTGGTCGGATTCTGATCCGGTGATGCCGTCGTGGTGTGCGCCGTAGGCCAGCTGCACCCAGGCCTTGGCCAGCGCGGCCTGCGGGTAGTCGGCGCCGGCGAGCAGCCCCGCGAACACCGCGAACTTCTCGGCGTCCAACACTGCGTTCTCGGCAGCCCGGTTGGCTTGTTTGGTGTCGATGAACGACACGTCCTTGCCGGTGTAGATCGGGTTCATGTCGCGGGTCTGCGGAGACGGCACCAGCGCGCGGGTGTCCAGTTCGGCGCGGACGGCGGCGAAGAACTCGCTCGGCAGCGCGCAGACGAACCGCGGCCAGGTGTAGCGCGAACCCCAGTCCCGGTGAATCTCGGTGACCCACTTGTTCGGTGGGGTGTAATCGGTGCCGACGGGCAGCAGCACATTGCGGGTCAGCGCGACCTTCTTCAGCTCTGCGAACAGCTGGTAGCTGGCCTGCTCGGCTTCGGCCACCGACGTCGAATCGTCCATCCACCAGCCCGCCGAATAGTGCGCAGGCATGTAATGAGTGAGCAGCCCGCGCCCCGACGGCGCGATCCACTCGAATTCGCTGCAGAATTGCATGCCCGCGACGCCGCTCTCGTTGTGCATCGGGCCCCACTGGTGGTGCGGTCCGCGGGCCCACGAACTCGACGTCAGCCCGGCATCGGCAGCCATCCCCGGAAACTGCGGATCGTGGCCGAAGACGTCGAGCTGCCAGGCGGTAGCCGGGTGGCCGCCAAGTACATCACGCTGAAAGCCCATGCCGTGCACCAGATTTCGGATCGTCGTCTCCGGGCTGGTGAGGTTGGTGTTGGGCTCGTTGTAGGTACCGCCCATGATCTCCACCCGACCCTCGGCGATCAGCCGGCGCAGGTCGGCGCGGTCCTCGGGGTGGGTGTCCCAGTACGGCTTGAGGTAGTCGACTTCGGCGAGCACGAACTTGTACTCCGGTTCGCGGCGGGCCATCTCCAGATGCGCGTGGACCAACTCGAAACCGTTGGTCTGCCTGGCCTTTCCAGGCGGGTCCTCGGTCCAGAGGCTGGTGTAGCCGCCCTGGGTGTTCCACCACACCGGGTCGTAATGGAAGTGGCTGATCATGAACATCGTCCAGCCGGGCTCGGCGACGGTGAAAGCAAAGGATGTCGTGCCGCCATCGACGTGCACCTGCGCGGCGCGGCGCTGGCCGACGACCGGATGCTCGACGGCGACGGCCACCTCCACGACCTCTTGTCCGATGCGGGTCAGCGTCTCTCCGCTGAGGCCATCGCCGTCGACCCGGACCAGCGTCGACTCGGTGCCGCCAGTGACGGTCACCCGGGCCAGCTGCACTGGCGCGTCCGGTGGCCCGACGAAAAGCTCCGTCGACTCTGCCGAGATCACCTGCATTCCCGCACCCTACGGCCGGGACGGGCTCCATGCGGCGTCACGACGCGGCGTTTTTTGACAGGCTGGAGTACAGCCGACCGGAAGGACCGTCGATGCCTGCTCTCGCCTCTGCCGTAACCGACGAACGCAGCGCGCTGCGTGAGTACCTCGCCTACCACCAGAGCGCGTTCTTCGCGGCGGCCTACGGCCTGACCGACGAACAGGCCCGCTCGACCCCGACGGTCAGCGCCTTGTCGATCGGCGGGCTGGTCAAACACGTCACCGGCATGCAGCGCACGTGGATGGCGCGGGTCGCGGCGGCGCCCGGCGCCCCGCCGCGGGACACCCGGCCGTTCGAGGAGATCGCCAAGGACTTCGGCGACCAGCATGTGATGCGCCCCGACGAGACGCTGGCCGGGCTGCTGAGCGCCTTCGAGGCCGAGAACGCCAAGTCGCTGCATCTGGTGGAGACCGCAGACCTCGACGCCGCCGTGCCGGTCCCGACCGACATCCCGTGGTTCCCGAAGGGTCTTGACGCGTGGTCAGTGCGCTGGGTGATTCTGCATGTGATCAACGAATTGACCCGCCACTCCGGGCATGCCGACATCATCCGCGAGAGCATCGACGGCGCCACCATGTACGAGCTGCTCGCCGGCCTGGAGGGTTGGGCGATCGACGGCTGGGTAGCGCCTTGGAAAAAACCCGAGCAGCCGCATGCTGACCCGTAGCGGCCTCGCCGGCCGCGACACCGAGCAGGGCGCCGTCGAGCTCTATTACGAAGACCTCGGCGACCCGGCCGGCCCGCCGGTGCTGCTGATCATGGGGCTCGGCGCCCAACTGACGATGTGGCCCGACGGCTTCTGCGCTCAGCTCGTCGACGCGGGATATCGGGTGATTCGGTTCGACCACCGCGACACCGGGCTGTCGGCCAAGATGCACGGGATGCGTGCCGAGGGCGCGGTCTACCGCCGGGTCTGGCGTTATCTGCTGGGCCGCGGCAGCCCGGTGCCCTACACGCTGGTCGACATGACGCGCGACGTGGTCGCGCTGCTCGATCATTTGAGCATCGCGCGGGCACACGTCGTCGGCGCCTCGATGGGCGGGATGATCGCGCAGATCCTGGCCGCCACCGAGCCGCAACGGGTGGCGTCGCTGGCCATCATCATGTCCACGACTGGCAAGCCATTTTCCCGGTTGCCGGCGTTGCGGGTGATCCGGTTGGCGTTCGGCGGGCCCGGCGACGACGCGTCCGACGAGGAGAAGCTGGCCTTCGAGGTCCGCAACATCGCGGTATTCAACGGCCCCAACTTCCTGCCGTCCGACGCGGAGTTGCGCAGGCGCGTCCGGCAGCTCGCCGAGCGGTCCAGCTATCTCCCCGGCATGCTGCGACAGTTCGACGCCGTGCTGGGCACCGGCAGCCTGCTGGCCTACAGCAAGGCGATCACCGCGCCGACGGTGGTGTTGCACGGTTCGCATGACCCGATGGTGCGGCCGCGCAATGGCCGCGGGGTCGCCGCGGCCATCCCCGGCGCCCGGTTCGTCGTCATCGACGGCATGGGCCACGACCTCCCCGAACCGGTGTGGCGACCGATCGTGGAGGCGCTGCGGGAGAATTTCGAGCATCGAACGTGAAACTACGGCGAGATTTCGAAATTTTCGCCACAGTTTCACGCTCGCGGCCAGCAGCCAACCCCGTGACCTGCGAGATTCGGTCCCGACCTGGGCGATTTGGCACACTGCACGAATGAGTTCCAACAACCACCGCGAGGTAGCCAAGCTTGACCGGGTGCCGTTGCCGGTCGAGGCGGCTCGCATCGGCGTGACCGGTTGGCAGCTCACCCGCACCGCCGCACGGATCGTCACCAAGCTCCCCGGCCGCGGCCCCTGGCAGACCAAGGCGATCAAGCAGCTCCCGCAGACCTTCGCTGACCTGGGCCCCACCTACGTCAAGTTCGGGCAGATCATCGCGTCCAGCCCGGGTGCATTCGGCGAACAGCTGTCACGTGAATTCCGCGACCTGCTGGACCGCGTGCCACCGGCAAACAAAGACGAGGTGCACAAGGTGTTCGCCGAGGAGCTCGGCGCCGACCCGGCGGAGTTGTTCGCCAGCTTCGAAGAAGAGCCGTTCGCGTCGGCGTCCATCGCCCAGGTGCATTACGCCACCCTGCACAGCGGCGAGGAGGTCGTCGTCAAGATCCAGCGGCCGGGCATCCGTCGCCGGGTGGCGGCCGACCTGCAGATCCTCAAGCGCTTCGCACAGGCCGTGGAGCTGGCCAAGTTGGGCCGCCGGCTGTCCGCCCAGGACGTGGTCGCCGATTTCAGCGACAACCTGGCCGAGGAGCTCGACTTCCGCCTCGAGGGGCAGTCGATGGACGCCTGGATTTCCCACTTGCAGGGCTCGCCACTGGGCCGCAACATCCGGGTCCCCCAGGTGCACTGGAACTTCACCACCGAGCGGGTACTGACGATGGAGCGGGTGGCGGGCATCCGCATCGATGACGTCGCCGCGATCCGCAAGGCCGGGTTCGACGGCACCGAGCTGGTGAAAGCCTTGCTGTTCAGCCTGTTCGAGGGCGGGCTGCGGCACGGCCTGTTCCACGGCGACCTGCACGCCGGCAACCTCTACGTCGATGACCAGGGCCGCATCGTGTTCTTCGACTTCGGCATCATGGGCCGCATCGACCCGCGCACCCGCTGGCTGCTGCGCGAGTTGGTCCACGCGTTGCTGGTCAAGAAGGACCACGCCGCGGCCGGGAAGATCGTCGTGTTGATGGGCGCCGTGGGCACCGTGAAGCCCGAGGCCCAGGCCGCCAGGGACCTGGAGAAGTTCGCCACCCCGCTGACCATGCAGACGCTGGGCGACCTGTCCTACGCGGATATCGGTAAGCAGCTCTCGGCGCTGGCCGACGCCTACGACGTCAAGCTGCCTCGCGAGCTGGTGCTGATCGGCAAGCAGTTCCTCTACGTCGAGCGCTACATGAAGCTGCTGGCGCCGAGGTGGCAGATGATGTCCGATCCGCAGCTCACCGGGTACTTCGCCAACTTCATGGTCGAGGTCGCCCGCGAGCACAGTCCGACGTTGAGGTCTAGAGAGGTCTAACTCCATGGAAATCCGAAGCGGCACAGCACGTTCCGGCGACCTGGATATCTACTACGAAGACATGGGCGACCCGGGTGACCCGGCTGTGCTGTTGATCATGGGGCTGGGCTCGCAGCTGCTGCTGTGGCGTGACGGGTTCTGCGAGAAGCTGGTCGCAGAAGGCCTGCGGGTGATCCGGTACGACAACCGTGATGTCGGCCTGTCCAGCAAGACCAAGCGGGGGCACTCCGACGGGCCGATGATCCCGCGGATGCTCAAGTTCTGGGTGGGAGCGCCCGGCAAGGCCGACTACACCCTCGACGACATGGCCGACGACGGCGCCGCGGTGCTCGACCACCTCGGCATCGACCGGGCGCACATCGTCGGCGCCTCGATGGGCGGCATGATCGCCCAGGTCTTCGCGGCACGGTTGCGGGCGCGGACGCGATCGCTCGCGGTGATCTTCTCCAGCAACAACCGGCCGTTCTTGCCGCCGCCCGCCCCGCGCGCGCTGTTCGCCGTGCTCAAGGGACCGCCGCCGGGTTCGCCGCTCGACGTGATCGCCGACAACGCGGTGCGGGTCTGGGGAATGATCGGCAGTCCCTGGTATCCGGCGCCCGAGCAGCGGATCCGCAACGAGACCATCGAGGCCTACGAGCGGTGCTACTACCCGTGGGGCGTCAACCGGCATTTCAGCGCGATCGTCGCCAGCGGCAGCCTGCGCCGATACGACCGGCAGATCAGCGCACCCACGGTGGTCCTGCACGGCCGGGCCGACAAGTTGCAGCGCCCGTTCGGCGGCCGGGCGGTTGCCCGGGCGATCCGGGGAGCCCGTCTGGTCTTGATCGACGGCATGGGCCACGATTTGCCCGAGCAGCTGTGGGGCCGGCTGATCGGCGAGCTCACGGCCACGTTTGCCCAGGGCTGACCAGCCAGCAACGGGTTTTCCGATTCGGTCTGACCAGGCCGACCGACTAGCATGACTGGCGGATCACCGGGGGAAACCAGGAAGGCGCGTAGCGCAATGGCGGATAAACTCAGGCCGCATTTCGAGGACGTCCAGGCGCACTACGACCTGTCTGACGATTTCTTCCGGCTCTTCCTCGACCCGAGCCAGACCTACAGCTGCGCCTACTTCGAGCGTGACGACATGACGCTGGAAGAGGCTCAGCAGGCCAAGGTCGACCTGGCGCTGGGCAAGTTGGGCCTGCAGCCCGGAATGACCCTGCTTGACGTGGGCTGCGGCTGGGGCAGCACGATGCGCCGCGCGATCGAGAAATATGACGTGAACGTCATCGGCCTGACACTGAGCAAGAATCAGGCCGGCCACGTGCAGAAGATGTTCGACGAGCTGGACACACTTCCTGGACGCGAGCCGCGTACCAAGCGGATTGAGCTGGCCGGCTGGGAGGAGTTCGATGGGCCGGTCGACCGGATCGTGTCAATCGGCGCATTCGAGCACTTCGGCCACGACCGCTACGACGACTTCTTCAAGATGGCTTACGAAGCGCTGCCCGACGACGGGGTGATGCTGCTGCACACGATCACCGGTCTGACCCCCATGCAGATGACTGAACGCGGCATGCCGCTGACCTTCGAGCTGGCCCGGTTCATGAAGTTCATCGTCACCGAGATCTTCCCGGGCGGCCGCCTGCCGTCGATCGAGAAGGTCGAGGACCACTCCTCAAAGGCCGGCTTCACGCTGACCCGCAGGCAGTCGCTGCAGCCGCACTACGCCAAGACCCTCGACCACTGGGCCGCCGCACTGGAGGCCAACAAGGACAAGGCCATCGAGATCCAGTCCGAAGAGGTCTACGAGCGCTACATGCACTATTTGACCGGATGCGCGAAGGGATTCCGCATCGGTTACATCGACGTCAATCAATTCACGCTGGAGAAATAGCCTCCAGCCGGGCAAAAGAGAACCAGGGGCTGGCTCGATAATGCAACAATGCCGGGTATTGTGCTTTCGCCACGCATTAACGCGTGCTATCGGCGAGCACGCAACCCGAGTGCGGCAACACCCCACGCAGCAGGAAGGGCTACCAGACGTTGATGACTGAAAACCCAGTCAATCCGCTGGAGAAGCGGACGCGCCCCGAAGACATCCAGGCACACTACGACCTTTCCGACGACTTCTTCGGCCTGTTCCAGGATCCGACGCGGACCTACAGCTCGGCCTACTTCGAGCGTGACGACATGACCCTGGAAGAGGCCCAGATCGCCAAGATCGACTTGAACCTCGACAAGCTGGACCTGAAGCCGGGGATGACACTGCTGGACATCGGCTGCGGCTGGGGCACCACGATGAAGCGCGCGGTGGAGAAGTACGACGTCAACGTGATCGGGTTGACCTTGTCGAAGAACCAGCACGCCCGCGCCACGCAGGTGCTGAACCACATCGACACCGATCGCTCGCGGCAGGTGTTGCTGCGCGGCTGGGAGGATTTCAGCGACTCCGTCGACCGGATCGTGTCCATCGAGGCGTTCGAGCATTTCGGCCACGAGAACTACGACCACTTTTTCAAGAACACTTTCAACATCATGCCCGAGGACGGGCGGATGACCGTGCAGAGCAGTGTCAGCTACCACCCGTACGACCTGAACGCACGCGGCAAGAAAATCACCTTCGAGACGGCCCGGTTCATCAAATTCATCCTCACCGAGATCTTCCCGGGCGGTCGCCTGCCCAGCACCGACATGATGGTCCAGCATGGCGAGAAGGCCGGCTTCATCGTTCCTGAACCGCTTTCGCTGCGGCCGAGCTACATCAAGACGCTGCACCAATGGGGCGACGCGCTGGAGGCCAACAGGGACAAGGCCATCGAGATCGCTTCCGAAGAGGTCTACGAGCGGTACATGAAGTACCTGCGCGGCTGCGAGCACTACTTCGCCGACGAAGTCCTCGACGTCAGCCTGGTCACCTACCTCAAGCCCGGCGCCGCGGCCTAAATCTCGCGTAGCACCGCTGTCGGATTGGGGCTGCGCCGTTCGTCGGACAGGTAGAGAGTGGAACACAGGGTTTCGCTCACTACCGGAGGTGACGACAATGCAGTACTTAGCTCTGTTGATCAGCCAGGAGCGGGACCTCACGCCCGACCAGCGGGCCACCGAGATGGCGGCCTATCAGAGTTTCCACGCCAAAGCCGCGTCGGCGATCCGTGGCGGTGACGCGCTGTTGCCGGCCGCGAGCGCGGTCCGCATCGCCGGCGGCCCGGACGCGCCGACGATCACCGACGGCCCATTCGCCGAGGGCGCTGAGGTCGCGGGCGGCTATTACGTGTTCGAAGCCGAAAACCTAGACGACGCAATTGCATTCGCCCGCGACATCCCCGCCGCACGCCACGGCGCCATCGAGGTTCGGCCGCTCTACCACACTGTCGATCCCGATTGGTCGCGCCACGACGGCCAGTGGCTGGCGTTGCTGCTGGAGCCGCCCGCAGCTGCCAACGTCCCCGGCACGCCGGAGTGGGAGGCGGAAGCGGCGCGACACGGCGGATTCGCCGCTGTCGCGGGCGATCACATCGTCGCCGGCGCGGCACTGCACGAGCCGGCGACGGCGACCACGGTGCGCGTCCGCGACGGCGACCTGCTGTTGACCGACGGGCCCTACCCGGAAGGGGCCGAGATCGCCACCGGCTTCTATGTGCTGACCGCCGACGACCGTGACGAGGCGGTCAAGCTCGCCGCAATGATCCCCGCGGGTGCGGTGCAGCTGCGCCAGTTGGCCGGAGTCTCCGGCCTGTAGAGCATGGTCAACCTGGACGGCGTCTTTCGGCGGGAGTGGGGCCCGGCCGTGGCCACGCTGGCCCGGTGGTCGGGTGATCTCACCGTCGCCGAGGACGCCGTCCAGGAAGCCTTCGCCGAGGCGCTGCGGTTATGGCCACACGACGGAGTGCCGGACAATCCCGGCGCCTGGGTGCTGACCGTGGCCCGTAACCGCGCCCGCGACCGGTTGCGTCGCGAATCGGTGCGTCCGGGAAAGGAATTGGCCGCCGTGGTCGACGAGATCAGGGCGCGAACCGATAACGCCGAGCCGCATCCGGTTCGCGACGACGAACTGCGGATGATGTTCACCTGCGCCCACCCCGCACTCGACCGGATCTCGCAGCTCGCGCTCACCCTGCGGCTGGTCTCCGGGCTGACCGTCGCGGAGATCGCCCGCGCGCTGCTGCAGACCGAGGCCGCGGTCGGTCAGCGAATCACCCGCGCTAAGAACAAGATCCGGCACGCCAATATCCCGCTGCGGGTGCCGCCCACCGAGTTGCTGCCCGAGCGCACACCACATGTGCTCAGTTGCATCTACTCGGTGTTCACCGAAGGTTACTGGTCGACGGCGGGTCCGTCGGCGATTCGCGACGAGCTGTGCGACGAAGGGGTCCGGCTGGCCGGCGAGCTGTGCACGCTGATGCCCGGTGAGCTGGAGGCACACGCACTGGCGGCCCTTGTGCTGCTGCATGATTCGCGACGGACGACCCGGGTGGACGACGCTGGGGCGCTGGTGCCGCTCGAGGAGCAGGACCGTCGCCGCTGGGACCGTGGCCGCATCACGCGCGGCCTGGATCGGCTGCGAGCAGCCCACGGCTCGACCGGCCCGTACCTGCCGCAGGCGGTGATCGCCGCATTGCACGCGACGGCGCCGTCCTGGGAGCAGACCGACTGGCGCAGTATTTGCACGGCCTACGACAGGCTGTTGGCGATGACCGATTCGCCGGTGGTGCGGGCGAATCGGGCTTTGGCGGTTGGTTTCCGCGATGGACCCGACGCCGGACTGGCCGCATTGGAGAAGGTGGCACACGATCCGCGGCTGGCGCGGTCCAATCTGGTGGCGTCGGTACGCGCCGACTTACTGCGGCGCGCGGGACGACGGGACGACGCCGTCACGTGGTATCGAACGGCGTTGGCGTCCAATGGTTCCGAGCCTGGCCGCGACTACCTCCGCCGGCGCATCGCCGAATGCGGCGGATAGGCGTTTGCACGACCGCGCGTGATATCGCATGCAATATCTATTCCGAGGTAAGGCTATTGGTCCGGACAGCACAAAACGGGCAGTAGCACACTAGCCACACCGGCCACATCCGCACCGGCGGACAACCATTACTGTGGGTTGAAAAGCGATATCGGATGCGATATCACGACGAGACGAGCGCCTAGCCCTCGGCGAAGTGGCGGGTGACCGACGGGTCGACCGGGATGCCCGGGCCGGTGGTCGTCGACACCGTAATCTTCTTCAGGTAGCGGCCTTTCGACGACGACGGCTTGTGCCGCAGCACCTCGTCGATCGCCGCGCCGTAGTTCTCGGCGAGCTGCTTCTCGTCAAACGACGCCTTGCCGATGACGAAGTGCAGGTTGGCCTGCTTGTCCACCCGGAAGTTGATCTTGCCGCCCTTGATGTCGGACACCGCCTTGCTGATGTCCGGGGTGACGGTGCCGGTCTTGGGGTTGGGCATCAGGCCGCGCGGCCCGAGAATCCGAGCGATCCGGCCGACCTTGGCCATCTGGTCAGGCGTGGCGATCGCCGCGTCGAAGTCCAAGAACCCGCCCTGGATCTTCTCGATCAGGTCGTCGCTGCCGACCACGTCAGCGCCGGCCGCCGTTGCCTCCTCGGCCTTGTCGCCGACCGCGAACACCGCCACCCGGGCGGTCTTACCGGTGCCGTGCGGCAGGTTGACCGTGCCGCGGACCATCTGGTCGGCCTTGCGCGGGTCGACGCCGAGCCGGATGGCCACCTCAACGGTCGAGTCCTGCTTGGTCGACGACGTCTCCTTGGCCAGCTTGGCCGCTTGCAGCGGGGTGTAGAGGTTGTCGCGGTCCACCTTCTCGGCTGCGGCGCGATATGCCTTGCTGTTCTTGCTCATTCGTTATCCAATCTGATGTTGGGTTGTGGTTGAAAAGCGGGCCGAAGCTGGCCCTCCCACGGGCAGCAGGTCTATTCGACCGTGATGCCCATCGACCGGGCGGTGCCGGCGATGATCTTGGCGCCGGCCTCGATGTCGTTGGCGTTGAGGTCGGCCTTCTTGGTCTCGGCGATCTCGCGGACCTGATCCCAGGTCACCTTTGCGACCTTCTCCTTGTGCGGCTCGGCCGAGCCCTTGCCCACGCCCGCCGCCTTGAGCAGCAGCTTGGCCGCCGGCGGGGTCTTGAGCGCAAAGGTGAAGCTGCGGTCCTCGTAGACGGTGATCTCCACCGGGATGACGTTGCCGCGCTGGGCGTCTGTCGCTGCGTTGTACGCCTTGCAGAACTCCATGATGTTGACGCCGTGCTGGCCGAGTGCGGGACCGACCGGCGGCGCAGGGTTGGCTTCCCCGGCCTTGATCTGGAGCTTGATCAGCCCGACAACCTTCTTCTTCGGGGCCATGAGTGTTGGTGTTCCTTATCTGTGTTGAGGACCCCCGTAAAGGTTGGGATCCATTGGCCATTTCTATGTTGTTTGGCCTTGTTCTGGCCCATGTTTGGCGCGGTGGACCGCAGTCGGGGTCAAGGTGGAGCGCCCGCAGCGCAGCGAGGACGAACGAC
>JAFAID010000364.1 GCA_019236925.1 Mycobacterium sp. | reverse complement strand
GCTGGCTGACGGCGCGTTGGCCGGGCCTCGCACCGATTTTCACGCCGAGGTGCTGCGCATGCAAAACACGATCAGCGCCGTCGCCGACTGCCGCACCCCGACAATCGCCTCGGTGCACGGCTGGTGCGTCGGCGGTGGTGTCGACTTGATCTCCGCGGTGGACATCCGCTACGCCAGCACCGACGCCAAGTTCTCGGTCCGCGAGGTCAAGCTGGCGATCGTCGCTGACGTCGGCAGCCTGGCCCGGCTGCCGCTCATCCTCTCCGATGGGCAGCTGCGCGAATTGGCGTTGACCGGCAAGGACATTGACGCGGCCCGCGCGGAGAAGATCGGCTTGGTCAACGACGTATTCGCCGACGCCGATGCCACCCTGCAGGCCGCGCGCGCCACCGCCGCCGAGATCGCCGCCAACCCTCCGCTGACCGTCCGCGGCATCAAGGATGTGCTTGACCAGCAACGGATTTCGGCTGTGTCGGCGAGTCTGCGCTATGTGGCAGCGTGGAATGCGGCCTTCCTGCCGTCCAAGGATCTGTCCGAGGGGATCTCGGCAACTTTTGCCAAGCGCCCGCCACAGTTCACCGGCGAATAACACGATTCGGCGTCCTCGCCGCAGGTAACCCCCGGCGGCTACGGATCGTCGTCGCCGCGCACTGTCCCGGTGCAGAATGTCGCTGTTGACCTTAGGGCCGTCGCGTTCGTGGACATCGGAGTTGTCGTTGATTATTGGTGCGCTGGTTCGTGGCTAGCGGATGCCCACGGCCTTGGCTCTGGCCGGGCTTGTGTTGGCCTTGACCTGGGTGGCGATCGGGGTGCACGTCCATGGATGCGTAACGGCGCTCGACGCTCCGACCGCGTCTTGGATCGGAAATGCCGTCCACCGATCCCTCCGCCTTGACGAAGCGTCGTTGATGATCGCGCGTCTCGGCAGCGGCGCCACGGGGTCGGCGGGGCTGTGCTCGCCAACACCGCGATCAGGGCGGTCGTTGACCGTCCAGTGACCGAAGCGGAAATCCACGCAATACCGCGATTGAGCATCGGGATCGGCGCGCTGCTCGGAATCATCGCTGTGTGCGTCGCGGTCGGGCGGAGCCGTACTGTGCAGGCCCTGCTGACGGTTTTGGTGGGTGCCTGCGTGGTGATCGTTGCCTTCAGCCGGTTGTATCTTTGGCCTCCATTGGCTCAGCGATGTCATTGGGGGAGCGCTCCTGGCCGGGATGGCTGTGCTCTCGGTAACGTCGCCTTGACGACTCGCTGTGATTAATCCGCCCGTGCCGGTTGTGCTCCCGAGCGCTGGCGGCGCGAGCGCGGAGAAGCGCGCAGAAAAAGCCTCGCCTGTGGATAAAAGCGCAACTGTGGATAACTCACCGACGGCAGCTCCACGTACCCTCGCGGGTGGGTTTCGACACTCCGCTCAGAAGGGGCACGCATGACCGGCCAGGTTGACTTGCAGGGCAGGATCCGAGTCCCGGCCGACCTCGACTCCGTCACCGCCGTCGGCGACGAAGACCACTCCGAGATCGACCCCGCGGCCGTCGAGCGGATCTGGCAGGCCGCCCGGCACTGGTACGCGGCGGGAATGCACCCGGCGATCCAGGTGTGCCTGCGGCACAACGGCAAGGTCGTGCTCAACCGGGCGATCGGGCACGGTTGGGGCAACGCCCCCACCGACCCGCCGGACGCCGAGCAGATCCCGGTCAAGACGGATACGCCGTTCTGCACGTACTCGTCCGCGAAAGCGATCACCGCGACCGTCGTGCACATGCTCGTTGAGCGGGGCCAGTTCTCACTCGACGATCGTGTGTGCGAATACCTGCCCACCTACACCAGCCACGGCAAGCACCGCACGACGATCCGGCACGTGATGACGCACAGCGCAGGCGTCCCGTTCCCGACCGGACCCAGGGCGGACCTCAAGCGGGCGGATGACCACGAGTACGCACAGGAACAACTCGGCAAGCTGCGGCCGCTGTACCGGCCGGGGCTGGTACACATCTACCACGCGCTGACCTGGGGCCCGCTGATGCGCGAGATCATCTATGCCGCCACCGGCAAGGATATCCGGGAGATTCTGGCCACCGAGATCCTCGACCCGCTGGGCTTCCGCTGGACCAATTTCGGTGTCGCACAACAGGATATCCCGCTGGTCGCGCCCAGCCACGCCACCGGCACCCCGGTGCTGCCCGCCCCAATTGCAGCGGCCTTCCGCAAGGCGATCGGCGGTACCGTTCACCAGATCATCCCAATTACCAACACACCGCTGTTTCTCGCCACCGTGATCCCATCGTCCAACACCATCTCGAACGCCGACGAGATGTCGCGGTTCGCTGAAATATGGCGCCGCGGAGGTGAACTCGACGGTGTCCAAGTGATGAGTCCTGGAACACTGCGCGGCGCGGTGCGGCAATGTCGCCGACTGCGACCGGATGTCGCGACCGGGCTCGTCCCGGCCCGCTGGGGTACCGGGTTCCAGCTGGGCACGAACAAGTACGGCCCGTTCGGCCGCGGCGCGCCGGCAGCGTTCGGTCACCTGGGGCTGGTCAACATCGCGATCTGGGCCGACCCCGAGCGCCAACTGGCCGCCGGTGTGGTGAGCAGCGGCAAACCGGTCAGAGATCCGGAAGTCGGTCGCTACGCCGCGCTGATGGACCGCATCGCCGCCGAAATCCCGCGAGTGCCCACGGGCTGATATCCGACAGGCGTAGAAACCTGCTCACGATTACGTCAATTAGTCTGCACTCGTCTAACATGTGCAACGCACGTTTGAGCTGTGGTTGGGGGACCGTCAACGACGGCGCACCCCGCACCGTTTCGATTGGCTGCCCAACTCTGAAGCAGATGGGTAACTTGTCGATGTCCGGTGAATCCAGCAATTTGACACCGTTTTACGAGCAGTCGCAGTCGATCTACGACGTCTCCGACGATTTTTTTGCGCTGTTTTTGGGTCCCACGATGGGCTATACCTGCGCTTATTTCGATCGCGACGACATGACGCTCGACGAGGCGCAGGTCGCGAAATTCGACCTGGCGCTCGGCAAGCTGAACCTCGAGCCCGGCATGACATTGCTCGACGTCGGATGCGGATGGGGCGGCGCACTGGAGTTGGCCCTGCAGAAATACGACGTCAACGTCATCGGCATCACGCTGAGCCGCCACCAGCGTAAATACGCGACAGAGCGGCTGGCCAAGGTGTCGACGTCGCGGTCGGTGGACATCCGGCTGCAGGGTTGGGAGGAGTTCGACGAGCCGGTTGACCGCATCGTGAGCATCGGCGCTTTCGAGGCGTTCACGAAGAAGCGCTACGGTGCGTTCTTCGAGACGGCCTACCGCCTGCTGCCAACGGACGGCCGGATGCTGCTGCACACAATCCTCACGCATCCGCCCAGCTACTGGGCACCGCACGGCATCGCGATCACGATGAGCGATCTGCGGTTCATGCGGTTCATCGGCCAGGAGATTTTCCCCGGTGGCGAATTGCCCTCCGAAGACGACGTGGTCAAGTTCGCCACCGAGGCGGGCTTCGCCGTCGAGCGGGTCCACCTGCTGCGGCCGCACTACGCGCGAACGCTGGATATGTGGGCGGCCAACCTTGTTGCCCGCCGCGAAGAGGCGATAGCTATCACGTCCGAGGTCAACTACGAGCGTTTCCTGCGTTACCTGACCGGATGCGCAGATTTCTTCCGCCGCGGCATCACCGACGTCGGACAATTCACGTTGGTCAAGGACCCCAACGGCGGTGGCGGAGGGATTTGAACCCCCGGACGGTTTTAGCCGTCTCTCGCTTTCAAGGCGAGTGCATTAGGCCGCTCTGCCACGCCACCGCCGACAAGGGTAACGGCTCGGTCCAATGCCCGGCTTCTCCCCGGGCCGTCCCGGCCCGCATCGTCACTGGGCCGCGGCGCCGCCGGCCTGCCCACCGGTCTTCGAAGCCCGGTTGGAGAGTTTCAGGCCGGCGCTGATCCGCTGGCAGTTCTCGCCCATCGCCGCGATCTGCGGTCGTGACAACTGGCCGAGGAAATAAGTCCGCACACCTTCGGCGTAGGTGACCATGGCCTGCCTCACAGCTGCCCGGCCGGCATCGGTGATGACGGCAAAGACCCCGCGCCGGTCATCGCAGCTGGCCTCGCGGCGCACCAACCCCTGTCCTTCAAGGCGACGGATCTGGCGGGTCAGGCGGCTCGGCAGCGACGGGAGCGCCTCGGCTAAATCGCCCATCCGGGCACAGCCGGTGGGGGCGTTGTCCAAGATGTCGAGCACCCGGACGTCGAACAGCGACAGCTGGTGCGCATCGGTGAGTCGCCGGTTGAGCGTCGAATACAAACGCAGGGTGGAGTCCAAGAAGTTCTGCCACGACTTCTGCTCGGCGATATCCAGCCCGGGCATCTCACTGGCTGTCCGGCCGGCAATGAGGGCGGCCATTACGTCATGCTATGCGACACAGAGCCTTTGAAAAAGCGTTTGGAACAGCCGGTATTCGCAGGTAGTAGCGTGGCGAGCATGCATGCGATCGTCGCTGAATCCGCCAATGAACTCGTATGGCAGCAAGTGCCCGATGCCGTGCCGAACCGCGGCGAGGTGCTGGTCAAAGTCAGCGCCGCCGGCGTCAACCGAGCCGACCTGCTCCAGGCCGCCGGCCACTACCCGCCGCCACCGGGCGCCAGCGAGCTGCTCGGCATGGAGGTCTCCGGCGTCGTCGACGCGGTGGGCGACGGGGTCAGCGACTGGTCGGTCGGGCAAGAAGTCTGCGCTTTGCTGGCGGGTGGCGGATACGCCGAATACGTCGCCGTTCCGGCAGGCCAGCTTCTGCCGATTCCGGGCGGCGTCGACCTGCAAGACGCCGCCGGCCTGCCGGAAGTGGCGTGCACGGTGTGGTCGAATCTGGTGCTGACGGCCCACCTGCGCGAGGGCCAGCTGGTCTTGATCCACGGCGGCGCCAGCGGGGTGGGCACCCACGCCATCCAGGTCGCCTGGGCACTGGGCGCCCGGGTGGCGGTCACCGCGGGATCGCCGGCCAAGCTGGAACTGTGCCGCGAACTGGGCGCCGAAATCACCATCGCCTATCACGACGAGGACTTCGTCGCGCGGGTGCATGAGGCGACTGACGGCGTGGGCGCCGACGTGATCCTGGACATCATGGGTGCGGCCTATTTGGACCGCAACCTCGATGCGTTGGCCACCGACGGGCAGCTGATCATCATCGGGATGCAAGGTGGTATGACGGCCGAACTCAACATCGGCAAACTGCTCACCAAACGGGCCCGGGTCATCGGCACCACGCTGCGCGGCCGGCCGGTGGCCGGTCCCAGCGGCAAGGGCGCCATCATCCAGGCGGTGACGACCTCGGTCTGGCCGATGATTGCCGGCGGACGGGTCAAGCCGGTCATCGGGGCGCACATGCCGATTCAGCAGGCCGCCGAGGCCCACCGCCTGCTGTCGTCGGGGCAGGTGACCGGAAAGATCGTCCTGACCGTCTAGCCCCGCCTGGCGACGATGCGGGCGGTCCCGGGGTGGGGGCACCTCCCGCTTGCGGGGGAGAGCCAGGCAAACTAGCCTAACGACGCCAGCGCGCGCACCAACTGGTCGACCTCGGCCATCGTCGAATAATGCGATAGCCCGACGGTGACCGCGCCGCCGACATCGTTGACCCCGATCACGTCGAGCACTCGCGAGCTGGCGTTGGGGATCGCCAGAACGCCGTTATCCGCCAGCCGTTGCACCACCCGCTCGGCCGGCACCTCGTTGACCGCGAAACTGACCACGGGTATGCGGGCCTCGGGCCGGGCGATCACCACCACCAACGGCAGCGAACGCAGCGAGCTCATCAGGTAATCGAAGATCCCGTCCATGTAGGACATCGCCGATTGCATTGAGATAGCAAGTCTTTCGCGCCGCGTTCCGCGAGCTGACTCATCCAGTGAGGCAAGATATTCGATGCTGGCGACGAAGCCGGCCAGCAGGCCGAATTGGTGCACGCCGACCTCGAGACGTGCCGGCCCGGTGGCGTAGGGGTTCGTCGACACCGAAGCGAAGGTGTTGATCATCGCCGGGTCGCGAAACACCAACGCCCCAATGGGCGGACCGCCCCAGCCGACGGCGTTCACCGCCACCACGTCGGCGTCGATGTCGTCGATGTCGATCAGCCGATAAGGTGCGGCGGCGGAATGGTCGACGACCACGAATCCGCCGACGTCGTGGATCAATTTGGTCGCCGGGCGCAGATCGGTGAAAGTGCCCAGCGTCCCCGACGCCGAGGTCACAGCGGCCAGACGCGTCGGCGGCCCGATCAGCCCCTCCCACTGCCAGGTCGGCAGCTCACCGGTCTCGATATCGACCTCGGCCCATTTCACCTTGGCGCCGAACCGGTTTGCTGCGCGCAGCCACGGCGCGATGTTCGCTTCGTCATCAAGCCGGGTGACGACCATCTCGTAGCCCAGACCGGCACGGGTAGACGACGCGTCGGCCAACGACGACAGCAATACCGCGCGATCGGCGCCCAGCACCACACCCCGCGGGTCGGCGTTGACCAGGTCCGCGGCCGCCTGGCGGGCCGCCTCCAGCACCGCGGCGCTGCGCTTGGCCGCCGGATGTGGACCGATGGTGCTGGGGAACGATCCGCGGAACGCGGTCGATACGGTGGTCGCCACCGAGTCGGGAATCAGCATCCCGGACGGCGCGTCGAAGTGCACCCACCCGTCCCCCAGCGAAGGGTGTAAACCCCGCACCCGGGCGACGTCGTATGCCATGCCAGCCACCTTAGAGTTCCGCGGATTCAACTAAATCGTGACGGTCGTTGGCGCCCTAGATGCCTCCCCGCCGTCCCGAGCCAGGTCACCCGGCCAGCCATACTAGTCCAGTGGGGTTGTGGTCCGGAACGCTGATCGCGTTGTTTTTGCTGATCGCGCCGGGGACTATGGTCGCACGGATCACCCAGCTAACTTGGCCGGCCGCTGTCGCAGTTGGCCCGGCGCTGACTTACGGCGTCGTGGCCCTCGCGATAATTCCCTTCGGCGCGCTCGGAATCCCTTGGAACGGTTGGACAGCGCTGATCGCGCTGGCCGCCGTCTGCCTGCTGATGGCGGGTTTGCAGGCGTTTCTCGCCCGCTACCGCGACACCGAGGCGGAAGCCCAAGAAGTGCGTGGTTGGCCCGCGCTGACGGTAGCCGCGGGTGTGCTGCTGGGGGCCCTGCTGATCATGTGGGCGGCCTATCGCGGTATCACGCATTGGCAGTCCATTCCCAGTACCTGGGACGCGGTCTGGCATGCGAACGAGGTGCGGTTCATCCTCGACACCGGCCAGGCGTCGTCCACCCACATGGGCGAGCTGCGCAACGTCGAAACCCACCAACCGCTGTACTACCCGTCGGTGTTCCACGCCCTGACCGCGGTGTTCTGTCAGCTCACCGGGGCGGCGCCCACCACCGGCTACACCCTGAGTTCGGTCGCGGCATCAGTCTGGCTGTTTCCGTCCAGCGCGGCCATGCTCACCTGGTTTGTGCTCAGGCGGGTTAGCCCGCAATGGCTGGCCGCAGGGGCGGCGGCCACGTCAGCCGCACTGTCGGCATCGTTCACCTCGGTGCCGTACGTCGAGTTCGGCGTCGCTGCGATGCCCAACCTGGCGGCCTACGGGGTCGCGATTCCGACGTTTGTGTTGATCACCTCGACGTGTAAGCACCGCGACCGCATCCCGGCGGCCGTGCTGGCGCTGGTGGGCATCTTCTCGGTGCATCTCACCGGTGGGTTCGTCGTCATCTTGTTCCTGTTGGCCTGGTGGCTTTTGGATGCGTGGTGGAATCCGGTGCGTGGGCGCCTTGCCGACGGGCTGACCTTGGCGGCTGCGGCAGTGCTGGCGGCGCTGATATTGGCGCCGCAGTTCATCGGGGTGGCCCGGCAGGCCGACATCATCGCCGGGCACGCGTTCCCGAGCTTCAAGAGCGTCAAGCAGGGCGTCATCGATGCGCTGCTGTTGCACACCCGTCATCTCAACGATTTCCGGACCCAATACGGCCTGATCGTGCTGTGCGCCATCGGCATGGCGATCCTGCTGTACAAGCGAATCTGGTGGCCGCCGGTGGTCTGGCTGGTGCTGACCGTGGCGACCATCTACTCGGGAGCGCCGTTTCACAACCCGCTGGGCGCCGCGATCGAAAAGTTCAGCCAGTTCTTCTACAACGATCCGCGCCGGCTCTCGGCCGCGGTGACGATACTGGTGACGCCGATGGCAGGGATCGCGGTGTTCGCGATGGTGTTGGCAGTGGTGGCCGCGACCAGACGACTCACCGACCGCTTCACCAAACTGCCTGCGCCCGTGTGGGTTGCGGCCACCGTGGTGCTACTGATGGTCAGCACCGTGCTCACCGCCCGCCACTACCTTTACCGCCACTTGGTGTTGTTCGGCGACAAATACGACTCGGTCATCATCGACCAGCACGACCTCGACGCGATGGCCTACCTGGCGACCCTGCCGGGAGCCCGGAACACCCTGATCGGCAACTCCAATGTCGACGGCACCGCGTGGATGTACGCGGTCGCCGACCTACACCCGCTGTGGACCCACTACGACTTCCCACAGCAAACCGGTCCGGGCTACTACCGGTACATCTTCTGGGCCGACGCCAACACCGGCAACCCGCAGGTGGTCGAGGCGGTCCGCGCGCTCAATATCCGCTACATCCTGACCAGCGAGCCGACGGTTCGGGGGTTCACCGTGCCAGAAGGGCTAAGGTCACTGGAGAAATCGAAGTCGTGGGCGAAGATCTACGACAACGGTGGCGCCCAGATCTGGGAATGGCGCGGGAATCCCGCACACGCCGGCTCCTAGCAGGCACGCAAGAGGATGGTGACCCCGATTGAGTAACGGCAACGACGACGACAACATCGAAATCATCGGTGGCCTCGACCCCCGGCTGATGGCGGCCGGGAAAGAGCATGATTCCGATGACTCCGATGACCGGTCGCTAACCGACCTGGTCGAACAGCCGGCCAAGGTGATGCGGATCGGCACCATGATCAAACAGCTGCTCGAGGAGGTACGGGCGGCGCCGCTCGA
>JAFAID010000116.1 GCA_019236925.1 Mycobacterium sp. | reverse complement strand
GACGGGCGATCCGGTCGAAGAGCGCCGTGACCCGCTTGGTGGTCTGGTGGTCCGGCGCCACGCCCGCGCGAACCAGTCCGTACGGCGTGGGCAGCTTCTCGAAGACATTGACCCGCACGCCGTGCTGGGTGAGCAGTTCGTCGGCGGCATACATCGCGGCCGGCCCAGAGCCCACGATCGCCACGGTCAGCGGGCCCCGATGATGCCCGCGAACCTCCGGCGCCGGTATCACCGGTGCCAGCTTGGACGTCGGCGGCAATTTCTGGTCGGCCGGCCGCTCCGGGTAATACGACGCGTTGAGCGGGATGAACGGCAGCTGTTCGGGGGTCAGCCGGGAAGCGGGCGCAATCGCGCCCACCGGACACGCACTCACACAGGCTCCGCAGTCCACGCACGCCACCGGGTCGATGTAGAGCATCTCGGCGGTGCCAAAGCCCGGCTCATCCGGCGACGGATGAATGCAGTTCACCGGGCAGGCGTAAACACAGGACCCGTCGCTACAGCATGACTGGGTAATAACGTGCGGCATAAAAAAACCGGTCTTCTAGGCAGCCGGTGCGACGGCAAGGTGCTGGCGCTGCGGTTCGCTGCGGTAGCGGGACGGCTTGCCGTTGATCTTGCAGATCCGCCAGATCAGCTTCGCCAGCGGGTTCATCAAACCGGTGTCGTGGCAGAGCATCCGGACGTCGCCGAACATGTCACGCAGCATCTGGCGCGACTCCGGTGAACCGAAGAACACGTCTTTGCGGACCTGGCGCGGGATGTCGAACTCCTGCCAGAACGCCTTCGGCGGAACCACGATCGCCGAGCACAGGATGCGCATGGTGAGCGGCACGTACAGCGAGAGCCAGAACCGCTTGCGGCGCGGCAGGTCCGGCACCCGCTTACGCAGGTACTCGTGCGCGAACGAGATGTGACGGGCCTCCTCGGCCACGTGGATGGCCATCACCCGCTCCATGATCGGGTGCAGCTCCTTGCCCTCACGCAGCACGTTCTTCTGGGTGTGGTCGATGGGCTCTTCGCCGGCGAGGATGCCGAACCAGAACGGGATCGGCAGCGGTCCGGCCACCAGCGGGATGTACGGCTGGATCCACTTCAGCAGGCGCGGCATGCCGGGAACGTCGGCGCCGATGTGGTTCACCATCTCCTGGAACATCATGGTGTGGTTGCACTCTTCGACGGCCTCGTGCAGGCAGTACCGGTATTCCGGTGAGCCGTTGGGCACCCAGAACGCGTACTCCATCAGGCCGCGGATCAGGATCGACTCAAAGTGCAGACCAACCTTGGCCACGTTCGCCTGACGCCACATGCCGATCTGGATCTGACGTTCCTCCGACTGCGACTTGTACCAGGGGTGCCGGCCGAGCGGGTCGGTCTCCGGCAGTCTCCAGCGCGGGTCGTTGTCGATGACCGCGAACTCGGGCGCGTCCCAGTCGATGTCGGTGTACGGGTTGAAATTGCGCCGCACTGACCCCTCGGACAGTGTGTTCAGCAACTCCACGTACTTGGTGTCGTCCAGGACATCCATGTTGCGGCGCCAGCGCCGCACCAACTTCGTCCGAGCCGTCTTCTGGGCCACTACAGCCTCCCCAATGAGGTTTACATTTGGACGCGCTATGTCCAACGACAGTACCGCAGGTATCGCGAACTTTCTAGACCCTTGATCGCCACTGTGGCCCAGCCGTGAACATGTGTGCACTGTGACCTGCATCACAATGCGCGCCATGTGACTAACATCGCCGACCGCGTGATCGTCAAGCTCGGGCCAGTCACTAACCTGGTGATCATGGCTGACCAGCTCACGATTCCTGACAACATCAAACCCCATGACGGCCGCTTCGGCTCCGGCCCGTCGAAGGTGCGACCCGAACAACTGCAGGCCCTCTCCACCAGCGCCGCTGCCCTTTTCGGCACCTCGCACCGGCAAGCGCCGGTGAAAGATCTGGTGGGCCGGGTGCGCAACGGCTTGCGCGACTACTTCTCGGTGCCCGACGGCTACGAAGTGGTGCTGGGCAACGGCGGGGCCACGGCGTTCTGGGATGCCGCGGCGTTCGGGCTGATCGACAAGCGGTCGTTGCACCTGAGCTATGGCGAGTTCAGCTCGAAGTTCGCCTCCGCGGTTGCCAAGAACCCGTTCGTCGGCGAGCCGATCATCATCAAGTCCGATCCCGGCAGCGCGCCCGAGCCACAGAGCGACCCCTCGGTCGACGTGATCGCGTGGGCGCACAACGAGACCTCGACGGGGGTCGCGGTGCCAGTCGCGCGGCCCGCCGGCTCCGGCGATGCGCTGATCCTCATCGATGCCACCTCCGGCGCCGGCGGCCTCCCGGTCGACATCGCCGACACCGATGCCTACTACTTCGCGCCGCAGAAGAACTTCGCCAGCGATGGCGGGCTGTGGCTGGCGATCTTGAGCCCGGCGGCGCTGGCACGGATCGAGGCCATCGCCGAGTCCGGGCGATGGGTGCCGGACTTTTTGTCGCTGCCGATCGCGGTGGAGAACAGCCTGAAAAACCAGACCTACAACACCCCGGCCATCGCGACGCTGGTGCTGCTGGCCGAGCAGATCGACTGGCTGCTGAGCAACGGCGGGCTGGACTGGGCGGTCAAGCGCACCGCGGACTCGTCGCAACGGTTGTACAGCTGGGCTCAGGAGCGGCCCTACACGACGCCGTTCGTGGCTGAGCCGCGGCTGCGCTCGCAGGTCGTGGGCACGATCGACTTCAACGATGACGTCGACGCGGCGGCCGTGGCCAAGGTGTTGCGCGCCAACGGCATCGTCGACACCGAGCCGTACCGCAAACTCGGCCGCAACCAGTTGCGGGTCGCGATGTTCCCCGCCGTCGAACCAGACGACGTCAGCGCGCTCACCGAATGCATCGACTGGGTGGTGGAGCGGCTTTAGCCCGCTCGACCAAAAAGCCCAGGTATTACTGCGTGTCCAGCATGGCTGCGGCCGCCGCCTGGGTTAGGGTGCGGAGCTGACAGGCCTGGTGTGCTGGTCTGCGAGGAGCCTGCGAGGAGACACCATGCGGGAACTCAAGATCGTCGGACTCGATCTCGACGGCAAACATCTCATCTGCGAGAGCGACGACCCGGCCGACAAGTTCAAGATCCACGTCGACGACCGGCTGCGGGCGGCAGTGCGCGGCGACGCGGCCCGGGTGGGTCAAACCCATATCGACATCGAGGTCACCAGCATGCTGCGTCCCAAGGAAATTCAGGCCCGAATCCGCGCGGGCGCGTCTGTGGAACAGGTCGCGGAGGCCGCCGGAGTGGACATCGAGCGGGTCGAGCGGTTCGCCCACCCGGTGCTGCTGGAACGCTCACGCGCTGCGGAGCTGGCAACGGCCGCGCATCCCGTTCTCGCCGATGGCCCCTCGGTGCTGACGCTGCTGGAGACCGTCACGTCGTCCCTGCTGGCGCGTGGGCTCAACCCGGACAACACGGCATGGGACGCCTGGCGTAACGAGGATGGCCGCTGGACGGTCCAGCTGGGCTGGAGGGCGGGTCGTTCCGACAACCTCGCGCACTTCCGCTTCTGCCCGGGCGCGCACGGCGGGACGGTCACCGCCGTCGATGACACGGCCAGTGAGCTGATCGACCCCAGCTTCGACCGTCCGCTGCGGCCGGTGGCCCCGGTCGCCCAACTCGACTTCGACGAGCCGGCACCCGCGCCGGTGGAAAGCCCGACACCCGAACCCAAGAGCGAGCCGACGCGCAGCCGCCGCGGCAAGCCACCGGTGCCGGCGTGGGAAGACGTGCTGCTGGGTGTCCGCTCCGGCGGGCAACGCTAGCTGAGCTGCATCGAGACCAGGGTCACCCAGGCGGCTGTCACACCCACTCCGACGCCCAGCACCAACCAGCGCAGTACCGCGGTTTTCCGCCATCCCCATAGCGTTGGGGCCAACCCGCCGGCCGCGATGACATTGAGCCCGACGGCCAGCAACGGATGCACCCGGATCAGCCCCACGCTCAGCACCACGACAGCGACCCCGGTGACCGCGGCGACGAATCCAGCGACCGTCAAACCCGTTGCCCACGGGGTGGATTCGTCGGTCACGAGCCGAGCCTAGCCCGCGCGCGCTCGTAGAAAGCCACCGCCGCCGCGGTGGCGACATTAAGCGAGTCGGTGCCGCGTGACATCGGGATGCGTACCCGCAGATCGCTGGCCTGCATCACGGCACGGCTCAGGCCCGGCCCCTCGGCGCCGACCAGCACCGCGACCCGCTCGTCGGCCACCGCCGCCATCGCCTCCGCTAACGGGGCCGCATCAGGGTTGGGGGTCATCGCCAGCAATCGAAATCCGAACTGCTGCAAGATTTTCAAGTCGGCTGGCCAGTTAATCGCCCGCGCGTAGGGCACTAGCAGTGCGTGGCCCATGGAGACTCGCACCGCGCGGCGGTACAGCGGATCGGCGCAGCCGCTGCCGAACACCACCGCGTCGACGTCGAGCCCCGCGGCGTTGCGGAAGATGGCGCCCAGGTTCTCGTGGTCGTTGACGCCCTCGAGCACCACGACGGTCCGTGCGCCGTCGACGACCTGTGCGAGGGTGCGCTCGGGCTCGCGACGCGCGGCGGCCAGCACCCCGCGGTTGAGATGGAAGCCCACCACCTGGGCCATCACCTCTGCGGAAACCCGATAGTAGGGCGCGGGGCTGCCGGCCAGATCTGCCTTGAGCTCGGCAAGTCTGCGATCGGTGCCGAGGAACGCCAACGGCGCGAACGGCGAGGCCAGCATGCGCTGCACCACCAGCACACCCTCGGCAATCACCAGCCCCTTCCCGCTCGGCAGGTCGGGCCTACGGTCGATGCTGTTCAGATCCCGAAAGTTGTCGAGCCGAGCGTCGTCGGGATCGGTGACATCGCTGACAACCACACCATCGGTTCCACTGGTGGGGTCAAAATCTTTGGCGGTCAAGGGCTTTCGTCGACGAGGGCCAAGATCAGGTCGGCGGCATCGCGCAGCGTATCCCGCTCGGCACCGCCCAGGGTCTCGAGCCGCTGCGCAAGCCACTCCTGGCTGGCCCGGCGTTCGGCCTCCAGCAGTTCAGCACCGGCATCGGAGACCGAGACCAAGACCTGCCGGCCGTCGTCGGGGTGCGCAGCACGGTCCACGAAACCCAAATCGGCCAGCGAGGCGATCACCCGCGTCATCGAGGGCGGGCGAACCCGTTCTCTGATGGCCAGCGCGCCCGGCGTCATCGGGCCGTAGTTGTTCAGTGTCGCCAAGGCCGACAGCTGCGACAACGACACCGGGGACTGCGGTCGACGAAACCGCAGCTGCCGGGACAGCCGCATGACCGCCAACGACAGGTCACTGGCCAACCGGCTATCGCCCTCCATCACAGCGCGAAGGTTACGACAGAACGCCCAACCGTCGACAACGAATCACCGAGTCCGCGCTCGCCGTTCCGGCAGCCATCGTCGTCAGGCTATGTTCAATTGCCCGACTCCTCCCCGGCCGGAGCGCGGCCGGCATCGTCGTCGGGCTATGTTCAACACGATGTCCGCCGAGCCTGGCAAGAGCCTCGATCCGCCGATGCTGCCCCCTGCCCTGCTGGAGGTATGGCCGGTGATCGCCATCGGCGAGCTGGCTTGGCTGGTTGCCGCCGTGGCCGCCTTCGTCGTACCAGCCCTCGAGACCTGGCGACCGGTGACACTGGCCGGGCTGGGAGTCGGGGTGCTGGGCACCACGATCTTCCTGTGGCAGCGGCGCGCCGCCCGCCGTGGCGCGCGTGGCGCACAGACCGGATTGGATTACCAACGCGATCCCGACCGAAAATAGCGGCCCCGAGCTGGAGGTATGCGATCAATGGCAGCACCGCTGTTGCAAGCGCAGGTTGATATCAAGGCACCCGTCCCAAAAGTCTGGTCGCTGGTCAGTGATTTCGGCCGAATGCCGGAGTGGAGTCCGCAGTGTCGATTGATGCGGGCGCTCGGTCCCGTCCGCCAGGGCACCCGGACCATCAACTTCAACCGCCGCAACTTCCTGTTCTGGCCGACGACATGCACCGTCACCGAAGTGATCCCGGACCAAAAGCTGGCCTTCCGGGTGAATATGAACAACACGATCTGGAGCTACGAACTGCACCCGATCCCGGAGGGCACCCGAGTGATCGAGAGCCGGCACGCCGAGAACGGGGTGAAGCCGGTGTCGGCTATGGCGGTGAACGCACTTTTTGGCGGCACCGCGAACTTCGAGCGGGAACTCATCGACGGGATGAACGTCTCGCTGGCCAAGATCAAAGCCGCGGCCGAGACCAGCTAGCTGAGCTCGGCGGGTTTCTCGCTGATGTCGAGCACCCCGTCGTCGTACGGGTCGTACACCGGCGAGCCGCTGCCGGCGGGAGCCGGGGTGTCGGAATGCGCACCGCAGCCGTAGTCGAAGTCGACGACATGCCCGTCGGCGGACAACTCGTTGCCGCATACCCCGAACATCGCGCCCAACGACCCGGCAAGCGGCAGAAAGAAACCGCAATCGCGGCATACGCGTTTGGTGGATTGCGCCATCTGCGACGACGGACCGTAGTCGCCGTCGTGCCAGCGCTGGGCCGCCTCGGAGCGGCCCCAGGCGCTCATCACCCGGCGCCGTCCCAAACCGATCTCCAGGCCGGTCTCGTCAACCTGCGGGTCACCGGAGGCCAGGTAACCGGGCACCAACCGCGGATCGTCCGGCAGCGGCGCCAACAGGTCGCCCGGGCTCAGGTCGCCGGGCCGGATCCGCTGATCCCAAGGGACCCATTCCGGCGCCAACAGCGAGGTCGGCCCGGGCACCAGCACCACCTCACTGATCGTCGCATGATCAGCCCCGGGATAGGCGGCCACCACGACGGCCCACTGCCAGCCCTGATAGCCGGGCAAATGGGCCAGGAAACGGTGCGTGGCGCTGGTCGGATCTTCGTAGCCGACGCCGAGGTAGTCACCCACCGTGTCGGCTCCGCTGAACTCGACGATGGCCGCCCGGGCCGGCTCGACGGCATCGGTGAGAAGGGTCGCCAACTCGGGCAACCACTCTTCGGTGGTCGCCTCAGCCGACTCCGGGGTCGGTCGGGTCACGTTGTCCGCTGTTTCCATACGCCCTCAATACTGCCGCAGAGCCGGGGCGCTCGGCCACACCGGTTGCCTGCACGTCGCATCGACCGGCATCTGTGAGAATTGAGGCATGGCTAAACGGCGGCGCAATGACCCGGATACGGGCCGAACGTCTGCCGGGCGCCGCACTCGCAGCGGGCCCGCCGCCGAGCACCCCGGCATGGCCAACTATCCGGCCGATGACCCGGGCTATCGCCGGCCCCGCCGCCCACCGCCGATGCCCAGCGCCAACCGTTATCTGCCGCCGCTGAACCACGAGCCCGAGCCGGATCGCCGCAGCGAGCCACCGCGTGCCGGCGCCGGCGGCGAGCGGGTCACCGTCACCCGCGCCGCCGCGCAGCGCAGCCGCGAGATGGGTTCGCGGATGTACGGGTTGGTGCATCGAGCCGCCACCGCTGACGGTGCCGACAAGTCCGGGCTGACAGCGCTGACCTGGCCGGTGGTGGCCAATTTCGCGACCGATGCCGCGATGGCCGTGGCGCTGGCGAACACGCTGTTCTTCGCCGCGGCCACCGGGGAAAGCAAGGACAAGGTCGCGTTGTACCTGCTGATCACGATCGCGCCGTTCGCCGTTGTCGCGCCGCTGATCGGTCCGGCGCTGGACCGGCTGCAGCACGGCCGACGGATCGCGCTGGCGGCATCGTTCGGGCTGCGCACGGCGTTGGCGGTGTTGCTGATCAGCAACTACGACGGCGCCACCGGAAGCTACCCCTCGTGGGTGTTGTATCCGTGCGCGCTGGCAATGATGGTGCTGTCGAAGTCGTTCAGCGTCCTGCGCAGCGCGGTGACGCCACGGGTGATGCCGCCGACGATCGACCTGGTGCGGGTCAATTCTCGGCTGACCATGTTCGGGCTGCTGGGCGGCACCATCCTCGGCGGTGGCATCGCGAGCGGAATCGAGTATGTCTTCACCCGTTTATTCCATTGGCCCGGAGCATTATTCGTCGTCATCGCCGTCACCATTGCCGGCGCCTTGCTGTCCATGCGAATTCCACGCTGGGTCGAAGTGACCGAGGGTGAGGTTCCCACCACGTTGAGCTATCGCACTCACCCATCGCGGCGAAGCTGGCCCCAGGAGGTCCGCAGAGCAAGTGGGGCCCTTCGACAACCGTTGGGCCGCAACATCATCACCTCACTATGGGGTAACTCCACGATCAAGGTCATGGTCGGATTCCTGTTTTTGTATCCGGCCTTTGTCGCCAAGGCGCGTGACGGCAATGGATGGGTGCAGCTTGGCATGCTGGGCCTGATCGGCGCCGCGGCCGCCATCGGTAATTTCGCCGGCAACTTCACCAGCGCACGGCTGCGGCTGGGCAGGCCCGGGGTGCTCGTCGTGCGCTGCACCGTGGCGGTCACCGCGGCGGCGGTGGCGGCCGCCGTGGCCGGCAATCTGCTGGCCGCCGCGATCGCAACCTTGATCACCTCAGGGTCGAGCGCGATTGCCAAGGCCGCACTGGACGCGTCGTTGCAGGACGACTTGCCTGAGGAATCACGCGCGTCAGCGTTCGGGCGGTCGGAATCGACGCTGCAGCTGGCTTGGGTGCTCGGCGGTGCGCTGGGCGTATTGCTCTACACCGATCTATGGATCGGCTTCAGCGTCGTTGCGGCGGTGCTGATCCTGGGATTAGCGCAGACGGTGGTCAGCTTCCATGGTGGCTCGTTGATCCCCGGTCTGGGCGGCAACCGGCCGGTGATGGTCGAGCAGGAAGGCGGCCCTAGCGGCCCCAGCGGCCACGACGCCGCGGCGGTGTCGTGGGAGTGAAGCCGACGGCGAGGTTCGGTCTCGTCGCGCTGATCGCCGCATTGCTGGTATTCGCATGTGCGGCTGCGGGAGTCGGCGCCTGGGCGCTGTCGCGCGGACGCGGTCCGCTTCACCCGGAGATCAGCGCGTATTCCCACGGTCAGCTGACCCGGGTGGGTCCCTACCGGTACTGCAAAGTGCTCGACCTCAACGATTGCGAAACCCCCGAGGCGCAAGGTCAGCTGCGGGTGAATGCGCGGGATCCGGTGCAGCTTTCGGTGCCGCCGGCAATTGGCCGGGCACCCTGGTGGCTGTTGCGGGTCTATGAGGATGCGGTCAATCCCACGACGACGTTCTACCGGCCCGGCAGCCGGCTTGCGGTCACCATCCCCACCGTCGACCCGAAGCAGGGGCGGCTGACGGGAATCGTCATCGAGTTGATGACCGTCGTCGTCGACCGGTCCGGCCAACTACACGGCGTCCCCCATGCGGAATGGTCGGTGCGAACCGTGTGGGGCTAGGCGCCTCCTCGTCCAACGTCGAGATGTTGGGTCAAAACAATGAATTCTGCACAACGAGTCGACGCTGAACGCACATGTCGGTGCCAACAGGCACCGTGTGCACATGGAAAACCTGAACTGGCCATTTAGGGGTACCGAAGCGCTCGCCGCGGGCCTCGTCACACCGCATCAGCTGCGAACCGATTTCGAAAGTGTCCACCGAAACGTGTACATCCCGCGCGGGCAGCCGCTCACACCGGTAATCCGCGCGGTCGCAGCATGGCTGTGGTCGGGGCGGACAGCGACCGTCGCGGGGCTGTCCGCCGCCGCCCTGCACCGCGCGGCGTGGATCGACGCGTGCCTGCTTGCCGAGCTCAATCGGCGAAGCCGCGATAAGACGCACGGCATCATCCTGCACAGTGACGCGCTGTGGGATGACGAGACATGTGTCCGTGACGGCGTTCAGATGACAACACCGGCGCGCACCGCGTTCGATCTGGGACGCCGAAAGGGATTCACTAACGCGGTGATTCGGCTCGATGCACTCGCGCACGCCACCGGACTGAAGGTAGCCGACGTGGAGCTGCTGGCGGACCGCCATCGCGGTGCGCGCGGGCTTGTGCAGTTGCGTCGGGTATTGCCGATGGTCGACGGAGGCTCCGAATCACCCTACGAGACGAAAACTCGACTAGTGCTGATCGCAAGCGGGTTGCCCCGACTGCAAACCCAGATCGAGGTGCGGGGCGACTGGGGCGCGGTCCTCGCCCGGATCGACATGGGTTGGGAGGAATGGAAGGTCGGCGTCGAGTTCGACGGGGCGCATCATTGGACCGATCCCGCGCAGCGAACTCACGACATTGATCGACTGGCCGAACTGGAGGCCCGCGGCTGGATAATTATCCGGGTGAGTGCCGATCTGCTGCGATACCGACCGGACGTCGTCGTCGCACGGATACGCCGCGCCCTGCGCGCCGCTGGATGTGCTGTTTGACCGGTTCCCGAGCGTCGAGTTGCTGGGCGAAAACGATTGATTTTTCACGACAAGTCGACGCTCGGGCCCTAATAGCTAGGCGCCGTGGCCGGCGGGTACCCGTTCGCCGTCGGGCGTCGGTCCTGGTGGCGTGCCGTCGCCGAAGGGCTTGCCGCCCAATGCTTCCCGGCCGTGCGGCGTCAGCCAGTTGGCCAGCTCCGGCCCCTTTGGCACGATGCGGGTCGGGTTGATGTCGGCGTGCACGATGTAGTAGTGCTGCTTGATCTGGACGAAGTCGACGGTATCGCCGAAACCCGGCGTCTGGAACAGGTCACGCGCATAGGCCCACAGCATCGGCATCTCGGCAAGTTTGCTTCGATTGCACTTGAAGTGCCCGTGATAGACCGGATCGAAGCGGGCCAAGGTGGTGAACAACCGGACATCGGCCTCAGTGATCGTCTCGCCCACCAGAAACCGCTGATTTTCCAATCGATCGCTGACCCAGTCCAATGCCGTGAACAACCGGTCGTAGGCCGCGTCGTAAGCCTGTTGTGAGCCGGCGAAACCGCACCGATAAACACCGTTGTTGATTTCGGTGTAGACCCTTTTGTTGACCTCGTCGATCTCACCGCGCAGCGACTCAGGGTACAGCTGCGGAGCGCCGTCGCGATGGTAGGCAGTCCATTCCGTCGACAGGTCCAACGTCAGCTGCGCGAAATCGTTGGTGACAACAGCGCCCGTCGGCACGTCGACGATTGTCGGGACGGTGATGCCCTTCGGATAGTCGGGAAACCGTTTGAAATAGGCGTCCTGCAGCCGGGGGATCTTCAACACCGGATCGACGCCACCCGGGTCGAGGTCGAAGGTCCAACTGCGCTTGTCATGGGTCGGGCCGCAAAACCCAATGGAGATAACGCTTTCCAGCCCCAGCAACCGTCGGACTATGATCGCGCGGTTGGCCCACGGGCAGGCGCGCGCGACGATCAGTCGATACCGACCCGGCTCTACTGGATAGCCGTCTCGGCCGTCGGCGGTGATACGCGTGGCGATGTAGTTGGTGTCGCGGGTGAACTCGCCGGCCTCGGCGACGTAAGTACCCATGGCTGGCTCGGTCAGGACTCGGCGAGAGGCAGGAACCGCCGAGCCACATTGGGCTCGGTGGACGCACCGGATTCCCAGTTCGCGATCCACGGTCCGGTGCCCTCGGACTGATCGAGGATCCCGTCTTCGAGCCAGGTGTGGCGACCCTTCAGCACGTTGCGGGCCAGCGCAGCGTCGGTGCTGTCGGTGTTGGTCCACAACGCGTCGAATAATGTCTCGACCCGCAAGGTGGCCTGCTCACAGAACGCTTCGGCCAGCTCGTACGCCTGCTCGCCCTGGGCCGAGTCCGCGACCCGCAGGGCCTCGGCCCGCACGCACGCCGCCGACATCGCGAACAGCTCCGCGCCGATGTCCACCACCCGGAAGAGGAATCCCTGCTTTTGTTCCAGTGCCGCTTGCCAGCGCGCCATTCCGTAGAAGGTGTTGCGGGCCAGCTTGCGCGCGGAACGCTCGACGAATCGCAGATGTGTCGCCAATCGGCCGAACTCGCGATATGCCGTCGGCCGTTGACCCTCGCCGAAAACCAGCTGCGGCAACCACTTCGCGTAGAACCCGCTCGCCCCGACGGCTGCCTTGGCCTTTTGCCGCACATCGGCTTTCGGGTTCGCGAGATCACCCGCGGCGGTCAGGTGCGCGTCGACCGCCTCACGCGCGATGAGCAGCCGCATGATCTCGCTGGAGCCTTCGAAGATGCGGTTGATCCTCAGGTCGCGGACCACCTGTTCCACCGGCACCGCACGCTCGCCGCGTGCGGCGAGTGACTCGGCGGTCTCATAGCCCCGGCCACCGCGGATCTGCAGCAGTTCGTCCGCTATCAAGCAGGCCATCTCACTTGACCACAGCTTGGCCAGCGCCGCCTCGATGCGGATGTCGTTGCGGCCCTCGTCGGCCATCCGACCGGACAGCTCCAGTACCGATTCCAGCGCATAGTTCGTTGCGGCCATGAACGAAATCTTTTCTGCGACAGCCGCGTGTTCGCCGACCGGTTTGCCCCACTGCACCCGCTCGCACGACCACTCCCGCGCGATTTTCAGACACCACTTGGCGCAGCCGCCCGTCATCGCGGGGATCGCGAGTCGCCCGGCGTTCAGGGTGGTCAGCGCGATCTTCAGGCCGTCGCCCTCGCGGCCGATCAAGTTCTCCGCGGGAACCCGCACGCGATGCAGCCTGGTGACACCGTTTTCGATGCCGCGCAGCCCCATAAACTTGTTACGCCGCTCCACGGTGATGCCCGGCGAATCCGCCTCCACGACAAACGCGCTGATTCCCCCTCGGTGCCCCTCGCTCTTGGGTACGCGGGCCATCACCACCAACAGGTCCGCGATTACGCCATTGGTCGTCCACAACTTCACACCGTCCAGTTCGTAAGCCGCTCCGTCGTCGATCGGCGTCGCCGTCGAGGCCAGGCGCGCCGGGTCGGAACCCACGTCCGGTTCGGTGAGCAAAAACGCCGAGACCGCGCCGGCGGCACACCGCGGCAAGAACTTCCGCTTCTGCTCTGGAGTTCCGGCCAACTTGAGCGGTTCCGGCACCCCGATCGACTGGTGCGCCGAGAGCAGCGCACCGAGACTGGCATGCACGCTCGTAACCATCATCAGCGCTCGGTTGTAGGCGACTTGGGACATGTTCAGGCCGCCGTACTCGGAGGGGATCTTCATGCCGAAGCAACCGAGTTCGGCAAGGCCTTTGACATATTCGTCGGGGATCTGAGCGTCGCGCTCGATGACGCTGCCGTCGACCGTGTCAAGGAATTCCCGCAGGCGGGCCAGGAACTTCTCTGTGCGGGCGGCCTCTTCGTCCGAGGGCCGGGGAAAGGGGTGAATGAGCTCAAGCGGAAAGCGGCCTAAGAAAAGCTCCTTAGCCAAAGACGGTTTATCCCAACCGCTTTCGCGAGATTCCTCTGCTACGGCTCTCGCTTGCTCCTCGCTGACCTGTGCCTGCTGTGCCATCGGACTTCCTCACTCGAAGCGACTCCTGCGGAACTTCGGTGACCAGTGTTCCCCGGGAAGCTCGGCGATGCACGCGTTTGTGCAACTAACGCACAATCGAAGCCGACGCGTGGCGGGTCAATTAGGCCGGGCTAGGCGTCGAGTTCCCGGGCCACGGCTTTGACCACGTCGGAGACCCTGCGAGCGGTTTTGCGGTCCGGGTAGCGGCCCTTGCGCAGCTCGGGCTGCACGGTGCTCTCCAGCAAGGTGATCATGTCCTCGACCATGCCGTGCAGTTCATCCGGGCTGTGCTTGTGTTCGGCCGGGCCTTCCCTACGGGGGCGGGTCAGGGTGGGCGGCGGGTCGATCAATTTGAGACTCAGTGCCTGGGGTCCGCGACGTCCGGAGGCGACGCCGAACTCCACCTTCTGCCCCGCCTTGAGGCCTTCGACGCCCGCGGGTAACGCCGAGGAGCGAACGTAGACGTCCTCGCCGTCCTCCTGAGACAGGAAGCCAAATCCCTTCTCAGCGTCGTACCACTTCACCTTGCCAGTCGGCACCGGTCTCACCTGCTTGTCTGACGGATAACTCGATACGGGCAACACGCAAGAATATGAAGCGTCCCGCCTGCGCAGGACGCGATGACGACAGATCCTACTCGGAAGGCTGCCAGCCGAGCACCGAAGTTTCTCGGTACTCTGGAACTACCGTTGGAGGAGACAATGCGCCTGGTCCTGAACATTATCTGGTTGATTTTCGGCGGCCTCTGGTTGGCCCTCGGTTACCTGCTGGCCGCGCTTATCTGCTTCCTGCTCATCGTCACCATCCCCTTCGGATTCGCGGCGTTGCGCATCGCATCCTATGCGCTGTGGCCGTTCGGGCGGACCATCGTCGAGAAGCCCGGCGCCGGTACCGGCGCGCTGGTCGGGAACATCATCTGGCTGGTGTTGTGCGGGGTCTGGCTCGCGATCGGGCACCTGGTGAGCGCGGTCGCGATGGCGCTGACAATCATCGGTATTCCGCTGGCGCTGGCCAACCTCAAACTGATCCCGGTATCCCTGGTGCCGCTGGGCAAGGAAATCGTCCCCGTCGGTCAGGCCCACCGAGCCCAACCGGTGCCGCTGCACCGCTGACCCGCGTTGCGTGCGCCCGCCGCGGGCCAACCGTCTTTGCGCTTTCACTCGCTTTCACTCGCACCCCACGTTCACCTGTAGGCACCTGTGAGCCGTCCCTCAGCGGCTAATTGATGTGACTTCGGTCACATAACGGATTGATCACAGCACGGCAACGGCTCGATGTCGCACCTGACGACCTGCACTAACGGCGAGCCGTCCTGGTGTTTTCCACGTTTGCGGAAAACGAAACGCCGGATTCGCCAAAAAATGACTCTGCCGCGATCACCCGCTACCGTCGTGCGCGGGTTTGCCGAATCTTCGTGAGCGGCGGCCCTTCTCGCCTATAGCGCCGAGCTCCATCCGATAGGCGGGGACACACCAAACCCGTGGATGGAGACGGGGGACCCACTGGTCCGCCGAAATCGGACCGGAGCCGTTCGCGGCTCCTTGGGGTGAAGCCGTCGCTGTTCCTGTGGGAATCGGCGAGGCCGGGCAACCTCTCCAGCCCGAACCCGACAGCTGACCTCGTGGGCGCATCAAGAGAGGACGTCTTCGCGCATGAGCGGACAGCATCGTAAGCCCAGCACTGGGAACATCAGCGTCGCCAAACTCGCATTCACCGGTGCTGTGATCGGTGGCGGTGGCGTCGCACTTGCGGGCCACGCGTCCGCGGCTACCGACGAGCAATGGGACGCGGTCGCTGGCTGCGAATCGGGCGGCAACTGGGGCATCAACACCGGCAACGGGTACCACGGCGGGCTGCAGTTCTCGCAGGGCACCTGGGCTGCGCACGGCGGCGGCGAGTTCGCCGCGGCTGCGAACCAGGCCAGTCGCGCCCAGCAGATCGCCGTCGCCGAG
>JAFAID010000046.1 GCA_019236925.1 Mycobacterium sp. | reverse complement strand
TTCGGACTCGACCTGCTCATCGACGGGCTGACCCAGGCGCTTGCCCGCGCCCCCCATCAACGGAAAGGGAAGCCCCGCAGCGGTTAAGCGGCGATTGCGTTCAGCTGCTCGCGGGTTTCGCTGTCGAGTTCGATGTCGCCGACGGCCAGGTTTTCCTCCAGGTGCTGCACCGACGCGGTTCCCGGAATCAACAGCACGTTCGGCGCCACCCTCAGCGCCCACGCCAACGCGATCTGCGCCGGGCTGCAGCCCAACCGCGCGGCGGCCCGCTGTACGGCCTCGTGTCCGAGCACCTGACCCGGTGGCGCAAACGGCGACCGCAAGCTGAAGAACGGGACGAAGGCGATCCCGCGCGCCGTGCACTCGTCCAGCACCGGCGTCGCGGACCGGTCAACGGGATTGAAAGCGTTTTGCACGCACGCGATCTCGGTGTGCTGGACGGCCCGCAGCAGATGCTCGCGGGTGATGTTGCTGAGTCCGATGCCGCCGATCAATCCCTCGTCACGGGCAGCGATCATCACCGAGAGCAATTCGTCGAAGCGCCGGTCGGGACGGTCGCTGTCCATCAGCCGCAAGTTGACGACCGCCAGCTGATCGACGCCGAGCGTTCGCAGATTGGCCTCGATATCCGCGCGGAAGTCGGCGGGTTCGGCCAGCGGCACCCAGCCGCCGGCGTCGTCGCGGCGGGCTCCGACCTTGCTGACCAACGCCAGGTCGGCCGGATACGGATGCAGGGCTTCGCGGATCAGTTCGTTGGAGACATTCGGTCCGTAGAACTGAGCGGTGTCAATGTGGTCGACGCCGAGTTGCACTGCCCTGCGCAGCACGGCCAGCGCCGCGTCGCGATCGCGCGGCGGCCCGAACGCACCCGGCCCGGGCAGCTGGATCGCACCCAAACCGATGTGGGCGACCCAAAAGCGACCAAGTGGAAAGGAATCCATGCAGTGAGGCTAGCGTCGAGGCATGGACACGTTTCAAGCGCTCGTCGCGCGCCAAGATGGCGACCGGATAACCGCGTCGGTCGAGACCCTTCGTCCAGACGACCTGCCGCCCGGCGACGTGACGATCCGGGTGCTGTACTCCAGCGTCAACTTCAAGGACGCGCTGGCGCTGACGCCAGGCGGCGGGGTGGTGCGCGACTACCCCATCGTCCCCGGCATCGACCTGACCGGCGAGGTTGTCGAGTCGCAGTCGCCGGACTTCGCGGTCGGCGACGCCGTCGTCGCTCATGGCTATCAGATCGGCACCGGCCACCACGGCGGCTACGCCGAATACGCCCGGCTGCCCGCTGATCAGGTCGTGCGGCTCGAGGGGTTGAGCGCGCACGACGGCGCGGCCATCGGCACCGCCGGCTTCACCGCGGCGATGAGCGTGCAGGCGCTCATCGACTGGGGCGTCGAACCCGGCGCCGGCTCGGTCGTGGTGACCGGAGCGACCGGCGGCGTCGGCTCGGTCAGCGTGGACTTGCTTGCGGGTGCCGGCTTTCACGTGGTGGCGTCGACCGGCAAGGCCGAAGCCGAGCAGCGGCTGAAAGACCTTGGCGCCGCTGAGGTTATCGGTCGGCTGCCCGCCGATCCGGACGCCAAGCCGCGGCCGCTGGCCAGGGCGCGCTGGGCCGCCGGAGTGGACTGCGTCGGCGGCACGACGCTGGCCGATGTGCTCAGCGCCGTCGACTACGGCGGTGCGGTGGCCTGCAGCGGCCTGACCGGCGGTCCGGCGCTGCACACCACGGTGATGCCGTTCATCCTGCGCGGCGTCGCGCTGCTGGGCATGGACTCGGTCCAGATGCCGATCGGCCCGCGCCGCGAACTGTGGGCGCGTCTGGGCGACTCGTTGCGCCCGCGCCATCTCGACGCGATCACCACCGACGTCGACGTCAAAGACGTGGTCGGCGTGCTCGATCAGGTAAGAGCGGGAGCGTTCTCCGGTCGCGCCGTGGTGCGCGTCGCGGGTGGGTTCTGAACGCTAGACAGCGCGGCTTATCGTGTGACTTTGGCGGCTATCTCGTCGGCGATCCGGCTAGCTTGATCGGTGACTTGGTACGCGCAGGCTTTGACGTCGATCACCACATTGGATACCGCGTTCAACACGTGCTCGCAGGCCCACCCGCCACCATCTTCTTGGGTGTCCACCTGGCTGATCTTCGGAGCCTCCCCGATCAGATTCCCGAAGGTCCACCGGTACGTGTTGCCGTTTTCGTAAGTTAAGGTCACAACTTGCCCGGCGCATGACCTCCATTGGTCCGCCGACGTTTTCACGAAGGCGCGAGCTAAGTCGGCGGACGGAAACGTTGCCACATCTTGGTCGACAAAGTGATCGTGGTTGTCCCCTGGCTCGGACGACACCAAATAGTTGAGCTTGGTGTATCCGCTACCGTTATAGGCCGGCGCTACGCCGGGATAGAGCGCTCCGTCGCACTCCGGCTTCGATGACGGCGCGGGGGAGTCGGACGGTGTCAGGCCGAGTTTTCCGGGTTGCATGTTTGACGCACCCATGATGGCGTTGATTTCCGTGGTCGTGAGCAGAACCGACTCCAGGCGTTCGGGCGCGAATACGGGTGCCGTCGTCTGCGTCGTCTGCTGCGACCCCGAGGAGCTCGAGTTCGACCTGCTACCGAGGGCTGCAAGCGCGATCACCGCCACGATCGCCGCGGCCACACCGCTGACGATGAGCCATTTCGCGCGGGACTTGCGAGGTTTGCCTCCGCCACCACCGTTGGGGTACGGGCCGGCATAGGGGCCGACCGGTGGCGGTCCCACCAGCGGCTGTGGGCTGGTGCCCGGTGGCGGGTTCGTAGTCTGGGCGTTCATCGTCGGGTAGGGCGGCGGTGTGGAGCCAGAAGCCTGCCACGGCTGGCCCGACGGCAGGGGCTCGGCCAGTCGGCTCGGTGGGCTCTTGAAGTCCTGGTCGTGCGGGGTGGTGACGCCTCCGGCGTTGACGGTAGAGGACTTCGCGTCGACCGAGGCCAGCACGTTCTCAATGTCGGTTCGGACGCGCCAGGCCACATCAGGGCGATCGTGCAGCTTGCACAAAAGCTCCGTGATGTCGCTACGCGCAGCCGGATCGTCACCGTCTTCGTCCAGTCCGGATTTGAGCTCCGACACCAAATCCGCCTGCTCGCGGGCGCTCAGCTGCGGTTGCGCGATGTTGTGGGCCAACCGCATCAGGTAGGCGAACGGCACCGGCGGCTCGTCGGGTAGCTCCGAGGGCAGCGGCGCATGCTGCGCGCGCTGTACTTCCACCGACCCAATCAGCTGAATGCCCGCATCGGCGGTCGGGTTTCGGAAGTCGATGATTTGTGTTGCGGATAGCGGGTTCAACCGCAGGTTGGTGACCGGGCCGATCTGAACGGGAAGGATCGGGCGCCCCAGAGCCTGGGCATAGCTCAATTCGGCCTGGCAGGGTTTCGAGGCAAGTGAGTTGTTCGACAAGGCGATGATGAACACTTCACAGCTGCGGATCTGTTCAAGGATCGTGCGCCACCATGCCTCGCCGCCGCCCAACTCCTCATCCATCCACACCTGCTGGTGAGCGCGGTGCAAAGCGCTCTTGAGGTGCTGGATCGCACCCGTGTCTTGGCTGGAATAACTAATGAACAGCCCCATTACACCCTCCAGCTGCCGCGGGGGTCGGCCATACAGCTAACAAAGCATAGCGTGGACCCACAGCCAAAAGAGGTGAACGATAAAAGCATTGTTCGGCCGGCTGGTGGTGCGAATTCCTGGCGGATTCTGAACCAGTCACGGCCGCAAGTAGGCTTTTCAGCCTGTGGTCGGAGGTGCTCCGCCCTCGGTGGTGACGGAGGTGGTATGCGCGCGGCACGGTTGACTCGACTCGATGGTCCGGACGCAGTCGAGGTAGGCGAGATCGATGAACCAGCAGGCGACGGCGTGGTCGTCGAGGTGCACGCGGCCGGAGCGGCGTTCCCGGATGCGCTACTCACCCGCGGCCTCTACCAGTACAGGCCGGATCCGCCGTTCGTGCTGGGCGCCGAGATCGCCGGGGTGGTCCGATCGGCACCTTCGGATGCACACGTCAAGCCCGGTGACCGAGTCGTCGGCCTGACAATGCTCACCGGCGGCATGGCCGAAATCGCGGTGCTGGCACCCGACCGCGTGTTCAAGCTGCCGGACAACGTGAGCTTCACGGCGGGCGCCGGCCTGCTGTTCAACGACCTGACCATGTACTTCGCGCTGACCGTCCGCGGCCGGCTGCGGTCCGGCGACACGGTGCTGGTGCACGGGGCCGCCGGCGGCATCGGCACATCCACGCTGCGGTTGGCGCCGGTGCTCGGGGCGTCCCGGGTGATCGCGGTGGTCAGCACAGCAGACAAGGCCGTGATCGCGACGGCAGCAGGGGCGACCGACGTGGTGCTGGCCGACGGTTTCAAAGACGCGGCAAAAGAATTGACGAACGGCCGCGGGGTCGACGTGGTAGTCGATCCGGTCGGCGGCGACCGGTTTACCGACTCGCTGCGCTCGCTTGCTCCCGGGGGGCGGCTGCTGGTGATCGGCTTCACCGGCGGCGAGATACCCACCGTGAAAGTAAACCGGCTGCTACTCAACAACATTGACGTGGTCGGCGTCGGCTGGGGCGCCTGGGCAGGCACCCACCCCGACGCGCTGGCCGAGCAGTGGGCCGCCCTCGAGCGGCTGCTCGCCTCGGGCAAGCTGGCTCCTCCGGAGCCGGTGGTCTATCCGCTCGACGAAGCCGCCGCCGCGATCGCATCGCTGGAGAATCGCACCGCCAAAGGAAAAGTCGTCCTACGCGTGCGGGATTGACGGAACTCGGCGGTGTCGCACGTCGCATCTGCCACTCAAGCCTCAGCGGAGAA